>NZ_JBKQJR010000095.1:0-14421 GCF_052326845.1 Acidocella sp. | reverse complement strand
GACGGCACGCTTCCGCCGGACAGCCGGATCCTCATCCTGCCTGAATACTTCAATGAGATGGGATACCAATACGAATCCGGCATGAAATTCTCGCTCGCCGCGCAGGGCTACCTCACCGGCGGACTTCCCGAGCCCTTCGCCAAATGGCCTCTGTACCGGACGATCTTTCTGCAGAAATACCAGAAATATCTGCCGCTCGTAGATCCGCACATGCTTGCGGCGTTTCTGGCCACATATCAGGTGCAGTATGTCGTCGTCACCGGAGATGCCGCCGAGTTTGCCGATGCCCGCACGCAAAGCGCCGAGTTGGCAGTATTGTTACAACAAGCAGGCTGGGCCGCTGTACGAACGGATGCGGATGCACGGCTGTACCACCCTGCTACACCGCAAGCCGTGCCAGATGGGGCTCAGATCGCGGCGTATTTGCGCGAACAGCGCCCGGAGAACCACGCCCGGGAGATTGACTACGAGACCTACTGGGTCAAAGCCATCCGCGCACTGGCACCGCTGACGGGGCTGAATGCCCAAACTTTCCTCAACTTTTACGTGGCGTACGCGCATCCGCCCTTGCCGGTTGACGCCATTGCCGGGGAACTCTGGTGATGGCCTCCAACACAGTCTGGCTTGCGCTGATCAGCGCCGGATTTGTTTACAGGGACGCCACGCGCCAGCGCCTGCCCCGTCCTCTGGCCTGGGCAGGCGCTGTACTGATTTTCTGGATCGTGGCGCTGCCCTGCTATCTGTGGCAGCGGCACCACCACAAGCCGCCGGCTAGGCTACTTTAACAGGACGACGCGGAACGACCGCCTCCGCCGCGCCAGGAGCGGCTTCCGGCGCGGCCTCTGGGTCAATCTGCGCTGACGAAGCCCTGAGTTCGTTGACGCTGTTCAGACCCTGCAGCATCAACGTGCCGGCAGTCTGCCAGGCGGTGGCATCTGCCAACATCCGCTGCACCGCGCCCGAGAACCATTCCTGCTGCGCCTTGATCAGGACCGATGGATCATGCGCATCGCTCAATTGCGCAGCAAAACGCTCCATGGCTTCGCAGCTATTGCGCCGGCGCTGCAACGCTTCCGTGAGCACGGCCTCGACCCGGTCCAACCGGCTGCTCTGCCAACGGCAGGCGCGTTCAAAGTTTTCGAAAAGCGGCTTGCCGAACAAGGCGGCACTCGCCATCTGCTGTTCACCAAAACCCGTGAAATCCTTCTTTCCGGTCATATTCATTCCTCCAATTCGCGCTTTATCTGTGCCCGCTTTACTCGCGCGAAAAACGTGCTCTACACCCGAGCAACGCCCCTTTCACCACACTCTTCAACCGAACGCGCGGGCGTTAGGACGGGGCGGACACGGCACGGCCTGATCTATACCAAGAATATCAGGCTTATGGTGTTTTCTGGATACTTCTTAACTCCATATTCAGAATTTTTACTCCACAGAAACATCATCGGCCGTCCGCAATGCCGCGATGCCTGCCGGGCTTGGCAATGGACGGCCAGATTCGCTGTCCAAATTTCACGATCAACAGAATGTGTTTGGAAATACGCCTTAAATACCTGCCGTTAAAGCATTCGTGATTAGCTATTTTGATGCTGCATAGATATTTCCACGCCCCACGCCATCACGGCGGTTTTTCCAGCTATATATCACAAGGACTTGAGTTATCATGTTTTGGCATGCCCGGAAGACTGACAGCGCCGCCGCTGAAAATGCCGAGCTGAAGCGTCAGCTCGAAAGCGCCAAGCAACAGATCACCACGCTGATGCTCGAACGCATTCAGCTGAAAAATGAAATCGAGCTGCTGAAGGAGTACCGCAGCGCACCGGCACAGGTTGTTTCCCGGCCGGTCGGGATCAGCACCGATCTGGTTGTGGTGCCCCAGCCCGCGAATTCGCAGATCGGCCTGCTGCACGCCAAGGTTGCCAGTTAAACGGGACGCGACGTTCCGTTCGCCGCCTGTCCGCGGCGAACTCGATTTGCGACCATTGGGTATCGAAACTGGAGTCTGCGCCGTCCAAGCGCGCTCCATGGCGCGCTTTTCACCAGCTCCGCCCGTTTTTAGTTCAACCGTAAACCAGCCCGGTAGAATTCCGCCGATTTTCTGTGCCGTTCCTGCTGGCACACACTTTGCTTTATGGTCCAATGAAGGCCGCTAGGGTTCCGGCCGGGCATGTCCCGGTGCTGGTCCGAGAGCGGCGGTCATGCGGGGAGACATCCGCATGATGCACGGCGGGACAAAAGCCCGGGAGAGCTACGGATGCGGGGGTGCGCATCGGCTCTCAGCGTACCCTCGAATTCGGTGAGATTGATCAACGAAGAGAGGGTGCTTAGATGCTGACACGTAAAGACTTCCTGAAATCCGGCGCGGCGCTGACGGCTGCGGCCACGATGGCTGGCGGCGCGCCGGCGCTCGCGGCGACCAAGAAGAAATTCACGCTGGCCTGGACAATCTATGTCGGCTGGATGCCCTGGCCATGGGCGGCGGAAAAAGGCATCGTGAAGAAATGGGCCGATAAATACGGCATCGAGATCGACGTGGTCGAGGTGAACGACTATTCCACCTCCATCAACCAATACACCGCTGGCGCGTTCGACGCGCTGACCATCACCAACATGGACACGCTGGCCGTACCCGCCGTGGGAGGGGTGGATTCCACCTCGATCATCACCGGCGACTATTCCAACGGCAACGACGCCGTGATCCTCAAGAACAAGACGAAGTTTGAGGACATCAAGGGCCAGAACGTCAACATCGTGCAGTATTCCGTCTCGCAATATCTGCTGGACCGCGGGTTGCAGATGCACGGCATGACCGAGCGCGACATCAAGATCGTCAACACCTCGGACGCCGACATGGCCGCCGCCTTCCTCACGCCGGACGTCACCGCCGTGGTGACGTGGAACCCGATCGTCGAGCAGATCGACGCCGATGCCGGGGCGCATAACGTGTTCAACTCCTCGGCTATTCCTGGCGAGATTCTCGACCTCGTGATCGTCAACACCAAGACGCTGGAAGCCAACCCCGATTTCGCCAAGGCGCTGTGCGGCATCTGGTACGAGACGCTGGGCATCATGCTGGCCGACACGCCGGAGGCAAAGGCCGCGCAGACGGAGATGGGCAAGCTCTCCGGCACCGACTACGCCGGCTTCGTCAGCCAGCTGAAGACCACGCATCTGTTCTCCGACCCGGCCGGCGCCGCCGAATTCACCAAGGGCAGCCAGCTCATCGCCACCATGGACCATGTGCGGCAGTTCCTGTTCGCCTGGGGCATGATGGGCCAGGGCGCGACCTCCCCTGATGTTGTCGGCATCGAATTCCCCGGCGGGCACATACTCGGCGATGCGAAGAACGTCACCTTCCGCTTCAACGCCGACTATATGGCAATGGCTGCCGCGAAGACGCTGTAATGCGCCTCATCAACCTGCATCCGGGAAAGCACGGCGCGCGGCTGCTTGCCGCCGCACCCTTCGTCGCCCTCGCCGTGCTGTACCTGGCCGCTTCGGCGGCCAGGCTGGCGGCGAACCCGGACGACAAGCTGCTGCCCGGCCTCGCCCAGATGGCCGCTGCCATGAACCTCATGGCCTTCACCCAGGACATGGCAACCGGCGACTACCTGATGCTGACGGATACGCTCTCCAGCCTGCAAAGGCTGATCGAGGGCCTGGCGATCTCCGTCGGCATTTCCTTCGTCATTGGCATCGCGGTGGGGATGGTCCCGTACTTGCGCAAGCTGTTCGTGCCGTTCATCGCCGCGTTCTCTATGGTGCCGCCGCTTGCCATTCTGCCAATCCTGTTCATCATCGCCGGCATCGGCGAAACGGCGAAGGTGACGCTCATCGTCATCGGCACCGCGCCCTTCATGATCCGCGACCTGATCATGCGCGTCGAGGAAATGCCGAAGGCGCAGCTCATCAAGGCGCAGACGCTCGGTGCCTCCTCCTGGCAGATGGCACTACGTGTCGTGGTGCCGCAAATGCTGCCCCGCCTCATCGACAGCCTCCGCCTCTCCCTCGGCCCAGCCTGGATCTATCTGATCTCCGCCGAGGCGATCGCGGCGCAGGATGGGCTCGGCTACCGCATCTTCCTGGTGCGTCGCTACTTCGCCATGAACATCATCATTCCGTATGTGATCTGGATCACCCTGCTCGCCTTCCTGTTCGACGTCGTGCTCCGCTTGGTGCAGCGCTACGCCTTCCCCTGGTTCGCGGGAGCCAAGACGCAATGAGCACCATCGAAGTCAAGGACGTCTGGCAGATCTACGATGACCGCGTGGTGCTGGAGAAGCTCAACCTGAACATCGAGGAAGGCAGCTTCGTCTCCATCGTCGGGCCTTCCGGCTGTGGCAAGACCACCCTGCTGCGCATGCTGATGAGCGAGGAGTTCTCCACCCGCGGCAGCATCCAGTTCGATGGGGCGCCACTCCCCGCCGAGCCTACACCGGAGCGCGGCGTAGTGTTCCAGCGCTACTCGGTGTTCCCGCACCTCACGGTGCTGGATAATGTGCTGTTGCCGATGGAGCTCAAATCCGCCCGTTTCCTCGGCAAGCTTTTCGGCCCGCGCCGCTACGATGCCAAGGAGGAAGCGCGCGCCATGCTCGACCATGTCGGGCTGCGTCACGCGTCGGATTTCTATCCGGCGCAGCTTTCCGGCGGCATGCAGCAGCGCCTCGCCTTGGCCCAGGCGCTGATGGCCAAACCCCGTGTGCTGCTGCTGGACGAACCGTTTTCCGCGCTCGACCCCGGCACCCGCGCCGACATCCACGTGCTGACGAAACGTCTGTGGGAAGAGACAAAGATGACCATCGTCATGGTCACGCACGACATCTCCGAGGCCTTCCGCCTCGGCACGCGCGTCATCGTGCTGGAACGCCCCACGCCGGATGATCCCGCGAAGGGCGCGCGCATCACCCATGACATTCCCGTGCGTCCGCGCATGAAGAAAGGAGCAGCCTGATGCTGGATCTGGACAAACTCACGCCCGAGCAATACCGCGCCCGGTACGAGGCCTTGCAGGCGCAGGCCCGCGCCCGCGCCGCAGCACCCAAGCCGGTGGCGAGCTTCGCCGATATCGCCACGCAAGATATCATCCAACAGGATACGATCCCGCCCGGCTGGTATGTCTGCCTGCGCCTGCACAAGGGGGCGGCGCTGCGCATCACCAATAACTCCGGCACGCCGGGTGCGGCGTTCTTCATGTGGAATGCTGCCGAAACCTCTGAGCGCTACAACGCCGGGGACACCGCCAAGCTGCAATGGACGACGAACTTCACCACCGGCCGCGTGCTGTTCTCCGACATGGGCCGCGTGCTTGCCTCCGTCACCGCCGATACCGGCGCCGGACATGACACCATCATCGGCCCCAACTCTCCCGCGCAAACCGCGGGGCGCAACGGGCGCGACAATATCCGCAGCGCCGCCGCCAAGTTCGGGCTCTCGCGCCGCGATGTCGCCCCCGCCATCTCGCTATTCTCGCCCGTGGGAGTGGATGAACAGGACTGCATGCGCTGGCGCGGCAACCCGCCCGCCGGCGCCGCGGTGGAACTGCGCGCCGAGATGAACCTGCTCGTCGCGCTCTCCAACACCCCACACGCGCTCAGCCCCGCGCAGGAAGCCACCGGCTCCATCAGCTACATCGCCTGGCGCGCCCCCGCCGCGCAGGCGGGCGACCTCTGCCGCAACTTCACCGAAGAAGCCGCGCGCGGCTTCGTCAACACCGACGGGTTCTTCGCCGCATGACCATCATCTCCGACACCATCGTTCCCGCCCGCGCCCCCTATTCCGCCCTGCTCAAGGCCGGGCAGATCATGCGCATCGTCGACCTCAAGAGCCAGCAGGCCGTGGATGCGCTGTTCTACAACGCGCAAGACACCACAGAGCGCTACTCGGCACAGGACACGCTGGCCGCACAGGCAGCCAATGGCGGACGCTACGATCTCACCACCGGCTCCATGCTACTCTCCAACGAAGGCCGGGCGATGCTGAAGATCATTGCCGACACCTGCGGCTTTCACGACACCTGCGCTGGCGCCTGCTCCTGCGAGTCCAACACTGTGCGCTTTGGCCACGAGACGCGCTTCATGCATTCCTGCCGCGAGAACTTCATCACCGAGCTTGGCAAATACGGCATGACCAAGCGCGACCTCGTCTCCAACGTGAATTTTTTCATGAACGTGCCTATCCGTCCGAATGGCGAACTGACCGTGGATGACGGCGTCTCCGAGCCCGGCGGCTATGTGGAATTGCAGGCGGAGATGGATGTGCTCGTGTTCATCTCCAACTGCCCGCAGGTGAACAACCCGTGCAACGGCTTCACCCCCACCCCCATCCAGATCACCATCCGCGACGCCTGATGTTCAAGAAAATCCTGATCGCCAATCGCGGCGAGATTTCCGCCCGCATCCAGCGTACCTGCAAACAGATGGGCATCGCCGCCGTGGCGGTGTATTCGGATGCCGACCGTTTCGCCCCGCCCGTGCTGGCGGCGGATGAGGCCGTGCGTATCGGCCCCGCTCCGGCGGCGGAAAGCTATCTGAATGTGGCCGCCATCATCGCCGCCTGCAAATCCACGGGAGCGGAGGCCGTGCATCCGGGCTACGGCTTCCTCTCCGAGCGTGTGGAATTCGCGCAGATGCTGGCGGCGGAAGGCATCAAGTTCATCGGCCCGCGCCCTGAGCATCTGCGCGATTTCGGCCTCAAGCACACGGCGCGCGACCTGGCGGAGAAAGCCGGCGTGCCCATGCTCCCCGGCACCGGCATCCTCGCCTCGGTGGAGGAGGCGCTGGAAGCCGCCGCGCGCATCACCTACCCCGTCATGCTGAAAAGCAGCGCGGGCGGTGGCGGCATCGGCATGGTGCTGTGCCACAACGCTGATGAACTGACGGAACGCTTTGCCAGCGTCTCCCGGCTTGCCGCCAACAACTTTGGCAACGCGGCGCTGTTCCTGGAGAAATACGTCGCCCGCGCACGGCATGTGGAAGTGCAGATTTTCGGCGACGGCAAGGGCAGCGTGGTGGCCTTGGGTGCCCGCGACTGCTCCTTGCAGCGCCGCAATCAGAAAGTGGTCGAGGAAACACCCGCCCCCAACCTGCCGGACGCCACGCTGGCCGCGTTGCAGAAGGCCGCCATCGCGCTGGCCTCCTCGGTGCAGTACGAATCCGCCGGCACGGTGGAATTCGTCTATGATTCCGAGGCGCGGAAATTCTACTTCCTGGAGGTGAACACCCGCCTGCAGGTGGAGCATGGCGTCACCGAGGAAATCTACAGCGTCGATCTCGTACGCTGGATGATCGAGCAGGCTGCCGGCGAATTCACGCTCCCCGCCACGCTCTCCGCCAAAGGTGCTGCGGTGGAAGTCCGCGTCTATGCCGAGAACCCGGCCGAGAATTTCGCGCCGTGCAGCGGCACGCTCACCGCATTCAAGCCCGGCCCCGGCCTGCGCGTAGATAGCTGGGTGGCGGAAGGCACCGCCATCTCCCCCTTCTACGACCCGATGCTGGCGAAGTTCATCGCCACCGGGCCGACGCGAGCGGATGCCATCGCCAATCTGCAAACGGCCCTGGCGGAGAGCGAGATTTTCGGCATCGAGACCAATCTCGACTATTTGCAGGAAGTTCTGGCGCTGCCCGAATTCCTGGCGGGCGAGATGACCACGCGTACGCTCGCCAATTTCTCCTATGTCCCGCACAGCGTCGCGGTGCTGGATGGCGGCGCGCAGTCCTCTCTGCAATCCCTGCCCGGGCGGTTGGGCTATTGGGAGGTCGGCATCCCGCCATCCGGCCCGATGGATGAGAAAAGCCATGCTTTGGCCAATAAAATTCTCGGAAACCTGATCACCGCCACGGCGCTGGAGCTCACCCATACCGGCCCCACGCTGCGCTTCAACTGCGACACGTTTATCGCCCTGGCCGGCGGCGCGATGGCGGCGGATATCGACGGCGCGGCGGTGCCCTTTTTCACACCCGTTGCCGTGAAGGCCGGGCAGATCCTCGCCCTGGGCACCATCAGCGGGCCGGGCCAGCGGACTTATCTTGCCGTATCTGGCGGGTTCTCCGCCCCCGAACATCTCGGCAGCAGCGCCACCTTCACACTGGGCGGCTTTGGCGGCCATAATGGCGGCGCGCTGCGCGCGGGCGACACGCTGCGCCTCAACCCGCCCATGCCCCTGCCCGCCCACGCCCCCGCCGCGCGCCCGGAACTCACTCATGAATGGGAACTGGCCGTGCGCTACGGCCCGCATGGCGCGCCGGATTTCTTTCTGGAAGAGGATATCGAAACCCTCTTCGCCTCCACCTACGAGGTGCACCACAACTCCGCCCGCACCGGCGTGCGCCTCATCGGCCCCAAGCCCAAATGGGCACGCCAGGATGGCGGCGAGGCCGGGCTGCATCCCTCCAACATCCACGACAACGCCTATGCCGTCGGCGCCATCGACTTCACAGGCGACATGCCGATCCTGCTCGGGCCGGACGGCCCCTCGCTCGGCGGCTTCGTCTGCCCGGCCGTGGTCACGCGCGACGATTTGTGGAAGCTCGGCCAGCTCAAGCCCGGCGACAAGGTGAGTTTTCGCTCCGCCGATGCTGCGCCCGCCATCATTGAATCCCGCAAGGACACCGTGATCCGCCGCGCCGGCGATGAGGACATCCTCATCGAGTTCGGCGAGATGAAGCTGGACTTCGAACTGCGTCTGCGCGCCCAAGGCTTGCGCGACGCGCTGGAGCAGGCACGCATCCCCGGCATCATCGACCTCACCCCTGGCATACGCTCGCTGCAGGTGCATTTCGATTCAGACGTGACGAATGCGGCGAAGATCAGCGCCGCGGTGGACGCGATCCTGCCCGCTTTGCCGACGCCGGAGGACATGGTGGTGAAGGCGCGCACCATCTACCTGCCGCTCTCCTGGAACGACTCGCAGATCCGCCTCGCCATGCGCAAATACCAGGAGACGACACGCCCCGACGCCCCCTGGTGCCCGGACAACATCGAGTTCATCCGCCGCATCAACGGGCTGGAGAGCATCGACGAGGTGAAGCGCATCATCTTCGATGCCTCCTATGTCGTGCTCGGGCTGGGCGATGTGTATCTCGGCGCGCCGGTGGCAACGCCCTACGACCCGCGCCACCGCCTGGTGACGACCAAGTACAACCCCGCCCGGCCCTGGACACCGCAAAATGCGGTCGGCATCGGCGGCGCCTATATGTGCGTCTATGGCATGGAAGGCCCGGGCGGTTACCAGCTCTTCGGCCGTACGATCCAAGTATGGAACACCCACCGCCAGACCCCGCCCTTCGAGGACGGCAAGCCCTGGCTGCTGCGGCATTTCGACCAGATCCGCTTCGTCGAGGTGAGCGAGCAGGAGCTGCTGGAACTGCGCGAGGCCTTCCCACATGGCAAGTACATGCCGCGCATCGAGGAAAGCACCTTCTCCTTGCGCGAGCATCTGGCCTTCTGCGCGGCCAACGCGGAGAGCATCGCCGCGTTCCAGACGCAGCAGCGCGCCGCCTTCGCCGCCGAGCGTGAGGACTGGGTGGCCAAGGGGCTGCATACGTTCGAGGAGCCGGACCTGCCGCCCCCACCGCCCGAGGACGCCCTGCCGCTCGGCGCGCGCGGCATCTCTGCCCCTGTGCCCGGCAGCATCTGGCAGGTGCTGAAGGAGCCCGGCGAGATGGTGGCCGCCGGCGAGCCGGTGATGATCCTGGAATCGATGAAGATGGAAGTGCGCGTGGCCGCCCCGGCCAGTGGGCGCCTCGCCGCCCTCACCGCCGCCCCGGGCCAGGTGGTCCGCGCCGGGCAGCGCCTCGGCGTGATCGTGACGGAGTAAGAGACAATGATCCCTGATTTGCTGGAAATCCCCACCCTGCACGCCGCCTATGCGGCGGGCACAATCACGCCCCAGACGCTGATCGAGGCACTCTACGCCCGCATCGAAACCTACACGGACAGGGCGGTGTTCATCTCGCTGGTGCCGAAGGAGGAAGCCCTCGCCGCCGCCAGCGCGCTCGGCGACACCTCCCTGCCCCTCTACGGCATCCCTTACGTGGTGAAGGACAATATCGACGTCGCGAGCATGCCCACCACCGCCGCCTGCCCGGACTTCGCCTACACGGCGGAGCGGGACGCCACCGTTGTTACCAAACTGCGCGAAGCCGGGGCCATCCTGATCGGCAAGACCAATCTCGACCAGTTTGCCACCGGGCTGAACGGCACGCGCTCGCCCTATGGCGCCCCGCGCTCGGTGTTCAATGCCGATTACATCTCCGGCGGCTCCTCTTCCGGCTCGGCGGTGGCCGTGGCGGCCGGGCTGGCGGCGTTCTCGCTGGGCACCGACACGGCAGGCTCCGGCCGCGTTCCCGCCGCCTGCAACAACATCGTGGGGTTGAAGCCGAGCATCGGCCGCATCAGTGCCGCCGGGGTGGTACCCGCCTGCAAGAGCCTGGACTGTGTGGCCGTGTTCGCCAATTCCGCCGCCGATGCCATGGCGGTGCTGCGCGTGGCTGAAGGCTATGACGAAGCCGACGCCTATTCCCGCAAGCCGCGCGAGGTGGTTCTGCCCGTGGTCCCGCGCCTCGGCGTGCTGGCGGAGAAGGACCGCGACTTCGCGGACGACACGCAAGCCGCCGCGCTCTACGCCGCCGCCGTGGCAAAAGCCGCCGAGCTGGGCTGGCAGGTCACGGAGATCGACTACACGCCCCTGCGGGACGTCGCGGCCCTGCTCTATGGCGGCGCCTACGTTGCGGAGCGTCTGGCCGCGGTGAAGGACTTCTTCGTCACCCACGCCGATGCCTTCGATCCCACGGTGCGGCGCATCATCGGCGGGGCGCAGAAATTTTCCGCCGCCGATGCCTTCACCGACATCTACAGGGTGCAGGCCCTGCGCCACGCCGCCCAGGCCGAGCTGGCGAAATGCGATGCGCTGCTGCTGCCTACCGCACCCACCATCTTCACCGTGGCGGAGATGCTGGAGCAGCCGGTCAAGCGCAACTCAACGCTCGGCCTGTACACCAATTTCGTGAACCTGCTGGATCTGGCTGCGATCGCCCTGCCCGCCGGGTTCCGTGAGAACGGGCTGCCCTTCGGCGTGACCTTCATCGGCCCGGCCTTCGCCGATGCCTCGCTCGCCGGCTACGCCTCCACCCTACACGCCGCAATCGGCGCCGGCGCCGGGGTGAGCCGGAAGCAGCCCCAGGCCAGGTACACCGCCCCCGCACCGGAAGAGGTGACTGTCGTCGTCGCCGGGGCGCATCTGAGCGGCATGGTGCTTAACCATGAACTGGTTAATCTCGGCGCGCGGCTGGTGAGCGCCACCACCACCGCGCCGGACTACAAGCTCTACGCCCTGGCCACCACACCACCCAAACCGGGCCTGACGCATACACCAGGCTTCTCGGGCTGCGGCATCGCCGTTGAGGTCTGGGCACTGACACCGGAAAATTTCGGCCGCTTCGTCGCCGCCCTGCCCGCGCCGATGGGCATCGGCCGGGTCACGCTGGCCGATGGATCTGTGCATCCGGGTTTTTTGTGCGAGGCCTACGCCCTGGAAGGCGCTACCGACATCACCAGCTTCGGCGGCTGGCGGGCCTACCGGGCCAGCCTCACTTAAGCGCGGCGCGTTCCAGCTGCGCCATCGCCTGAGTCAGCAGCCCGGACAGCGCATTGTTTTGCGCCGCCGCCATCGCCGCCGGGTCATTACCTTGCAGCGGCGCAGTCGCCTTCAACATTGCCTGCGCCACGGGCAGAGCCGTGCCCGTGAGTGTTCCCGAAGGCTTGATAAACACCAGCGTCAGCGCGGCGCGCGCTTCCCCCCGGCTGGGATCCGCCAGCAGCTCGGTCAGCTCCCCCTCCACGATCAGGTCCGGTTGCAAGCGGCTGCCGGGCGTGACCACGGCGGAGAACGCCCCGCTCGCCTGACTCCAGTCCAGCAGCGCCTGGGTCACCGCATCCGCCGGCGGCACCGCCCAAAGATTGTAGTAATCCACGTCCAGGCTGCCATCGGCGGCCAGGCTTTGCAGCCCGCGCGCCTCCAGCCCAGGTGCTGCGGCAATGGGCCGGATCATCAGCACCGGGCCTGTCCCTGCGTTAGCCACAGCGGCGGGCGGCGCGGGCTGCAACGGCCAGTTGGCGCGCGGCGTGTATTTTTGCGCCGGCAGCAGCGAGGCGCAGGCGGCGAGCGCCAGCGGCGCGGCAAGGACGATACGGCGGCGCGGCATTTATTTACTCCCTTCAGGCGGCGGTGGCGGCGCGCCCAGGATCTGCCCGGGATTGGCGGAAAGCGCTGCCGTCAGGTCACGCAGATTTTGCGAGGCGGCTTTCATGTCCTGCAGGATCGGCATCAACTGAGCCTGCAAATCCGCCGTGGTTTCGTGCGCCTGGTTCACTGTCGCCTCCGAGGAGGCCACCAGCGCCGGCAGCTCGGCGCTCGCCTTGGCCAGCTGCGCTGTGGTCTGATCGAGCTGAGCGAGAGTCTGCTCCGTCTGCTTCCCGCCCGCCAGGTTGCGGATGCTCGCCGCCGTCCCGGGCAGGTCGCTCTGCTGCACCACCTGGTTCAGGCTGGCCAGCAGCGTGTTGGCGTTGGCGACGGCCTGGTGCGCATCGCCGCTGGTCACCTCCTGGTTCAGGGTCGAGATCAGCCCGCTGGTCTGGCTGACCATCTTGCCGATATCGGCCTCGCTGAGCGAGGTGATCAGATTCTGCAACGCATCCTGCACCTGGGCGAGCGTGCTCGGCCTCGACGGAATGACTGCCGCCTTCGGCGTCCACGGCACCACTTCCGCCGGATAGGTTTGCGGATTCACGAAGCTTAGATCGATGTAGGACAGCCCGGTGATGCCCTGCGGTACAAGCTGCGCGCGCAACCCCTGGGCGACGGCGCTCGCAATGCTCTCGGTTACGCCCACCCTGCGCGTGTCCATGCGAAAGCGCACCATCACCTGCTGGTAAACCGCCTGCCCCGCCGCAGCGGTGCTGGGCGGGGGATATTCCGCCACCACCAGTTCCATGTCCGCCACCTGCCCCACCGTCACGCCGCGATATTTCACCGGCGTGCCAACATCCACCCCCTGCACCGACTCCCGGAAAAAGGTCTCGTACAGCGTGCCCTCGTTGAACCTGCCGCCCGTGAGGAAGAAGAACAGCGCCAGCAGCGCCACCGCACCGGCGAGGACAAAGGCGCCGACCCGAAAGCTCGCAGAACTCGTACTCATTGCACCGTCTCCCGGTGAAAGAAGGCCCGCACCATAGGCTGGCCGGGTTGATCGCGCAGTTCCTGTGGACTGCCCAGGGCGATCAGCCCCTGCGCCTTGGCGTCCAGCATGGCGCAACGGTCGGCGATGGCCATGATCGAGGCAAGCTCATGCGTCACCACCACGCAGGTGGTGCCCAGCGTGTCGCGCAGCTGCAGGATCAGCCGGTCGAGCCCGGCCGAGGTCACCGGGTCGAGCCCGGCCGAGGGCTCGTCCATCATCAGGATCGGCGGGTCCAGCGCCAGCGCCCGCGCGATGGCGGCACGCTTGAGCATGCCGCCGGAAATCTCGGAGGGCAGCAGCGAAGCCGCATCACCCAGCCCGACCAGGGCCAGCTTCAGCCGCGCGATCTCGGCGCAGGCAGCTTCCGGCAGGTCCGTGAACAACGCCAGCGGCAGCGAAACATTCTCGAGCAGGGTCATCGACCCGAGCAGCGCGCCGGACTGGAACATCACCCCGATCTGCCGCCGCACGGCCACGACGTCGCTCCGTACGCTGAAGCCGCCTATGGTGATATCCCCCGCGCTGGGCGTCAGCAGCCCAATCATCTGCTTGAGCAGCGTCGACTTGCCGCAGCCTGACCCGCCCAGAATCACGAACACCTCCCCCTGCATCACGCTGAAGCTGACATCGCGGAAGATAATGCGGCCGTCGAACGCCTGCGTGGCGCCGCTGACGGTGATGACCGGTGTCATAGATTCAACCGGTAGAAGATCACGGAGAAAATCCCGTCCAGCACCACGGTGACGACGATCCCGCCCACCACCGCGGCGGTCGCGGATTCGCCCACCGCGCGCGGCCCGCCTTTGGCGGTCAGCCCCGCCCGGCAGCCGATCAGCGCCACCATCGCCGCGAACACCACGCCCTTGCACAGCCCCATGATGAAATTCCGCGCGGCGGTGTTGATGGCGATATGCGCCGCGATGGCCGTGAGCGGAAAGCCGAAGGCGGTCAGCACGGCGGTCATGCCTAAGAGGCCAGCGGCATCCATGGCCACGACCAGGGCTGGCATCACCAGCATCGCCGCCCCAATGCGCGGCAGCACCAGCATGGTGACCGGGCTGATGTTCATGGTCGTCAACGCGGCGATCTCGTCATTCACCTGCATGGTGCCCAGCTCGGCGGCATAGGCCGAGCCCGTGCGCCCGGCGAGGATGACCGCGACCATCAGCGGCCCAAGCTCGCGGCA
>NZ_JBKQJR010000094.1:0-11306 GCF_052326845.1 Acidocella sp. | reverse complement strand
GGCGCGACGGCACCTGGCTGTACAAGGGCAGCCCGATTTCCCGCAAGGAGATGGTGTGCCTATTCTCCTCCGTGCTGATGCGCGACGAGGAGGGGCATTATCTGCTGGAAACGCACGTGGAACGCGGGCGGATCGAGGTGGAGGACGCGCCGCTCGTGGCTGTGGAGATGAGCTGGAAGGGCCATGGGCGCAACCAGGTGCTGTGCTTCCGCACCAATGTGGACAAATGCGTGACCGCCGGGCCGGAACACCCGATCCGCATCACGCATGATCTGCTCAGTTGCGAGCCGACGCCGTATCTTCATGTGCGCGATGGCAGGGGCAAATTCCCGATCGAGGCGCGGATCTGCCGGGCGACCTATTACGAGCTGGTGGCGCTCGCCGAGCCGGGGATGCTGCGCGGGCGGGAAGTGCTCGGGGTATGGAGCAAAGGGGCGTTTTTCTCGCTCGGCGATCTACCCTCCTGCTGCGAAGACTGAGCGGTTTTGGCCGTAACCATGACCGAGGCGGAGTTGCGCCGCCGGTTGCCGCCGGGGCTGACGCATGCCCGGCTGGCCGCGCCCAGGCACAAACCGGCGGCGGTGTTGATTCCGCTGGAGCCGGAGCGCGGCGTGTGGCTCACCCGGCGCGGGGCGGAGATGCCGAGCCATGCCGGGCAGGTGTCGTTTCCGGGCGGCAAGATCGAGCCGCAGGATGGCTCGCCCGAGGCGGCGGCGCTGCGCGAGGCGCGCGAGGAGATCGGGTTGGATCCGGGCTGCGTGGAGGTCCTCGGGCGGATGGATGACCATGTCACCCTGACCGGCTTCCACATTGCCCCCGTGATCGGGCTGGTGCCGAAAGGCGTGAAGCTGCAGGCGGCGCCGGATGAGGTGGAGGAGGTTTTCTGCTTGCCCTTCGCGGTGCTGCTGGACCCGGTGCTGCCGCATCGCCGCCGTGCGGTGCTACGCGGGCTGGAACTGGAGTTCTCCATCTGGCCGCATCCGGACCATGTGATCTGGGGCGCGACCGGGGAAATATTGCGCCGGCTGGCGCGGCGGCTGCGGGGGGAGGAGTGATCACCCTGCCCGGCATGGACCAGGTGTGGGACGCGCTGCCCGAGGCGCGGATCGTGGGCGGCGCGGTGCGCGACATGCTGGCTGGCTGCCCGGTGGCGGATGTGGATTTCGCCTCGCCGCTGGCGCCGGAGGTGGTGGTGGCCCGCGCCCGCGCGGCGAGGCTGAAGGCGGTGCCGACCGGGCTGGCGCATGGCACGGTGACAATCGTGGCCGCGGGGCGGGGCTTCGAGGTGACGACGCTGCGCCGGGACGTGGCGACCGACGGGCGGCATGCCGTGGTGGAATTCACCGATGACTGGCGCGAGGATGCGAGCCGGCGGGATTTCACCATCAATGCCATGTCCGCCACCAGGGACGGTACGGTGTACGACTATTTCGGCGGGCGGGAGGATCTGGCCGCAGGAAAGGTGCGGTTTGTCGGCGCGGCCGCGACGCGGATCCGGGAGGATTACCTGCGGGTGCTGCGCTTCTTCCGGTTCTTCGCGCGTTATGCGCGGGGCGAGCCGGATGCGGAGGCTGTGGCGGCGATCGTGGCGCTGCGCGACGGGGTGAAGAGCCTCTCGGCCGAGCGGGTGTGGAACGAGATCAAGCTGATTTTGAAGGCCGTGGACCCGGTGCCGGCGCTGCGGCTGATGGCGCGGACAGGCGTGCTGCCGCTGTTGCTGCCCGGGGCGGATGTGGAGCGGCTGGCGGCGCCGCTGGCGCGCGGGGCGCCGGTGGACCCGCTGTTGCGCGTGGCGGCGCTGGGGCCGGGCGAGGTGGCGGCATTCGCGCAAGGCTGGCGGCTGAGCAAGGCGGAAGAGGTCCGGCTGGAGGCGCTGATGCGTACGGAGATCCCGCGCCCGGAGGATGACGACGCGGCGCTTCGCCGGGCGCTGGCGGCGGAAGAGGCGGCGGTGCTGGCGGATCGGAGCTGGCTGTATGGCGGCGCGGGGCCGGGCTGGGAGGGTTTGCGCGCGCGGCTGCTTGGCATGCGGCGCCCGGTGTTTCCGCTCCAGGGGCGGGACTTGGCGGCCCTGGGCATTCCCCCCGGGCCGCGCATCGGCGAGATGCTCCGCGAGGCCCGGGCCTGGTGGCTGGCCGGTGGTTGCACCGCCGATGCAGCAGCCTGCCGCGCCTGGGTTGAAGCGCGGCTTTAGAGCATTCAGCTTTGAGCGAGCAATTTCATGCGTTTAGCTTGACCAGGCCGGTTCAAGCTAAACGCATATTGCTCTAAGAAAATGGATTGCTTCGCCCGCCAGAGCGGGCTCGCAATGACGGTTACACCGCGATGCGGACGCCGAGCTCGACCACGCGGTCGGACGGGATGCGGAAGAACTCGGTGGCGGAAATGGCGTTGCGCGCCATGAACAGGAACAGCCAGCGGCGGACGAAGCGCAGCTTTGGCACCGAGGCGGGCACCACGGTCTCGCGGCCCAGGAAGTAGCTGGCCTGCATCGGCTTGAAGTCGATGCCCTGGGCGGAGAGGCTCTCCAGCGCCTGCGGGACGTTCGGGCTCTCCATGAAGCCGTAATACAGCTCTACCTTGTAGATGCCGGGCGCGGCTTCCTCGGCCTTCACCCGGTCAGCCGGGTTGGCATAGGGCACATCGAGGTTGCGCACGGTGACGAAGAAGACCTGCTCGTGCAGCACCTTGTTGTGCTTGAGATTGTGCAGCAGGGCGTTGGGCACGAAGTCCAGGTTGCCGGTCATGAACACCGCCGTGCCGGGCACGCGCACGATGCGCGATTGCGGCAGGCGGGCCAGGAAGGAGGACAGGGGCAGGCTGTCCTGCACCCAGCGGTCCATGATCAGGCCGCGGCCGCGGCGCCAGGTGGTCATGGTGAAGATCACGGCGAGGCCAATGGCCAGCGGCACCCAGCCGCCATCGAGGAATTTAAGTGTGTTGGAGGCAAAGAAGGCGAGATCCACTATGCCGAACAAGCCGAATACGGCGAGGGCGGCTGGGCGCGACCAGTTGAACTGGCGGCGGAACACCACGACGGCCAGGATATTCGTGCACAGGAATGTGCCGGTCACCGCGATGCCATAGGCCCAGGCCAAGGCGCCGCTGGTCTGGAAGGTGAGAACGAGCATGATAACGCCCAGGGCAAGCAGGGCATTGGTCTGCGGCACGTAGATCTGGCCTTCTTCCGTCTCCGAAGTGTGACGGATTTCCATGCGCGGAAACAGGCCGAGCTGGACACATTGCCGCGCCATGGAGAACGCGCCGGAAATGACCGCCTGGCTGGCGATGATGGTGGCGAGGGTGGACAGCACGGTCAGCGGAATTTGCAGGGCGTGCGGGGCAAGCTTGTAGAACGGATTATCCGCCGTCGAGGGGTCTGCCAGCACCAGCGCGCCTTGGCCGAAATAATTCAGCAGCAGGCTGGGCAGGACAAAATAGGTCCAGGCGACTTGGATGGGCTTGCGGCCAAAATGGCTCATGTCCGCATACAGGGCTTCAGCGCCTGTAACCGCCAGCACGACCGCGCCGAGTGAGACGAAGGCCGCGAATTTATGGTGCAGCATGAAGAGGATGCCATAGGACGGGAGCAGCGCCTTGAAGATGAAGGGGTGCTGCACGACCTGGACAAGGCCAAGCAGGCCGATGGTGATGAACCAGACGGCCATGACAGGTCCGAAGGCCCGCCCCATGTTGCCGGTGCCGTACTTTTGCGACAGGAACAGCACGACGATGACGACCAGCGAAATCCCTTCGACCAGGTCGTTGGACAGGGTCGGCCAGACGACCTGCAAGCCCGAGACGGCGGACAGCACAGAAATGGCAGGGGTGATCATGCCGTCGCCGAAGAACAGGCCGGCGCCGGTGATGCCGACCAGGCCGAGGAAAACGCGGGTCCTGTCCGATTTGGCGACGCGCTGGGCCAGCGCCATGAGGGCGAGGATGCCGCCCTCGCCGTGGTTGTCGGCACGCATAACAAAGGTGACGTATTTGAGCGTGACGGTGATGATCAGCGCCCAGGCGATGAGGGACAGGAGGCCCATAATGTCCGAGCTGCTTAGGCCTTTGCCGGTGAAATAGGCGAGGCAGGTTTGCAGCGCGTAAAGCGGGCTGGTGCCGATATCGCCATAGACCACGCCGAGCACACCGATGAGAGCGCCAAGGCGCAGCTGTGCGTTAGCGCCCGTATCGCGGTGCGGGTCAGAACTCATACATGCCACCTGAAACTATTGCGCCGCCGCTGTAGCCCGTTTGCCTGGAGGCGGGCAAGCGCATGCCTATTGCGCCGCCGGCTTGGGCAGCAGGACGAAGAGCTGGCCGGGTTGGCGCATGGAGCCGGCTGTGGTTTCGGCATCCGGCCCGGCGCCGAAGAAGAGATCCGCCCGGTCCGGCCCCTGGATGCCGCCGCCCGTGTCCTGCGCGATGGTCAGGCGGTCGAGCGGGGATTGGGTGATCGGGTCCGTGGTGGCGACGAAGATGGGGGTGCCGAGCGGGATGATGGATTTGTCCACGGCCAGGGAGCGGCCGGCGGTGAGCGGCACGCCGAGCGAGCCCGGGGCGCCTTCGTTGTCCGGCAGGTAGCCGAGCGGCTTGATGAACACGTAGCGGGCGTTCTGCTCCATGATGCCCTTGGCCTGGTCCGGGTGCGCCTTAAGCCAGGAGGAGATGCTCTGGTAGCTGACATCGTCCGCCGAGAGGTCCCCCTGCTGCACCAGGATGCGGCCGATGGGGGTGTAGGGCTGGCCGTTCTGGCCGCCGAAGCCGACGCGCAGGGTGCGGCCATTGGCCAGCAGGATGCGGCCCGAGCCCTGGATTTGCAGCATGAAGGCGTCCACCGGGTCGGCCAGATAGGCGGTGACCGGGGTTTTGCGGTTCAGGGCCCCGGCGTCGATGGCCGAGCGGGGCAGGGAGGCCAGGGTGTCGTCCGCCGGCTTGGAATAGAGTGGCACGGTGTAGCCCGGGGCGAGGTTCTTGGAGCCGGGGAACTCCGGCTCGAAATAGCCGGTGATGAGCGCTTGGCCGGAGACGGCGTAGGGGATGAAGTTGGTCTCGAAGAATTGGCGGGCGGCGGCGGCGTCATTGGGGGCGATGGCCTGGGCCGCGGCGCAGGTGGATGTCCACTGCCCGGCCTGCCCGCCGGCGGACTGGGCGAGGCCGGAGCCGCCGAGGGACTGGTCCGGCGGCATGGTGGTGATGGTCTTGCAGCCGGTGACGAAGGCTTCCAGCGCGCCGGCGGCATTGTCGCTGCTCCAGCCGGGCAGGTCGGAGAAGGAGACCGCGTTGCCGGGGGGCGCGCCGGGCAGGTTGAGCGTGGAGCCGCCCGTTTGCGGCTGCACGCAGCCAGCGAGTGCCAGAAAAGAGAGGGCGGGCCAGAGGTGGCGCTTTGACAGGCGGGGCATGGGGATGGTCAGCCGTTGCGGGCGGCGGCGAGGCGCCAAGTGAGTTCGGGGCCCTTGAGGTTGCGCTCGAAGGTCCAGAGGTCGGTGAGCTCGGTCACGGCATCGGTCCCGACCTTGGGGTTGCCGGAGGCGTCCAGCACCATGTTCACCTGGTCCGAGGTGAAGCGCACGATGATGGCGGCCTGGTCGCCCAGGAGCTGGGCGTCCTCGATGCTGGTGGCGGTGATGGATTTGATCTCGGTCTGGTGGCGCTCGCCGGCTTCCTCGCGCGCCTTGATGGCGGCGTCGAAGGTCTCGAACACATGTTCGCAGAGCAGGGGCTTGAGCTTGGCGCGGTCCCCCGCGGCGAAAGCGGTGACGATCAGGCGGAAGGCGGCTTCCGCCTGGGAGAGGAAGTTCGGCGGGTCGAAATGCGGGTCGCGGCTGACGATCTGCAGCAGCTTCTGGCCCAGCGGCGAGCGCGGATCCGGCACCGAATGGCCGGATTGCACGGGGAGGGCCTGACCCTCGATGACCGGGCCGGCGTTATAGCCCGGCATGCCGCCCTGGGGCTGGGGCGGACGCTCGAACCCCACACGCCGGCCGAGCACGCTGCGCAGGCGCAGGATTAGGAAGATCGCGACAGCCGCGAAAATGACCAGAATGACGGGAAGCCCGCCCAGGGATTGTAACGCGTTGGCCTGCACTGAACCCTCTACCGGGAAAGTCTGCGCCAAGGCTTAGATGAAAGCAAGCGGCTGATCCAGGCTGGGGTGCGATCAGACCCTAGTCAACCCGGACCAGGCTGGGACATAAAAGCGGAGCCGGGTGCCGCGCGCGCCAGGGGAGCTGAAGGAAGAGACATGTTTCTGCTGCGCCACGGGCAAAGCTATTTCAATCTGCATTTCACCGCGACGAGGCTGGACCCGGGGATCGAGGACCCGGAGCTGACGCCGCTGGGGCATGAGCAGGCGCGGAACGCGGCTGCGCGGCTGCGCGATGCGGGGCTGACGCGGATCATCGTCTCGCCGTACACGCGGGCGCTGCAGACGGCGCAGCCCTTTCTGGCGCTGCCCGGGGTGAGCGTGGAGGTGATGCAGGAGGTGCGCGAGCGCACGGCCTTTGTCTGCGACATAGGCTCCCGCCCCGAGGCGCTGGCGGAGCGGTTTCCGTACCATGAGTTTGGGCATCTGCCGGGGCAGTGGTGGCATGACGAGGAAGAGAGCGAGGAGCAGACCAGGAGGCGGGCCGATGCCTTCCGCGCCGCCATGGCCGCGCGCGATGACCACGAAACCACGCTGCTGGTGAGCCACTGGGGGTTTATCCTGGCGCTGACCGGGGTTTCCGTGATGAATGGCCAGATGATGGAATACGATCCGCGCGCGGCGGCACCCGAACAGATTGTGTGGAGGCCTTAGTTGGGCGCAGGATTGCTGGGCGCGGATGAGGCGGCACCCGCCGAGGTGCTGCGGCCCAAGGGAAAGAGCCGGTTTCTGCTGACCGCCGACCATGCCGGGCGGGCAATTCCGCGCGCGCTGGGGGATCTGGGCCTGAGTGCGGCGGATATGGACCGGCATATCGCCTGGGATATCGGCATTGCCGGGGTGACGCGGCGTATGAGCGCTTTGCTGGACGCCCCGGCGGTGCTGCAGACCTATTCGCGGCTTGTGATCGACTGCAACCGCAAGCCCGGCGTGGCCAGCGCCTTCGCCGAGGTGAGCGAGGCGACGGAGATTCCCGGGAACAAGGGGCTGGGCACAGAGGCCAAGGCGGCGCGGCAGACGGCGATCTTCGACCCGTACCACGCGGCGATCGAGGGGCTGATAACGGCGCGGCCGGAGACCGTTTACGTGGCCATGCACAGCTTTACCCCAATATATATGGAGCAGGCGCGGCCGATGCATGTGGCGGTGCTGTATAACCGAAGCCCCAGGCTCTCCCGCGCCTTGGCGGCGCTGCTGCGCGCCGAGTCGGGGCTGGTGGTGGGGGAGAACGCGCCCTACCAGCTGACGGACGAGACCGATTACGGCGTGCCGGTGCATGCGGAGGCGCGCGGTCTTGATTATTTGGAAATAGAAATCCGGCAGGATCTGGTTCAGCACGAATCAGGGCAGGCGGAATGGGCGGAGCGGTTGGCGCGGCTGCTGCCGCTGGCGCTGGAGACCACAGGAGCGGAAAGCAAGGCATGACGGCAAAGATGGGTGTGAGCCGGAAGCAGCCCGTGGCGGCGGCCGAGCGTAAGCTGCTGTGTTTCGTTGACCGCATCGACGAGGCTGGGGTGGGCGGCTGGGCGGTGGATTTCGACGCCGCCGCCGAGAGCCTGCGGCTGCGGGTGATGATCGACGGCGTGATCGCCGATGTGGTGAGCTGCGACCTGCACCGTGACGATGCCAGGCTGGTGACGCTGGCGAACAGCCGGATCGGGTTTTATTACAGCATCCCCGAGCGCTACCATGACGGGCTGCGCCATACCATGACCTTCGCCACGCTGGACGGGGTCGTGGTGCCGGTGTCCTCGCGCAATGGCGCGATGGCGGCGCTGAGCTTCTGCCTGGCCAAGCAGACGCGGGTCGAGGCCGTGGTGGATGGGCTTGTCGGCGGGTTGATCCAGGGCTGGGCGCTGAGGGTGGACGAGCGGGCCGGAACCAAGCTGGGCGGGGTGCGGATACTGGCGACCTCCGCCGGGCAGCCTGTGGCCGAGGTGACGGCGGACCAGTTCCGTGGCGACGTGGCGACGGCGACAGGTGGCGATGGGGCCTGCGGGTTCAGCTTCTACCTGCCCAAAGGGCTGCGCCGGCCGCGCATGACGCTGCAGTTCTTCGCCATGCCGGAACATGAAGAGCTGCGCGGCAGCCCGCTGGAGATCGAATTTCCCTCGGCCTCGGCGCGGGAGCAGATCGAGAGCCTGATCGCCAGGACGGATGAGCTGTTCGCCTTCACCTTCCGGCTGCGGCGGGATTTGCAGACGGCGCTGCCGCGCGAACGCTATCTGCTGGATGATTACCAGCGCTGGGCCGCGGCCTCGCTGCCGCTGGCGGCGGCGCGGGCCGAGGCGCGGTATGGGGCGCTGCCGGTGGAGCGGCCGCTGGTTTCCGTGATCTGCCCGGTGTACCGGCCGGGGATTGGGGATTTTCTGGCCGCGGTGGATTCCGTGCGGCGGCAGAGCTACGGGAACTGGGAGTTGCTACTGGTGGATGACGCCAGCGGGCAGCCGGAGTTGACCGCCGCGATGCGCGAGCTGGCGAAGGCCGACAAGCGGATAAAGCTGCTGAACCGCAAGAGCAATGGCGGCATTGCCCGTGCCACCAACGACGCGCTGAAGGCGGTGAAGGGCGAGGTGGTGGCGTTTTTCGACCATGACGACCTGCTGGAGCCGGTGGCGCTGGAGGTGATGCTGCGCGCGCGGCGGGCGACGGGTGCGAAGCTGCTCTATTCCGACGAGGACAAGGTGGAGCGCTCCGGCGCGTTGTGCGAGCCGCATTTCAAGCCGGATTTCAATTACAGGTTCCTGTTGGATATCAACTATATCTGCCATTTCGTGATGGTGGATGCGGGGACGCTGCGCGAGGTTGGCGGGCTGGACCCGGCGCTGGACGGGGCCCAGGACCACGATCTGCTGTTGCGGTTATGTGAGCTTCTGGCGCTCGGGGAAATCCACCACGTGCCGGAGGTGCTGTACCATTGGCGCAAATCCGCCAGCTCCACCGCAGCGGCGGGGGCGCAGGCCAAGCCGAAGGCCGTGACGGCAGGCGAGGCGGCGGTGCAGGAGCACCTGCAGCGGCGGGGTTTGGCCGCACAGGTGAAGAGCCGCGGCGGACTGACCTGCTACGAGGTAGAATGGCGGTTTCCGGCGAAACAGCGGAAGGCGGCGGGGGTTTCCATTTTGATCCCGTTCCGAGACCATATCGGAATGACGCAGGAATGTGTCGACGCTATTCGTAAGTACACCAAGAATGTTCCTTACGAGATCGTTCTGCTGGATAACTGGTCGAGCTCGGCCGAGGCGGAGGCGTTTACCGCCATGCAGGCGAACATGCCGGACACCAAGGTTATCCGCATCGCCGAGCCGTTCAACTATTCGCGCATCAACAATACTGGCGTGAAGGCGGCGGAGCGGGAGTTTCTGCTGTTCCTGAATAACGACGTGTTTGTGAGCGAACCGCTCTGGCTGCGCCGGATGCTGGATGAGTGCCTGGCCGACCCGAAGCTGGGCGCGGTGGGGGCGAAGCTGCTGTATCCGAACGGGACCGTGCAGCATGCTGGTGTGGTGCTGGGGGTGGGCGGCGTGGCAGACCATGCGTTCCGGGGCCTGGAGGGTAAGGCTCCGGGCTATATGACGCACGCGATGACGGCGCAGGAGGTTTCCGCCGTGACGGCCGCCTGCATGTTGGTACGAAGGCAGGCCTTTGAGGATGTTAACGGTTTTGACGAAGAATTGTTGAAGGTGGCGTTCAACGATGTTGATTTGTGTGCGAAACTAACCAAGGCTGGTTGGAAAATTGTGTATATGCCGGATACTGTGGCCGAGCACCGGGAAAGCATAAGCCGGGGCGATGACTTCAACGATGAGAAGCTCGCACGGTTTATGTGGGAAAACGAGGTTATGAAGCAGAGATATGTGGATATGCTGCCGTTTGATCCACATTACAACAGGCATTTTTCGCGGGAGGGCGGAGTGTACCGTGAGCTGCGCCTGCTGCGGCCGGAAGACGCGTAGTTAGCTGAACTAGCTACGCGCCAGACGGCGCGCTGTTTGTAGGAGCATGCGGCGGTCCTCGGCCGAACAGGCCCGGTAAAGCCGCATGAGCGCCAATTCGTCGCCCAGAAGGGAGCCGGTTTCCCCGGAAACCAAGTAGCCAAGCGAAGTGTTGAGGACCTTGGCGATACGCTCCATGTTTTCCCGCACCTGACCGGCGCGATCCGTCTCCCACTGGGCGATGGCGGAACGGGAAACGTTGAGCTTCGCCGCGAATTCATCCTGGGTCATATTGGCTGCGAGGCGCAAAGCCCGGATGCGGGCGCCGACGGTTTCGGCCGGGGGCTGTTTTTTTGTTGCCATACATTCTCATAACATGAGTTTTGGCAAACTCAACGTTAGTTTTTATTGACGTTAATAGTTAGTTATTCTAACACGACTGCGGCAGCACAAGGAGGGGTCATGCCGCAGGTGAGACAATGGACACGCGGAGCGGCGCGCTCACCACGTTTCGCCTCCCGAGATCGAGATCGCCTGGCCGGTAATGCCGGCGCTGGCATCGTCGCAAAGCCAAAGCACCGCGTCGGCGGTTTCCTGCGGCTGGAAGAACCGGCCCTGCGGGCTATTGGCCTCGAGCATTTTGCGCACTTCGGTTTCGCTGCGTTTGGTCTTGGAGGCGACGTGATTGACGGCTTCGTCGAGCAGCGAGGTCTCGCTGAAGCCCGGACAGACCGCGTTCACCGTGATGCCGGCCTTCGCGGTTTCCAGCGCCAAGGCGCGCGCCAATCCGACGACGCCATGCTTGGCGGCGACATAAGGCGCGACATAGGGATAGCCCTTCAAGCCGGCCGTCGAAGCGACAAAGACGATGCGTCCCCATTTGTGCTCGCGCATGCCGGCGAGCGCGGGCTTCACCGAAAAGAACGCGCCGGTGAGATTGACGGTGAGGATCTTGTTCCAGCTCTTTTGCGTGACGTTCTCGGCGGCGGCGCTCTCCGCCGTCCCGGCATTGGCGACGACGATGTTGAATTTGCCGTGCGCCTTCTGCGCGTGCTGGTAGAGCTTCTTGATCGACGCCTCGTCGGTGACGTCGGCTACTTCCGGATGGATATTGGGATGGCGTTCGGCGGTGAATTCGAGATCCGGCAAGCGCCGGCCGCAGATTGTCACGCTGGCGCCGGCATTCGCAAAAGCGAAGGCGATGGCGGCGCCGATGCCGCTGCCGCCGCCGG
>NZ_JBKQJR010000093.1:0-2601 GCF_052326845.1 Acidocella sp. | reverse complement strand
CCTGCAGCACGCGGAACAGCACCGCCACCGAGCCGACCGAGCCCCGGATCGCCGCATCGATCATCACCTCATTCAGGCGCGATTCCGCGATCACATCCTGCAAGCACCGCACCAGCGCCGAATCATCAGCATCGATGGCCGGAAAATGCCCGGCGCTGAACAGCAGCGCCACAGAGTCCTCCACCACCACCCGGCACAGCCCGTAGCGCACCGAGGGCCTGCGTAGCCGCAACGGAATATACTCCCCCGCCGAATTGCGCTCCTCGTGGAACTGGTAGGGCAGATTGTCATACAGCGTGCCATCCAGCACGCGGCCCAGAATATCCAGCTTCGCCACGCGCGCCGGCAGGCTCGTATCCGCCTGGATCGTGCCGCAAATCGTTTCAAACATGCAGGCCTCTTCTAATTTTCAGCGTTGCATCAAAGGCAGGCTCAGCCGCCGTGCGGGCTGCCCCACCATGGTGGCCAGCGTGTTCACCGCGCGGGAGAGCGCATCCACCTGGTCATCCTTGCCCCCGTGCGGAAACGCCCTCAGCTCCGCCAGCAGCGCGTCATTCCAGGGTGCTGCCACCATCGCCAAATTCCCCGCATCCATCTGCGTCGCCGCTGGCATGGCGCGGATGGTCTTGGCATCCCGCTCCGGGCTCGCCGCAACCCTGTACCCGTTCAGGCTGCGCGTCAGCATGGCAATCTGCGCCGCCCCGGCCTGCCCTGGGTCCTGCGGCAGGGCAATCACCGTCCCCGCCCCATCCAGCCGTGCCATCTCCAAGATCTTCGCCTCCACCTGCGCCGGCACCGCCTGCAGCCGCGCCACATCCAGCACCACCAGCAGGTTCTCCGCCGTCACACCCAGCTTCAGCCCCACCGTGTAGTCCGGGCTGCGCCCTGGCGAGCCCAGGCTCGCCGCCAAGTCCCAACCTCGTATCGCCTGCCGCAGCGGCGGCGCCTCGGGCAAAATCCGCACCCGCGCGGCGTTGAAGAACGCCGCGTCTGGCGGTAGCGGCGTTTGCTGATACATGGCCGCAAACGCCCGCTCGCCCACTTCAAGGCGCCGCCGCTCGATATCCTCCCGTCCCTGCCATTCCGGCCACAGCGCCTCACCTGGCGCCCGGCCCAGCTCGTCTCCCGGCTCCGCCAAAGCTGGCAGGCGCAGGCATTTCCACCCCGCCTCCGCCGCCAGCAGCTTTCCTGCCAGATCATCCTCATGCCACCTTGTCATGATCAGCACGATCCGCCCGCCCGGCTTCAGCCGCGCCGTCAGTTCACCCCGATACCAGTCATACAGCGCGTCGCGGGCCGTCTGGCTCTCTGCCTCCGCCCAGGACTTCACCGGATCGTCGATCACGATCAGATCCGCCCGCCGTCCGGTAATCGGCCCGCGCACCCCGGCGGCGAAGTATTCCCTCTCCCCGTCCAGGGCGAAGCGCGATGCCGCCTTGCTGTCCTTGCTGTCCTTGCTGAGGCAACCCCGAGCCAGCTGCCATTCTCCTCGACCGCCGCCCTAACCCGCCGGCCGAAATAATTCGCCAGGGACGCCGTATGCGCCGCGGCGATCACCTGTGCCCTCGGCCGTGCCGCCAGAAAATACGCCGGAAACAGCACCGACCCATAGGTCGACTTCGCTGACCCCGGCGGCATCTGCACCATCAGCCGGTCAACCGCCCCATCCGCGACATCCTGAAGACTGCCAATCAGCATCTCATGGTGCCGCGCAGGCACCTGCCCCTTGGCCGCCATGGCCCGGCGGGCGAATTCAAGAAACCCACCCGCCGCCATCAATTTTTGTATCAACCCGTCCGTGTGAGGCGTAGAACCAGTATGCCAAGGGGTATACGTCAAATTGGGGCAGGTGGGCAAGAAAAAAATAACATAGTGTTAGTAAAAATATTAACGCGCCTCATTCAGCCCCCGTAACACCAGCTCAATCCCCTGCCCATGCCAGCGCTGAACCGATTTATGATCCGCCCCAAGCATCGTGCCTACCCTCCGCCACGGAAACAAATGCCGCCCGGTGATGGGGTGCACCAGCGCCCGCGCGCCCAGAATCCGGCGCAGCACGTATTTCGTCTCCGGAACCATCGCCAGCCAGCCGAACGCCTCATCCATGCGGCTGATTTCCGCAGCACTCGGCATGGCCGGACGGACCACAGCCGCCTGCCAGCCATAGGCTTCCAGCGCGGTATGCACCACGTCGAATTTCATCGTCCGCAGCTGCGTCGAATACCCGCGCGACGGCAAGGCCAGCAACGTCGCGCCCGCCGCCTCTAACCGGCCGATCAACTCTTCCGCCGTCATGCATCGTCTCCTTCCGGGAATGGTTCATCCGTTAGCAAGCCCCAGGTCAAAGGATGCCCCGCCGGCAGCGGCGGCCGGTTCGGGTCATCCAGCATGTCATCACGTTTCGGTGATGGCGGCGGCTTCACCGGCGCCACTGCGCGCAAACGCCGCCCCCGCTCTATCACCGTGCTTCTGGCTAGCCCCAGCCTGCGCCCAATCGCGGACCAGGTGTCCCCCGCCGCCCGCATCTCACGGATTGTCTGGTCTGCAACCGCTGTCCATTGTCTCACCTGCGGCATGACCCCTCCTTGTGCTGCCGCAGTC
>NZ_JBKQJR010000092.1:0-13375 GCF_052326845.1 Acidocella sp. | reverse complement strand
CCTGACCGGTTTACAGCGGCTTACCCCGCGTATTACCCTGGATTGCGGCCAAGCAAGGCCGCGCCAGGACACGATCGACATGGGTATTAACGAGCAAAAGCCGGGGCTGCAGCAGGCCCCCCAGAGCACAGCGGCGGACCTCGCCGGGGTGGTGGCGGGGCTGCGCCTCTCGCGCGAGGTGACGCACAAGATCCGCCATCGCGGTCAGATCCGCGAGCTGCCCTCGCGCACCGCGCTGGAGAAGATCCGCGACGGGCTGCTGGCCGTGCTGTTCCCGAGCCATTACGGCTGCCCGGACCTGACGGACGAAACCATCGATTACTTCGTCGGCCACATGCTGGCGCAGTCCCTTGCGGCGCTCACGGAGCAGGTGCGGCGCGACTTGCTGTTTCTGCCCCCCGGCCATACCGACATCCCGGCGGAGGAGCAGGCCACTGCCATCGTGCGCGATTTCGCGGCGCAGCTGCCCGCCCTGCGCGGCATGCTGGCCGAGGATCTACTCGCCGCCTACCAGGGCGACCCCGCCGCCAGCTCCATGGCCGAGGTGCTGCTGGCCTATCCGGGCATGCGCGCCATCATCCACCACCGCCTCGCCCATGTGCTGCACCAGCTTGGCGCGCCGTTGGTCGCCCGGCTGCTGGCCGGCATCTCCCAGGCTGAGACGGGCATCGACATCCACCCCCAGGCGCAAATCGGGCAGCGCTTCTTCATCGACCACGGCACCGGGGTGGTCATCGGCCAGACCGCGATCATCGGCGAGAATGTGCGCCTGTATCAGCATGTCACGCTCGGGGCGAAGCGCTTCACCGAGGATGAGAACGGCATGCTGGTGAAGGGCGAGCCCCGGCACCCGATCATTGAGGACAATGTGGTGATCTATGCGGGCGCCACGGTGCTAGGGCGCATTACCGTCGGGCAGGGCTCCACCATCGGCGGCAATGTCTGGCTAACGCAGAGCGTGCCGCCGGGCAGCGTCATCACCCAGGCGCAGAACCGGCTCTCGAACGAAGCCTAGAGTGCGATCGTAATCCGGGTCAGCCTTCCCGCGGCACGATAACGGTGCGGGTGCGGTGAGCCGGGTCGAAGCGCACGGGCACGACCTGCCCGGGCTGCAACGTCAGCGCATTTTGCCGCGTGACCGGGGTCTGTACCATGACCTCGAAATGGGCGCCGTCCCGGGGGGTAACGTCCAGCCGCACCAGCGCCACCGGGTGCCCGTTGAGCCGGGTCTTCGCATCCTGCACGCTCAATATAATTGCCCGCGCCGGAACGCCATTGGCGAGGATCTGGCTGTCCCCCCGCCCCTTCAGGAGGCTCCTACCGAGAAGCACCACGGCCAGGAGCAGAGGCGCGCCGACCACCATAATCACGATCGCTTCGGTGGACATCTCTCACCTTCCTTGGATTACTCGTGAACCTGACGCGGGCAATGTGCGGCGAGGGGCTGGCAGCGCCTGACTGCCCCGTAAACCCAAAAACTTATCAGTTCGTAATGTTTACCTGTTACCCGGAAAATTACAATCACTTCGGAATAATCTGCGCCCGGCCCGCTAAAATTTGCGCGCCGCCACGCGCGGGCGTAGGCTCTCCCCGGAACAAGGCATCGGCGGCCCGAACGGCCCATTGTCTGCGCGGGCATCCCTGCCGGACGCCAAGAAACAACGAATTCCCTGCCTAATAAGGGAGAGAAACAGCCATGCCTGACGTCCAACCCCATGCGGGCCCGCATGGCCCGCGCGCGGCCGCGCTGATCGGCCCTTACGGCAGCGGCAAATCCACGCTCTGCGACGCTCTGCTCGAAGCAGCCGGCGGCAAGCCGCGCCGCGAAGGTGAAACCCGCACCCGCGAACCGGGCACAGATACCCGGCTGGCGCATTGCCAGTTCCTGGGCGAAAGCTGGGCGCTGCTGGACTGCCCGGGCTCTGTCGAATTCCTGCACGAAACCGCCATGGCACTGGCGATGGCTGACATCGCCGTGGTGGTGGCCGAGCCAGACCCGGCCCGCACCTTGGCTCTGCGCCCCGCTCTCGCGCTGGTGGAAGCCTCCGGCCTGCCCTGCATCGTTTTCATCAACAAGGCCGACACGATGACAACGCCGCCGCAGGAGCTAGTCGAGGCGCTGCAGGCGCAAACCCAGCTGCCGCTGGTGCCACGGCAAATGCCGATCATGGAAGGCGGCAAGGTCGTCGGCTATGTCGATCTGGTTTCCGAGCATGCCTACCGTTACCGCGCACGCCTGCCCTCGGAGATCATCCGCATCCCCGCTGGCATCGCCGACGCCGAACATGCGGCGCATGACGCGCTGGTGGATACGCTGGCCGACCGCGACGATACGCTGCTGGAGCAGGTAATTTCGGGCAGCACGCCCACATCCGGTGAGCTTTTTGCGCATCTGCGTCAGGATCTGGCGGCGCGCAACTTGGCGGAAGTGATGTTCGGCGCGGCGGAACTCTCCCACGGCGTGCTGCGGCTGTGGAAATCGCTGCGGCACGACACGCCCGAGGCCACCGCCACCGCCGCGCGCCTTGGCATCGCGCCCGAAGGCCCGCCGCTCGCCCAGGTGGGCAAGACCAGCTATGCCGGTCAGGCAGGCAAGCTTTGCTACGCCCGTGTCTGGCGCGGCCCGCTGCGCGACGGCGCCAGCGCCGGGCAATTGCGCGTCGGCGGCATCTTCACCTTCGCCGGGCCGGAGATGCAGAAAGTTCCACAGGCGGCAACAGGCGATCTCGTGGCGCTCGGCCGGCTGGAGGGCGCCACGCCGGGAACCGTGTTCGGGGAAGGCGCGGCGGCCCTGACCTTCCCCGTGCCGCCGCCGCCCGTCTATGCCCTGGCCATCGCCGCCGCGGACCGCAAGGACGATGTGCGCCTGTCCGCCGCGCTGCAAAAACTACTGGAAGAAGACCCTGCCCTCACCCTGACCCGCGACACGGAAACCGGGGACACGCTCCTCACCGGCCAGGGCGAGGCGCATCTGGGCCACGCGCTGGACCGCCTGGCCAAAGGCTGGGGCCTGACTGTGACCACCGCCCGGCCGAAGCTGCGGCTGAAGGAGACGATCCGCGACACCGTGCTTGAACATTCGCGGCTGAAGCGCCAGACCGGCGGGCACGGCCAGTTTGCCGATGTGAAGCTGGAGGTCGCGCCGCGCGGCCGGGGCGAGGGTTTCCTGTTCACCGACCGCATCACCGGCGGGGCGGTGCCCAGGCAGTACATCCCCGCCGTGGCCGCCGCCGCCGAGGAAGCGATGCGAAAGGGGCCGTTCGGCTACCCGGTGGTGGATGTGGCCGTGACGCTGGTGGATGGCACCTTCCACGCGGTGGACAGTTCCGACATGGCTTTCCGCACCGCCACGCGCAACGGCATTGCCGAGGCGCTGGCAAAGTCCGGGCCGGTGCTGCTGGAGCCGATCCACCATGTAACCGTGACCGCGCCCAACATGTACACCGCCAATGTGCAGCGCCTGCTCACCGGGCGGCGGGGACAGATCCTCGGCTATGGCGAGACACCAGGCCAGCCCGGCTGGGACAACACCGAGGCGCTGATCCCCGAGGCCGAGACGCACCGGATGATCCTGGAACTGCGCTCGCAAACCGCAGGGCTGGGCAGCTTCGTCCACCGCTTCAACCATCTGGCCGAAGCCCCGCCGCAACTGGCGGAGCGGATCGCGCGCGAGACGGCGGCAAAGACGTGAGCCGGATCACGAGTTGGCAGATTACTGTGGAATTTCAATTGATTAGAAAGAAGCCCATGGCGGAGGAGATGGGATTCGAACCCACGATACGCCTTGACAGCGTATAACGGTTTAGCAAACCGCCGCCTTCAGCCTCTCGGCCACCCCTCCGTACACGGCAAGGAGCGGGCATGTTCTGCCCACCCTGCATAATGCCTTCATAGGCGGCGGCGGCGGGAAGGTAAAGCCTCCCTGCCCGGCAATCCGCCAGAAAGAACCAAGTATATGAATTTGCTTGTTTTACTCACCCATGGCGGGACAGCTTTTGCTGCGCCGCAAAATTTATCTTGCACTGCAACATAGTTTGGCGCATATAATTAAAGCTGCAGGGTGAGTTTTCTCCCCTGTTTCTTGGACGTTTCCTCCCTAAACTTGGCGGCGCTTTATAGCGCCGCCTCTTTTTTATTCGGCTGCGGCGCAATACCCCGGCCCAGCCGCGCCCCAGAGCCGCACGGCCTCCGTCATGGCCTGCATAAACCCGCTCAGGCGCTCCTGCACCTGGGCAAAGCGCGCATTGCGGGTGAACTGCCGCTCATGCATGTAAAGCCCCCGCGCCACTTCAAGCTGCACCACCTGCACGCCCTCGCGCGGGCGGCCGTAATGGCGGGTAATGAAGCCGCCTGCATAGGGGTCGTTGCGGCGCACGGAAAACCCGCATCCGGTGAGCAGGGACTCGATATGCCCCGTCCAGGCCGGGGCGCAGCTGGTGCCATGGCCGTCGCCCAGCACGATGTCAGGCCGATTGACGCTCCGTCCGGGCTGGCTCGGCATGGAATGGCAGTCCAGCACCAGGCAGTGGCCGAATTCGGCCTGGGTTTCCTCGATCAGCCCGGCCAGCGCCTCGTGGAACGGCTGCCAGCAAGTCTGCACCCGGGCCTTGGCCTCGGCGAAGTTCAGCTTCCGGGCGTAGATCGGCTCCCCAGTGCCGACGATGCGCGCGATCGTCCCCAGCCCCGCCGCCACACGCGGGCTGGAGCGGTTCACGTAATCGGGCAGCTCGTCGGCGAACATGCCGGGGTCCAGTTCCCAGGGCTCGCGGTTGGCATCGCACCAGGCGCGCGGAAATTCCGCCGCCAGTAGCGGCAGCCCCAGCGCCGGAGCGGCGCCGAACAGCTCCTCCACGAAGCTGTCCTCGGAACGGCGGATCGCCTGCGCGTCCAGTCGCGCCTGGGCAAGGAATTCCGCGCCGTAATTCCGGCCTGAATGCGGCGAGGTCAGCACCAGAGCGGCGCTCTGGCACTGGGGCCGCAGCACGGTGAAGGGCGATAAATCTCTCATGGCGCAGCTGCATTCAACCAGTACGGAGCGCCAGGAGCAAGCAAATTGCCCGCAATCATTCCCCTGCGCCGAGCAAAGCGCTGTGCAGCCGGTAGCTCATCTCCCGCATGCGGCGCGGCGCCAGCCCCATGGCGAGCAGCACGAACACCCCGCCCGCCACCGCCCCGCCCAAGCCAAGCTGGCCCAGCAGCGGCAAACCCGGCTCGATCGCCAGCGCCCCCCAGGCGGCGAGCCGCGCCGCGGCCAGGGCCAAACAGGGCAGCACCAGCAGCCGCAGGATCGGCCCGGCCGGGCGTTCCAGCCCCTGGCGCATGGCCAGCGCGAACAGCCCCACACCCAGCACCCCGCGCGCCGCCAGCGCCCAGGCCAGCGCCAGCAGCCCGTAAGGTGCCGCAAACCACACGGCCGCGGCGATGGTGGCGGCATTGGCCCAGGCATAGCGCGAGACCAGCCTCGTGCGCCCGGCGGTGGTGAGCAGCGGGTTGACCACGCTGTACAGCGCCGCCGCCGGGGCCATAAGAGTGAGCACGGCGAACACCGGCACCGCCGCCTCCCAGCGCGGCCCGAACATCAGCAGCACTATGGGCTTTGCTGCAGCCCCACATACCGCGCTGACGAGGAAAATCACCATCGAGAGCAGGTCGAGCATCTGCCGCGTCGTTTCGAAGCGCCGGGCGGGATCGTGCCGCACCGCCACGAGCACCGGCATGAACACGTTGCGCGCCGGCAAGAAGGCGACCTCCTGCAGCACCTCGAACAGCCGCTGGGCGATACGGAACTCGCCAAGTGCTGCCACCGGCATGCGCAGCCCCGCCAGCATCACGTAGCCGGTGACGGCGATGTAATCGACCAGCGCCGCCTGCATCAGCGGGAAGGAGAAGCGGAATCCCTCGCGCAGCACCGGCAGCGGCGGCGGGCGCGGCGGCACCCAGCCCGCTGCGATGGACGCAACCACAGCGTAGAATACTATGCCCACCGTACGCTGGGCGATGAGCGCGGCCACGCCATGCCCGGTAAAGGCGCAGGGCAGCGCCACCAGCCCGCCGGTGATGGTGCTGCCCAGCGAGATCAGCCCCACCACCTTGAAGCGGAATTGCGAGGCGAGCCGCGCCGAGGGCACGATAAGAAACGCCGTCAGCACCACGTTCAGCGCCATCGCCCGCAGCGCCAGGCTCAGCACAGGCTGGCCGTAAAGTGCTGCGAAGAACGGCGCGGCGGCGAACAGAACGGCCATGAACAGCAGCGAGGCGAGAAACTGGCTCCAGAACGCCGCCGCCTCCACGCTGCGGTCGCCGGGGCTGGCCTGCACCTGCTCCCCCGCGCCGCTATTGGCGACGAGCCGGGCCAGATCGGAAATGGCGGAAGCGATGGCGATGAGCCCGACCACCGAGGCGGGAATCACGCGCAGCAGCAGCCCGAGGATGATAAAGCCGAAGCTGCGCTCGGCCACCACCGTGGCGAAGCTCCACGCGGCCCCGCGCGCCGCTCCTCGTGCCAGATTCACGCGGCCACCTCAGCCTGCCAACCGCAGCGCAACCATGTTCCGGCCGGGGGCTTGTGAAACTTGCATGTCCCTGACTTAACGGCGGACGAGAATTCTGCAATGCAGCGTTGGGCGCCAATGCCGCGCCGCAGCCGGATGGGGGGACCACTATGGATTTCGTGCACGCCGTATTATTTGCGATCCTGCAGGGGGCGACGGAGCTTTTCCCCGTCAGCAGCCTGGGCCATGCCGTGATTGTACCAAAGCTGCTGCACTGGCCGATCGACCAGTCCAGCCCGGATTTCCTGCCCTTCCTGGTCATGCTGCATCTCGGCACCGCCATTGGCCTGCTGCTGTATTTCTACAGCGACTGGCTGGCCATGGCGCGCGGCGCGCTCGGGCTGGGCTACGCGGCGGAGGTGAGCGCCACGCGCGACCTGCTGCTGAAGCTGATCATCGCCACCCTGCCCGCTGTGGTTATCGGCGCGGTGCTGAAGAAGCCGATCGCGCATCTGTTCGGCAGCCCGCTCATCGCCTCGCTGTTTCTTGTCGCCAATGCCGGCGTGCTGCTGGCGGGTGAGAGGCTGCGCGGCCGCGCTCTGCGTGGCGGCCATATGAACAACATGGACGCGCTGATCATCGGCCTGTTCCAGTGCCTGGCCTTCCTGCCCGGCATTTCGCGCTCCGGCTCGGCCATCGTCGGTGGCCTGCGCCGCGGCATCAACCACGAGGATGCGGCGCATTTCTCCTTCCTCATGGGCACGCCGGTGATCCTCGCCGCCAGCGTCGCGGAGATCCCGAAGCTGCTGCACGCGCATGAGCTGCACGCGCTGTTCGGCGTTTCGCTGCTCGCCGCCATCGTGGCGGGCGTGGTGGCCTATGCCAGCACTGCCTTCCTGATGCGCTACTTCAAGCAGCACGATTCCTGGGCGCTGAAGCCCTTCGCCTGGTATTGCGCCATCTTTGGAGCTGGCAGCTTCGTGCTCCTGGCGGTGGGGCTGTGATGCGCCGCCTGCTCGCCAGCTTGGCGCTGGCCCTCCCGCTCCTCTCCCCCCTGGCTGCGCAGGCACGGGTGAACCTCGCCGAGGTGCCGATCGACCGGCTGAACCTGCCCGTCTGGCACCAGCATTGGGAAGCGTCGCTGGAGGATGCGCACGCGCACCCCGATGCCAAGATCGTCTGGCTCGGCGACTCCATCACCTATTACTGGCAGCGCCATGGCGGGCATGGGTATGACGACGTCCTGCCCGTGTGGAACGAGTACTACGCCCCCTACCACGCGCTGGATTTCGGCTTCATCGGCGACACCACGTCGAGCCTGATCTGGCGGCTGGATAACGGGCAGGTCGAGGGGCTGCATCCGCAACTCGCCATCATCCTGATCGGGGCTAATAATTTCGGCCGGGTGCACTGGGATGCAGCGATGACCATCCCGGGCATCGAGGCCGTGGTGGAAAACACCCATGAGCGCCTGCCCGGTGCGCATATCCTGCTGCTCGGTGTGCTGCCTTCCATCCGCTCTCCGTGGGTGGACGCGCAGACCAAAGCCACCAACGCGGCACTGGCGCAGCATTATGCCAGCAGCCCGACCGTCACCTTCATGGATATCGGCTACCTGCTGGAAACGGACGGCCAGGCCGACCCGAACCTGTTCGTGGACCCGCGCCTGACCCCGCCCGAACCGGCCCTGCACCCCAACGCCGAAGGCATGCGGCGCATCGCCGCCACGCTGGCGCCGGTGGTGCGGAAATACGTGCGCTAACCGCGGGCTGCCGCGATAAAAGCCCTAATCAGCTCCGGGGATTTCTTCCCCGGCGCGGTTTCCACGCCGGAGGACACATCCACGCCCGGCGCGCCGGTCTGGGCGATGGCCTGCGCCACATTGCCCGGGTTGAGCCCGCCCGCCAGCAGCCAGGGCTTGGCCGGGCGGAAGGTGGCGAGCAGCGCCCAATCCGCCTGCACGGCGTTGCCGCCGGGTCTTGTCGCCCCTGGCGGCGGCTTCGCCTCCACCACATAGCCATCCGCAAGCTCATCGGCGGCGGGGAAATCCTCGGCGCTCGCCATGCCGAGCTGGCGCCAGACGGGGCGGCCAAAACGGTCCCGCAGCGCCGCCACCGTGGCCGGGGAGGCATGGACCTGCAGAATGTCCAGCGAGACGCTCTGCAAAACCTCGTCGACCTCATCGAAGCTTGGGTTCACGAACAGGCCGACACGCAGCGGGCCGCCTTCGGCCCGGGCGGAGAGTATCCCGGCCTCAACCGGGGTGAGGTAACGCGGCGAGGGCGGGAAGAACACGAAGCCCAGATAATCCACGCCAGCCTGCACCGTGGCGTCAAACGCCTCGGGGCTGTTCACCCCGCAGATCTTGACCTTGGTCACGCGATACTGGCGGCGATGGACGCCGCAGCCGCAGCCGGATCAGCGGCGCCGGTGATCGGCCGGCCGACCACAATGTAATCCGCCCCGGCGGCCACGGCCTGCTCCGGGGTCATCACCCGCGCCTGGTCGCCCAGCTCCGCGCCAGCAGGGCGGATGCCCGGCACGACCAGGATTGGCTTGCTGCCAAAGGCATCGCGCAGGCGGGAGATCTCATGCGCCGAACATACCAGCCCGTCCGCGCCATTCTCCAGCGCGAGACGCGCCAGCCGGAGCACCTGCTGCGCCGGATCACCCGCCACGCCGGTCTCGGCCAGGGCGGCGGCGTCCAGACTGGTCAGCACCGTCACCGCCAGAATCTTCGGCCGCTTCTGCCCTTCCGCCGCCGCTTTCGCCGCGGCCTCGATCATCTTGGCGCCGCCGCCGGCATGGATGGTCAGCATCTGGGCGCCCAAAGGCAGCAGCGAGCGCACAGCCCCGGCCACGGTGTTGGGGATGTCATGCAGCTTGAGGTCCAGGAACACCGGGTTGCCTTGGGCTGCCTGCGCGAATCCAGCCGGTCCGTGGCGGAGGAAGAATTCCAGCCCCAGCTTCACCAGCCCGCAATGCGGCGCAACACCGCGCACAAGCGCCTGCGCCCGGTCCAGCTCTGGCGTGTCGATTGCGGCGATGAGTCGTTTCATGGCGTGTCCTGTGTCGGAGAGATTTGCGCCTCCAGCTCGGCGGCGCGCTTCTCGGCGCGCTTGGCCCGGCGGTGCGCGCGGATGCGGTGCGGCAGATGGAACAGCAGCCCGGCGACAAAGCCAAAGGCCAGCGCGCCCAGCAGCACCGCGCCCAAAGGCAGGGGCATGCCGCCGAACGGCCAGAAATTCACCGGGACAAAATCACGATTGGAAAGAAGCAGGACCGCCAGCGCGACGATAAGGACAAAGCCGGCGATAGATTTCAGTATGTTCAGGTTTCCGCTCCGGCGTTCTTTTTGCCCTTGGCCGGGGCCGGGGCGGGCTTGTTGATCCGCTCGCGCAGCTCCTTGCCGGCCTTGAAGAAAGGCACCGATTTCTGCGCCACCTGCACCGCCTCCCCGGTGCGCGGGTTGCGCCCGGCCCGGGCCTGCCGGCTTTTCACGGTAAAGGCGCCGAAGCCGCGCAACTCCACACGCTCGCCCCGGGCCAATGCGGCGGTCATTTCATCGAACAGCGCCGATACGATGCGTTCAACTTCCGCCACCGTAAGATGCGGATTATCCTCCGCCAGCCCGGCGATCAATTCAGAACGTGTCATGTAGCTCTCCCACCCCGCGTAACGATGCCAAAACCGCGGAGGTTGGTCAATAAACGATTGCCACACGTAGGTTTTTTCCGCACTGCCGGGAATGTGGAGCCGCCCTGGCCGTTGGCGTTTACATCCTCCCAAGGCCTGCTTGTGCAGGTGGGTGCCAGATACCCGGACCACAGCCCGGGCAGAGCCAGCCCCCGAGGGAGATGCTTAACGGCCCGGGGGATGATTTGCCTGACGCACCGGGCAGCTCCACCCCTTACTTAGGCGGCGATGCCTGCTGGCGCAATCTGTCCTGTGCGCAGGTCAGCCGTCGAGGAGATCAGCCGCGATCTCTTCCGCCCGCGCCGCCATGCGGCGCAGCCGCGCCCGGCGGTCGTTATCGGTCTTGGCCGGTTTCGCCGCGGCCGCAGCGGCCTGGCGCATGTCGTGCATTTCGTCGGCCAGCAGCAGCGCCGCCAGCATCAGCAGCCGGGCCTCGCCAGACTGCCCGCCAATCGCCTTGATACTGTTGATCCGCTGCTCGATCTCGGAGGCCATCTGGCCCAGATGCTCTTCCTGCCCGTCTTCGCAGCCGACGGTATAGGCATAACCGTTAATGCGTATGGTGACCTGGGCCATGGCGTCACTCCGTCGTTTCAGGCGGGGGGACCGTATCCAAAGCCGCGCGCAAGCGGGTGATTACATGATCGAGCCCCTCCGCCAGGGCGGCACGGTCGAGGCCGTCGCCGCCAGCAGGCTTGGACAGGCTGCCGATCTTGCGCAGTGCGGCTTCGATACGGTCCAGGATTTCGTCTTCAGATTCAGACTCGGACATGCGAGTATTCAACATGACCGCGCCGTGCGCGGTCAAGGCAAGGTTTAGCGCTTTCGGAACATGACTGTAGTGTAATGAACTTACCCCAGGCCGTCATCGTTCATGGGCTCGTCGATATCCGCGCCGCCCTTGCCCCCGGGCGCCCTGTCACTCTGCTTTCCGCCCCCGGAGCGGCGCTCTATGCCGGCGGGCTGTGGTGGCGCGAGTTGCTGGCGGCGGCGGATTATGCAGGCCCGGCGTTGCTCGATTGCGGCCCCGCCCCCGGCCGCGCCTGGGAGGCGCTGAAGCTCGGCCTGCGCGGCGTGGTGCTCGCCCCCTGCCCGGCCTGGGACCAGGTGGCCGAATACGCCGCCGCCCAGGGCGCGCTACTGCTCCCCGCCCCGCCCCCGGCGCTGGATTTTTGCTCCCCCGGCGCCGCCCGGCGCCTGGAAGCCTGGCTCGCGGCAAATTTTTGAGCAAACCCGCCCCGGCACCATGATTCCGCCGCATTTTTTTATCTTTTCTCCGCCCCGCACCGGGAGTCGAGGCGGATGACATTCATGTCACCCTGGGCTACACGGCACTCGGTTTTACATTCAGAGGTTGGGGGAACTCATGGCGATCACGCAGACGGTTAAGACAATCCTGTCACATTACGAGAGCGACAATCCGGGCACCAAGGCGAACCTCGCCCGCATGCTGATGGCTGGCAAGCTGGGCGGCACCGGCAAGCTGGTGATCCTGCCGGTCGACCAGGGCTTCGAGCATGGCCCGGCCCGCTCCTTCGCCCCCAACCCCGCCGCGTACGACCCGCATTACCACTACCAGCTCGCCATCGATGCCGGGCTCTCCGCCTATGCCGCGCCGCTTGGCATGATCGAGGCTGGCGCCTCCACATTCGCCGGGCAGATCCCGACCATCCTGAAGGTGAACTCCTCCAACTCGCTGGCGACCGACAAGAACCAGGGCCTCACCGGCTCGGTGAATGACGCACTGCGCCTGGGCTGCTCCGCCATCGGCTTCACCATCTATCCGGGCAGCGAATTCGCCTTCGACCTGATCGAAGAAATCCGCGAAATGGCCGAGGAAGCCAAGGCCGCCGGCCTCGCCGTGGTGGTGTGGTCCTATCCGCGCGGCCCGAACCTGGACAAGGCCGGCGAGACCGCGCTGGACATCTGCGCCTATGCCGCGCACATGGCCGCCCTGCTCGGCGCCCACATCATCAAGGTGAAGCCGCCTACGGACGTGATCTCCCTGGAAGCCGCGAAGAAGTCCTATGCCGGGTTCGATGCCTCGACCATGGCCAAGCGCGTGAAGCACGTGGTCGATTCCTGCTTCGCCGGCAAGCGCATCGTCGTGTTCTCGGGCGGCGAGGCCAAGAGCCTCGATGGCCTGTATGAGGAAATCCGCGGCCTGCGCGACGGCGGCGCCAACGGCTCCATCATCGGCCGCAACACCTTCCAGCGCCCGCGCGAGGAAGCTCTGGCCATGCTGCAGAAGATCATCGACATCTATCTGAACAAGGCCTGATCAGCCGTCATCGCGAGGGTGCGAAAGCACCCGAAGCAATCCATCTCGCTGTAAAAAAATGGATCGCTTCGCTCCGCTCGCGATGACAAAATAAGGGGGGCTTCGGCCCCCCGTTTGCTTTTTGAGGATTTGCTCCCGTGACCGATTGCCGCCTTTACCTCATCACCCCGCCCGTGCTGCCTGAGACCTTCGAGGCGCAGCTCGCCGCAGCACTCGATGCCGGGGATGTCGCCGCATTGCAGCTGCGGCTGAAGGACGTGCCCGATGACGTGATCGCCCGCACGGTGGAGAAGCTGCGCCCGATCGTGCAGAGCCGCGACGTGGCGTTCATCCTCAACGACCGTCCCGACCTCGCGGTGAAACTCGGCTGCGACGGCGCGCATGTCGGCCAGACGGACATGCCGTTGAAGCAGGCGCGGAAGATACTGGGCGACCTGACCCTGGGCGTGACCTGCCACAACTCCCGCCACCTGGCGATGGAAGCGGCGGAAGCCGGGGCGGATTACGTTGCTTTCGGCGCCTTCTTCCCCACCGCCACCAAGGAGCCACCGGAAATGGCGGAGATCGAGACGCTGCAAATCTGGGCGCAGACCATGGAAGTCCCCTGCGTCGCCATCGGCGGCATCAACGCGGAGAACTGCGCGCCGCTGGTGCGGGCCGGGGCGGAATTCCTGGCCGTGGTCGGCGCGGTGTGGAACCACAAGGAAGGCCCCGCTGCCGGGGTAAAAGCGATGCTCAAGGCGATCGCCGAGGCCTAATCGCAGTCATTGCCCCTGAGGGTGAAGCCCGTCACCTTGCCGTCCTTGAGGGTGAAGGTGATCTCGCAGGACCAGACCTGCACATCCTGCGGGAAACCGGCGTTATAGTACGGCCCATAATACGGCCCGTAATACGGCCCCCAATACGA
>NZ_JBKQJR010000091.1:0-3630 GCF_052326845.1 Acidocella sp. | reverse complement strand
GCCGGCGAGCGGAAACGAGGCGACGGGGCCGCGCAGATGATCCATCAGATAGCGGCCGACCTGCCCGTGCGTGTTGCCGATTCCGGCCTCTATTTTGGTGTTGGAGCAAAGTAGCAGGCGGGGATTTTCAATACCGCCCGCGCACAGGATGACGAAGCGGGCACCCAAAAAATGCCGCGTGCCATCCGGCGCCGCAATCTCCAGCCGCTCCACCAGAGTCGAGCCGTCGTTGACCTCGATCCCGCAGACTGTGGCGTTGGTCACCAGCGTCACGTCGTCGCCGGCCCAGCGCGGCAGATGACGGCTGCAGCGCATATGCTCGCGCGGATTGTCAGGATCGCGACTGAACGCCCAGTAGTAGGAGCGCAGAATGGCTTCGTCGAACATCGGCACCGGACGAGGCCGCTCGGCGATCCTCCAGAATCCCTCATCATTATAACCGCTGCCCAGACTGATGCCGAGATAGGGCGCGGCACGGATGAGATGCGGCAGAAGCGACTCCGGTGTAAGCGGCCAGCCCGAGTGCGGCACCCATGGCCGTTTCTCGTAATCGATGGCATCGAACGGCACGCAGCGCCCCTACCAGGTGTGCGAGGTGCCGCCGACGACGCGGTTGCGGACCAGCCACTGATCCTCGATCCGCGGCCAGCATATGCTCTCCACCTCGTCCAATGCATCGGCGAGACTCTGCCGCGTACGCCCACCGCTTTCCAGCAACAGAATGCGCAGGCCGCTGCCCGACAATTCGCTGGCCACAGCAGTGCCCGCAAATCCGGAGCCGATGATGCAAATATCGTATCCGGATGAGCACAATTCCGGAAGCGCGCTGACGTCACATTGCCGAATTGTCTCCCCCCCACCGCTTTTCAGACAGCGCTCGGCGCCGGCCAGAGATTGGTTGATGACCTGATCCATGTCGAGATACTGATAGGTACTGCACCGGCCGATGAATTCCATATGTGGCTCGGCGGCGGCCAACTCCCGGTATTTCTCGTAAAGCGCTTGGTAGCGGCCATCCGCCGTCTTCACCGGGTAGTAGCGCTCCATGTCATTGTCGCGATAATCGCAAGGTTATTCCTTGGTGATCGTGCGGCGCCCGGTCTCCTCCACCCGGTGGCGCGGTAACGCATCCCATGTTGTTTCACGCGTGTACGGACTGGTGTCAGTGAAATTGGTTACAGGAGCTTCAGGCGCCGCGCCATCCGCCACGGTACGGACATGAAAACGGATCGAACGGTAAGGCAGATCACCAAGCTGGAAGCCGAAATACTCGTCGATCGGCATGGCGTTGAAGCAGAAGTCATAATCCTTCAGCATCTCCCGGTCGAAGTTGGTGTCCAAGTACACGTCAATCGCGGGGTGGTCGAACATGGTTTCGAACAACGCGACATAGCCGTCGCGCGGCAGCATCTGAGTCTCGTCGGAGGCGAAATATGTGTCCACGCGGTCGGTGCGCAGCGGTATTCGTTTGACCACGGCAGGCGACATGTCCTCAAGATCAAATCCCCACATCTTCTTCGTGTAGGGGCGGAAAAACAAATCCGTCAGTTCGATCCCGATCCGGGAATGCAGATGCTCGGCGGCATTGCGTGGTGACTCGATGTTGAGGGCGACGCGGCCAAGATGCACCTCCACCTCCTCCGCTGTCGTGAAACTCGTCCCGAACACCGCATTCACCGTGTTGAGATTAATCGGCAGAGGCGCTAGCCGCCCGCTCGGCAAAAGAGCTCGCACGCGATGCTCGTAGGGGATGAAGCTGCCGAATCGCTGCAGCCAATCTATGACACGCTTCAACCTGGTATGGAACAAATGGGGCCCATAAAGATGCACCCGCACGCCATTGGCATCAAGGAAATCATAGGCATTGCCACCGACATGACGGCGCTTGTCTGTCACCGTGACATCATGCCCAGCGTCCGCCAGGGTTCGTGCATAGACTGCTCCGGCAAATCCGGCACCTACGACCAATATCCTCACGGCGCCTCCATCGCGTCAGACCGACCCGCCAGTTCCCTGCGCACGCTAGCCTATTAGTTGCGGTAACGGAGGAGAGACTTGGGGGAGATCTACCCCGCCATCGGCATCTGCCTCAAATTCACTACCACGCCAACCGGTACAACTTTGGCGTTCTGGAAGAACCCGCCCAGCTCAGATGGAGTACGCGAATCTGCGACTCTGTTCTGGTCGTGGAGCGCTGGCGCCTCAAGGCGGCAGCAGTTTTCGGTAGACCTTAATGTATGCGATCTGCATCACCTGCGGCGAGGTGAGCCCTGCGGTCGGCCAGCCGCCGCCCAACGCCAGATTGGCGAGGATATACATCGGCTGCCGGTATTCGGGTGGCGTCGGCGTGCTCCAATATTCACGGCGGTTCAGATAGAAACTCGTCGTCTGCGGCGTAATCAGAACGCCGAATTTATTGTACCCCGATGACAGACTGCCATCTGGAACCTCCACCATCCGCGTGCGCAGCAGTTTATGGCCGCCATTCACCCAGACATGCTCCGTGGTATGAAAATATCTCGGAAATTCGCCGTAATATTCTATGACGTCGATCTCGGCGGCGGAGCTGCTTTTGTCCTTGCCGATCAGCCAGAACGCCGGCCAGGTGCCGGGGCCGCTCGGCAGGATTGCCTTCATCTCGAAATATCCGTACTTCTGCGAGAATCCGTGCTGCCCTGGCCCATCCTTGTCCACCGAGCAGATCAGCCCCGAGATCCACTTGCCGTCCGGCTGTTTGGTGGCTGTGATCGCCAGCCCTTGAGCATTCAGTGAGAACGGTCCGCCCAGTCCAGGATTGCCGAACGCGGCATCGCCAAAATCGCGGTTCCACGGCGTGTGGGCTATCCAGACGCTGTGCGGACCGCAGGCCGAGATATCGAATGTTTTGAATTCTTCATCGAAACTCAGGGCGTAGCCGGAGAGATCGAGAACCGGTGCGGTGGCAGTAGTCAGTTCCGCGGGTGCGGCACCGTCGCCCAGCAACAGGCTGCCCAGAACAGCGGCGGCAATGCCCAGCCAGGGGCAGAGAGCAAATTTAGTTCGCATGGTGGCAGACGGCTCCAGATGGGCGCGCGGTACAATTCGCGCCCATCCTGGTGTCGCGCCTGGCAGGCACGGGGCGCCATCACAAAACCCGCGCGGGCATACTCAACGGGCGGTTCCGTTCGAAAATACGTAGTTTCCGGCTTAAGAAAATCGCCGACCGGTCGACCAGGCGCTCGAAGACCAGCATCGCCGCGAACGTCACCGTCAGGCCGCAAACACTGGCCACGCCGATCGCCACCCCCAGTCCCGCAGCGTGCAGCCTGACCAGGCAGAACATGGCCACCGTGAACAGGATGGGGAAATGCACGAGATAAAGGCTGAAGGAATAGCGCCCAAGAAGCTGCGCCGGCCGGGAGTCCAGCACGCGCTGCGCCGCGGGCAAGGCGAGCACAGCGAAGAACAACAGGATGGCGCCGAATTGCGGGTAGAAATGGAAATTGTCAACGCGCATCGGTAATTCCTCGAACCGCGTGACGCAGAGAAAGCCGTTCGCTAGCCAAGCGGGCGCCAGATGCGCGGACATCCAGATTCCCGTCAGCCCGGCCGGCACGGCCAGCACCCTGGCCAATCGCCCGTCCAACCGCC
>NZ_JBKQJR010000090.1:0-4598 GCF_052326845.1 Acidocella sp. | reverse complement strand
GTAGAGGTAGATCTTCAACAGCGTCGAGGGATGATAGGCGGGCCGACCCGTCGCCGCCGGTTGCATGCCATCGAAGCCGAGCGTGCCCAAATCCAGCTCGTCGATGAAGACTTCGACCACGCGAACTGGGTTGTCCTCGGTCACGTAATCGTCCAGAGAGTCCGGCAACAATAACGATTGCCGTCGATCTTCACCCTCAACGAAACGCCCCATGACCGGCCCTCCGATAACGAGCCGATTCTAGCAGAAGTCGGCGTTTTTACACAGGCTGGACCTATTGCAGACATTTTTTTCGTCAATTCCCTATCAACGCTTACCCTCCTGCTCAGCCAACGCTTGCCCTCGTGCTCAGAATAATATCTGCTGTATGATATCTATGGAACCGTCCTTAATGATGGGCTCATAGCAGGTCGCTAGTACCCAGAATCTCTGAAGCGCGACACACGAGTTACGACGCCCGTCGGACTAATTCGTCTCGTTTTAGCTCGGTTGGCCGTGACTCGCGGTACAATGATAGTGGATACTAGACCCGGTGGGCTTTTGGATAATCAGGAGGCTAAGACTTGTCGCAGTCCGTTCGGTACCAAGTTTTTATTAGTTCAACTTTTACCGATCTCAAAGAAGAGCGTGCGGAAGTTATCCAAGCGATTTGGGAACTCGATTGCATCCCCACGGGTATGGAGGCGTTTGTCGCAACAAATGAAACTCAATGGGAAGTTATTAAAAAAGTAATCGACGAATGTGACTACTACGTCTTGATAATCGGTGGGCGATACGGAACAGTTACTGCAGAAGGCATGAGTTACACCGAGAAAGAATATAATTATGCCAAATCTTTAAGCCTACCTGTATTGGGCTTCGTACATGGCGAGCCAGAGAACATTCCAGCAGCCAAAACTGAACGAGATGAAAGCGGCCGCACTCGTTTAGAAGCTTTTCGTAAACGTGTGATGGAAGAACATCCAATACGGAAATGGACCACTCCTGAGGAACTGGGTGGCATTGTGTCGCGCAGCATTACACGGCAACTGAGGACCAATCCCAGACCAGGCTGGATTCGAAACGTTGGTCAATCTAATTTAGAGTTGCTTGAACAGATCAATGCCCTCACACAAGAAAATATGAAGCTAAAGAATAAAATGAGGGCTGAGACCGGCTTCGCGGTGAATGTCGACGACCTAGAAAGTGGATCAGACGAAATTGTGTTGGAAGGGTTTGCAGCCATTCATGAGAAGAGCAAAGGTCGGACGTATTCAAAGGAAGTGGCATGGAGTGCTCCGGCGTCTTGGGATGATATCTTTCGTGATGTTGGCCCTATATTAATGAGGGAAGCAACTGAGGTTGCAATTCAGGGCAAGCTTGCTCGCTTTATTGCTTGGTCGGAAGATATTGACGAAGAAAACTATGTCATCACACAACGTTCAATAGCGCCGGAGTCATTTGACCAAGTTATCGTTCAACTTCGAGCATTAGGCTTGGTCGACAAAGGTACGCGTAAACGGGCAGTTAGCGACCGCGGAAGCTATTGGGCGTTAACCGACAAGGGTGAGCACTACCTCGTTGGCTTGCTAGCCCGAAGAAAGGGAAGTGCACCGAAAAGCCTGCCGGACGATGAACCTCTGGCCGTCGAGAGCGGCGCATAGCGGTGTAGCCAAATCAACAACAAGGTCGGCCGCTAGAGCCAATTAACGGTCCGTCCGCTATCCCCCCTTGCAGAAATTCAAACTGAGACACTACCCACAAGCGGGCTCTCTTTCCCGTTGCGGATCATCGAGGTCCTGGCACTCGGGGGGACAGCGTCCCCCCGGTTCTGGCCAACGAATTCAGCTGACCAGGGCCAGCGTGTGCCGGGCGATCATCAGTTCCTCGTTGGTGGGGATGACATGAACTTCCACAGCGGAGTCGGGAGTGCTGATGGAAACTTCGTTGGCGGCGTTGGCTTGCGCGTTGAGTTCGAGCCCGGTCCAGGCCAGGCGTTCGCACACGGCGGCGCGTACGGGTGCGGCGTGCTCACCGATGCCCGCGGTGAAGACGATGGCATCCAGCCCGCCAAGCACGCTGATCATCGCCCCGGCATGCCGGGCGATGCTGTAGGTGAACATCTCCAACGCTTCCGCCGCTTCTGGCGCGGGGCTTGCCAGCAGGGTGCGCACGTCCGGCGAGATGCCGGACACGCCGAGCAGCCCGGACTTCTTGTACAGAAGGTCGGTAATCGCGTTGGCGTCCATGTTATGCTCCTGGCCCAGGTAGAGCAGCACGCCAGGGTCGATGCTGCCGCAGCGCGTGCCCATGATCAGCCCTTCCAGGGCGGTGAAGCCCATGGTGGATTCGATGGAGACGCCATTTTTCAGCGCGCAGAGCGAGGCGCCGTTGCCCAGATGCGCGATGATGACCCTCCCCTTGGCCAGATGCGGCGCCACAATGTGCAATTCTTCCGCGATATATTCATAGGAGAGGCCATGGAAGCCGTAGCGGCGCACGCCTTCGGCCCAGAAGGCGCGCGGTATGGCCACACGGGTCGCGACTTCGGGCATGGTGTGATGGAAGGCGGTATCGAAGCAGGCTACCTGCGGGAGTTCCGGCCGCAACTTGAACACGGCGCGGATGGCTGCGAGGTTATGCGGCTCGTGCAGCGGCGCCAGCGGATCCAGTTTGGTGAGGTCGTCAAACACGGCTTTGTCCAGCTTTGTCGGCGCGGTGTAACGGTCGCCGCCATGCACGATGCGATGCCCGGCGCCGATAAGCTCGTCGTCGCCCAGGTGGCTTTCCACCCAGTCCAGCACCTCGCCCATCAACTCCTCATGGGTCTCGGGCGCGTGTTCCGGCCAGCGTTTTTCCAGCGCCACCTGGCCGCCGGCCTTGATGAGCAGATGCGGCGTGGCTCCGATGCCCTCGGCCAGCCCCTCGGCGATGCGGGTCAGCCCGTTCCCCAATTCAAACAATGCGAATTTGATGCTGGACGACCCGGCGTTGATGGTGAGAACGGCATTAGCCATGATGCTGCCCTCCGGCCATGATCACCGCGATGGCGCAGGAGGCGAGGCGGGCGCGGTCGTCATCGGCGCGGCTGGTGAGGATGATGGGCACCGAGGCGCCGAGCACGATGCCGGCGGCATCGGCGTTGGCCAGGAAGGTGAGCTGCTTGGCCAGGATGTTGCCGGCCTCGATATTCGGCACGAGCAGGATATCCGCCTGGCCCGCGACTGTGGATTTAATGCCCTTCTGTGCGGCGGCGGCGGCGGAGACGGCGTTGTCGAAGGCCAGCGGGCCGTCGAGGATGGCGCCGGTGATCTGTCCGCGATCAGCCATCTTGCACAGGGCGGCGGCGTCCACGGTCGCCTGCATCGCCGGGTTCACGGTCTCCACGGCCGCCAGAATGGCAACGTGCGGCGTCTCGATGCCCAGCACATGCGCCAGCTCGATGGCGTTCTGCACGATGCAGCATTTCTCCTCCAGCGTGGGGGCGATGTTGATCGCCGCGTCCGTCACCAGCAGCGGGCGGGGATAGGTGGGCACGTCCATCACGAAGACATGGCTGAGCCGCTTGCCGGCGCGCAGCCCGGTGCCGGGCTGCATCACTTCGTGCAGCAATATGTCCGTATGCAGCGCGCCCTTCATCAGCAGCTTGGCCGTGCCCTCGCGCACCAGGGCGACGGCCTTGGCGGCGGATTCATGGATATTCGCGGTGTTGACGATCTGGAAGCCGGAGATATCGAGCTTGTGCGCGGCGGCGGTATCGCGGATTTTCTGCTCCGGCCCGACCAGGATGGGGGTGATCAGCCCGCGTTCGGTGGCCTCCACTGCGGCAAGAAGCGAGACATCGTCGCACGGATGCGCGATGGCGGTGGGCATCGGCGACCCGGCTGTCGCGCGGGCGAGCAGGGAGCGTAAACGCTCATGCCGCAGTAGCCGCACCTCCGGCAGGGTAATGGCCGGGCGGCTCACCTTTTCCACCGGGGCGAGCACGACGGCGGTGCCGCGCAGCACCTCCTGTCCGTTCTGGTTCACGCAATGGCAGTCCAGGACCACCAAGTGCTTCTCCAGGATCTTCTCGGTCACGGTGCAGGTGGCGGTGATGGTATCGCCCGGCGAGACCGGGGCAAGGAATTTCAGATCCTGGCTCGCATAAATGGTGCCAGGGCCGGGCAGCTTGGTGCCGAGCACGCCGGAGATCAATCCGGCGGTAAGCACGCCCTGTGCGACGATATGGTGGAACAGGCTGGTCGCGGCATATTCGGCATCCAGGTGCGCGGGGTTGATATCCCCGGAGATGACCGCGAACAGGGCGATGTCGTCCTGTGTGATCTCCTTGGTGATGCTGGCGGAATCGCCGATCGCGATATCGTCGAAAACCCGGTTTTCGAGCAGTTCGGTCTTCATATCCATGGGTTTCGGCCTTTCAGCGTTGGAGGATGTATTGGCCCGGGGCGGTATCCAGCACCGGGTAGCCGGCCAGCGGGGCGCCCATCTGCGGCGGGTTCACGGGCGGGCTGGATTTGGCGGTGAGCCATTCCGCCCAGGCGGGCCACCAGGAGCCCTCGATGCAGGTGGCTTGGCTCTGCCATTCATCCGGCGGCACGTAGAGGTCACCCCGCTGG
>NZ_JBKQJR010000089.1:0-3306 GCF_052326845.1 Acidocella sp. | reverse complement strand
CCAGAGATTCCGGCAGGAGCAGCCTCTGCGCTCGGTCGCGACCTGAGATGTGCGTCATGATGCCAGATTCTACCGCGCCTCATGCCGCGCCGGAATCCGTTTCGGTAGAGTTTTCACACGGTCTGCTTAAATTCTGCACCAGCAAAACGGGTTATCCCGGAACGACCTAGCCCCTAAACATCATTAACCCCGTCCCGCTTCGCCTGCCAGCGCCAGGAATCGCGGCACATATCCTCGACATTCAGCTTCGCCTTCCAGCCGAATGTGGCTTCCGCCAGCGCCGGGTTGGCATAATACGAAGCGACGTCACCCGGGCGGCGCGGGGCGATGACCAGCGGGATTTCCCGCCCCGTGGCGGTCTCGAACGCTTTCACCAGTTGCAGCACGGAGGTGCCTTCACCCGTGCCGAGATTTACCGTCACCGAAACGTCATTCGCGCAGATATGCTCCAGCGCCAGGGCATGCGCCTCGGCGAGGTCCACGACATGGATATAATCCCGCACGCCGGTGCCGTCGGGCGTGTCGTAATCATTGCCGAACACGTTGAGATGCGGGCGCTGCCCGGTCGCCACCTGGGTCACGTAGGGCATCAGGTTGTTCGGCACGCCGCGCGGGGTTTCGCCGATCGCAGCACTTGGATGCGCCCCCACCGGGTTGAAGTAGCGCAGATTGGCGGCGGCCTTCAGCTTGCCGGTGCGGGCGAGGTCGCGGATCAGGTCCTCCATCACCAGCTTGGTGCGGCCATAGATGTTCTCCACCCGCGTCGGAAAATTCTCCAGAATGGGGGAGCTGTCCGGCTGGCCGTACACGGTGGCGGAGGAGGAGAACACGATGCGCGCCACGCCGCATTCCTGCATGGCCTGGAGCAGGCGGATCGTGCCGATGATGTTCATGTCGTAATACAGCAGCGGGTCGGCCTCTGACTCTCCCACCGCCTTCAGCGCCGCGAAATGGATCACCGCATCCACCGGATGCGCCTTCAGCGCCGCCACCACGGCCTGGGTGTCGCGGATATCGGCCTCGATAACCGGCATTTTCTGCCCGGTCAGGCGTTCCAGCCGCGCCGGAACGTCGCGCTCCGCGTTGGCGAAATTGTCGAGGATGACGACCTCATGCCCGCGCGCGGCGAGCGCGGCGGCGGTGTGCGAGCCGATATACCCGGCGCCGCCGGTTAGAAGAACACGCATCTTAAATCCTTGTGAGAGTCCACTTTACGTGCTGCGGCCCGTCCTGGTGCCCGGCGAGCACGATCTGCTCCGCCCGGCGCGGTTCGGTCTGGCCGAAATACACACTTTCCTCGATGCGGATGGGCACGCCCTCGGCCCGCAGGCGGAAGCCCAGCCCCGCAGGCGTGCGCAGCAGCACGGCCTCGTTATCCTGCTGCAGGCTGGCGGTGACATTGGGGTGCAGATGGAAGCGGATGGTGAAGGGCTGCGGGTTCTTCGCCTCGATCAGGTCTTCGCCCTGCAATTCGTCGCCGGTTTCCGCCAGCATCAGGCGGCGATGGTGAATGGCGCCGAACAGCTTGCCCCAGCCGTCATGGTTGGCCTCGATCCAGTGCACCCCGCCGTAATCCTGCCGGGCTGCATGCACATGCGCGGGACGGCGGCCAAGCCCGGTTTCGCGCACCTCGGCGGAGGAGACATCGGCGATGGTGAGCGTGGAGTGCGCCGCGGTGCCGCGCAGGACGGCGGACCATTCGCCCGCCAGCGCCGGGGCGGCGCCGCAATTCACGATCAGCCGCTCCTTGCCGTAGGAGAATTCGAAGCCGAGCGTCCCGGCATGGGCGAAGCGGTCCAGCCCCGGGGCGGCGGGAGGCCCGGCATCGATGAACAGCAGGGCCTTGGCGGCGGGGATGCGGTACAGCCCGCAGGCGGCAAGCGGCGCCAGGGCTCCGCGCGCCCGCCCGGCCTGGGCCAGCACGAGGTCGATGAGGCCGGGCAGTTCCTCCTTGGCGCCGTTGAACAGGACCAGCCCGCCATCGCCATGGCGCAGGCTGCGCATGGCGGCGGCGGCGCGGTCTATGGTGGTGAGCAGCTCCGCCGGGGGCGGGACATTGGCGGCTTGCAGCAGAGCGCGCAGCTCGGTGAGGTCCTGCAGCGCGGCGAGATGCGCCGCCGGGCTGCGCTCGACATGGCAGCCATCGGCAAAGAACTGGCGGGCCAGCTCCGGGGTGAGGAATTTCAGCACGCGCGGCAGGTAGGGGGCGTGCTCCGGCATGGCGATGGCGGCGGCGGCCAGGCCCTTCAGCGCGGTAAGGGCGCGCTGGTCCAGCAGCTCGGGCGGCAGTGCCGCTGAGAGGTTGCGCGCATCCTGCACCAGGCGGTGCATCAGCCGCTGGCGGAAATCGTCATCGGCCGAAGCGGCGAAGAAATCGTAATGCCCCAGCCAGGCGGCGAGCCGCGCGCCGGTGACGTCCGGCGTGCTCGCCCGCAGGTCCAGCGGGTGCGTGTCCATGAAGTCCGAGACCAAAGCGCGGGCGCGGGAGCGGGCGGCATCGGTGCCCAGGGCGCGCAGGTCGCGCAGCCAAGTGAAGCCGTGCAGATGCGCGCGCACCAGCGAGGAGGTATTGGCGGCGGAGAAAATCTCCGGCGGCATGGCCAGCACGGCCCCGCCGAATTCCAGCTCGGCCTTCACCAGCCTGGCGCCGCGGCGCGGGTCGCCTGGCCAGGGGTCGCGCAGGCTGAGCGCCGGGGCATCCGGCGCGTGCGTGGTGCGCAGGTTCTGCAGCCGGTTCAGCAGGGTGCGCGCCTGCCGCCCGAAGCTGGCGGGACGCTTCTCGCCCTGGTTCATCCGCCGCTGGCCACGGGGGCTTGCACCGGGCGGGGCCCGGCGGCGCGCAGCGCGTTGATGGCGGCGGCGTAGTCCGGCGCGCCGTACACGGCGGTACCGGCGATCAGGCAGTCAGCCCCGGCTTGCACCACCAGCGGCGCGGTCTTGGGCGTGATGCCGCCATCGATCTGCAGGACGATGTCCCGCCCGGTCTCGTCGATCATCTCGCGCAGCCTGGCGATTTTCGTCAGCTGCGAGCCGAGGAAGGCCTGCCCGCCGAAGCCGGGGCGGACAACATCTCCGTGCACCCGGAATCCGGGCCGCATCTGCACCGCACGCTCCAGCTCATCCGTTCGCTCGGCAAGAAGGCCGGCGTGGTGCTCAACCCCGCCACTCCGGTGCAGACCGTGGAGAACGTGCTCGACCTCACCGACATCATCATGGTGATGACCGTGAACCCCGGCTTCGGCGGGCAGGCCTTCCTCGGCTCGCAGCTGACGAAAATCGCCAGGCTGCGCGAGATGATCGACGAGA
>NZ_JBKQJR010000088.1:0-6069 GCF_052326845.1 Acidocella sp. | reverse complement strand
GCGTGGTGACGTTCTGCGTCTTGGAGTCGGACGCCGCCTGGGCAACGATCTGCGTCGCGCGCGGCGTCAGGTTGTACTTATCCCAGTCGAAGAACACCAGGTAGGTCTTGGCCGGGGCCGGAGCCGGGGCGGCAACCGGAGCAGGCGCCGGAGCCGGGGCCATCGGCGCCGGGGTGAACAGCTGGTAGCGCAGGCCGATCAGGAAGGTGTTGACGAACGGACGGCCGAGCTTCGTCGAGCCATCAGGCCCGATAACCACGGAGGTGGCGGCGTATTTACGGCTGTCTGCCAATTGCATGAACCGGTATTCCGCCGTGAGCGAAAGCCCCTGCACCCAAGGCAGCGGATAGGAGAGGCCGGCGATCAAGTTATAAGCGAAGCTGCCAGACGTCCCCGAAATCGTGTTACCGAAACTAGGCACGTCCTTGATGCGGCTGGAGAGCTGCTGCCACTGATAACCAAGACCGGCACCAAGATAGGGGTAAATGGGCAGGTTGACATCGAAGTCGTAGAGGGCATTCGCCATCACGCCATAGGTGTTCAGACCACCGGTGGCCGGGTAGTGAAACGCGCCAATATCATCCTCATGTACCGTGTTGCGATAATAATTACCGCTCAACTCGACACGGAAGCCATTGCCGAACCCGTAACCGGCCGAGAACGCACCAGCATAGGAAGGACGGGTCTCGAACTGCCCCGACTGACCAGGGTGGCTGGTATAGTCATAATCGAGTTGTTGCATCACGCTGGTACCAGCGCCAAGGCTGACATAAGGGCCGGTGACAGGCTGGGCCTGGGCCGCGAGCGGCAGAACAAGGCAGGTAGCGGCCGCCAGAGCAAGACGGAGTTTCATATTAAGTCTCCCTGAAAAGTTATCCGCCGTTTACCTTGAAACAGCGTGCTTTTCACCCGCTTCTGTTACCCGATCACATCTTTTCTGACGGGTGTGGCTAATTTGCTTCGCCATCGAAACGTCACAAAAAAAACCCAGCGGTTTCCCGCCGGGGATGTCTCTGGCGCGAGGCCGCAGCCATTAGCGCAGCACAATCCCTGCGCGGCGATTCAGCGGCTTACACATGCCCGGACCGGCGCCAAACGGATTTCCCTGTCACAACTCTCACCGTTATAATTAACTTTACAACTCCACCGCGCCGCCTCCCGGCATTATAGCTGCCGGGGCGGGTTCGGCGGCGGCAGGAAATCCTGCAGGTGCGGCCACAAGGCGCTGTCTGGCGTCTTGGTCAGATCCTTGTTCAGCGTGCCGCCAAGCTTGGCGTGCGTCTCGGCATTCAACTCCCGGCGAATGACACTCAGCGTGTGCGCGGGCGCGGCGATGATCAGCACGTCAAAGCTGTTGTCACCCTGCATCACGTTCAACTCATGCGCGACATGCTGGGCAAATTTCTCCGCCTCCAGCTCCTGCGGGTCGTGCCGGGGCGTCATCGCATGATGCGCCGTGGCGTCGCTGTGGAACGAGGCGCCGGGATGGTCGCTGCGCAGCTCGGAAGACTGCTTGTGCGCGGCGGTGGATTCGATCCAGCGCTCGGTATGCAACACGTTGTGGTCATCGCCCCGGACGATGCGGGCATGTTCGCCATCGGCGATGGCGACGAGAAAACGCTCCTGAGTGGACATTCAACTTCCTCCTCTTAACCGCGCAAGCCTAGACCGGCGCCCACCGCGAATGTTTGACCTAGGTCAATCCCATGACCTTACCCCCGATTTTGCCGCCAGTCGCGCTTGCGCGTATCTTGCGCGCAAGAAAATCGCTCTGAGGTGCGCAAAATCATGAACCAGCCGCTTCGTCTCGTCGCGCTCGAAACCAGCCCGCCGGCCTTCTCCACCGAGGCAGCGGCCAACATGGCCCGGGAGATTTTCGGCGTGCACGGCACGGCGCATCCACTATATGGCGAGCGCGACCAGAATTTCCGCATCAAGACAACCTCCGGCTCTGGCATCATCTTGAAGATCCTCGGGCCCAACGAGGACCCGGGCAGCGTCGAGTTCCAGAGCGCGGCGCTCGCGCACATCGCCATGATGGCCCCCACCCTGCCCGTGCCGTGCGTCCGCCGCACCGTGAACAGCGAGGCCTATACGCGGATTACCGACGAGCGCGGCATCCCCCATATCATCCGCGCGCTGGACTTCCAGCCCGGCCGGGTGATGGACGGCGTCGAGCCCTCCCCGGACCTGCTGCGCCACGCCGGCGGCACGCTGGCCCGGCTCAACCTGGCGCTGGCCAATTTCTTCCACCCGGCGGCGGGGCAGCGCATCGTGTGGGATCTGCGCCGAATCATCGATCTGCGCCCCTCGGCCGGGCTGATCGAGGACGTGGAGACCCGCAAGCTGATCGAGGCCGTGCTCGACCGCTTCATCGCCTTCCTGCCCGAGATGTCCCGGCTGCGGCACCAGATGGTGCATAACGACCTGCACCCCGGCAACATGCTGGTGGACGAAGCCGCCACCCAGATCACCGGCCTGCTCGATTTCGGCGACATGATCCACGCCCCGCTGGTGTTCGACGTCGCGGTGACCGCCGCCGAGACGGTGGGGGACATGCCGCCCATCGAATACGGGAGCGAGATCGTCGCCGGGTACAACGCGGTGATGCCGTTGCAGGGGGCCGAGTTCCCCGCCCTGTTCGAGGCGATCATCGCCCGCCACGCGCTCGCCGCCACCATCCATGCCTGGCGGCGGCATAACGACCCGGCAGGGGCGGAGAAGCTCGGCGCGCTCTCGGCGCTCAGCGTCCCGGCCATCGAGGCGTATCTCACCGCAGGGCGTGGCGCCGTGGTGGCGAAATTCCGCGCCGCCGCAGCCGCCAGGCCGGGGGCAACGAATCTGGCCGAGCGGCGCTTCCATGCGCTCGGACGCGGGCTGGAACTCTCATACGCCGAGCCGGTGCATCTGGTGCGCGGCGAGGGCGTGTTCCTCTACGCGCCGGACGGCACGCGCTATCTCGACGCCTATAACAACGTGCCCTCGGTAGGTCATGGCAACCGCAAGGTGGCTGCCGCCATCGCCCGGCAGATGGAAACGCTGTGCACCAACACGCGCTACCTGCACGAGGGCATCGTGGAATATGCCGAGCGGCTGACCGCCACCCTACCCGACGGCCTGGACACCTGCCTGTTCGTGAATTCCGGCTCGGAAGCGAATGACGCCGCCTACCGGATCGCCAAAATCGTCACCGGCAAGACCGGCGCGATCGTCATGGAGCATGCCTATCATGGCGTGACGGATGTGGTGGCGGCGCTCTCGCCCTATTACGGGCCGTTCGTGCAGCCGCAGGCGCCGTTCGTGCAGACGCTGCCCTCGCCCGATACCGGCGCGGCCCCGGCAGAGGCGGCGCGGCGTGCCATCGCGGCGCTGCAGGAGAGCGGCCATGGCGTGGCGATGCTGCTCATCGACTCCGCCTTCGTCTCCAACGGCATCGTGAACGTGCCGCAGGGCTGGTTCGCCGCCGTGGCCGAGGAGGTGCGGAAGGCGGGCGGCCTGGTGGTGGGCGATGAGGTGCAGTCCGGCTTCGGCCGCATGGGCGACGAATTCTGGGGTTTCGCCATGCATGGCGTGGTGCCGGACGTGGTGACCATGGGCAAGCCGATGGCCAATGGCCACCCCACCGGCGCGGTGGTGGCGCGGCGGGAGCTGCTGGACGCTTTCACCAGCCGGATCGACTTCTTCTCCACCTTCGGCGGCAATCCGGTGTCCGCCGCAGCGGCGCTGGCGACGCTGGACGAATTGCAAACCCGCAACCTGCAGGACAACGCCCGCACCACCGGCGCGAAGCTGCGTGAAGAAATTCGCGGCCTCAACCACCCGGTGATCGGCGAAGTACGAGGCAGCGGGCTGATGGTCGGCGTGCAGGTGACCGACGCCGCCACGGCCAAGGGCATCGCCAATGCCATGCGGCGCAACCGCGTGCTCATCGGCACCGAGGGGCCGGCGGGGAATGTGCTGAAGATCCGCCCGCCTCTGCCCTTTGGCGCGGCGCATGTGGAGATTTTTGTCGAAGCGCTGCGCGCCTCCTTGCCCTAAAGAGTCTGGTTCAAAACTCGCTCTGGCAGGTCAGTTGGCGTGGTTTTCGAGAACCGGAGCGGAGCGTACGTTTAAGTACGTGAGCACCAGAAGCGCAGAAAAGCGCGCCAAATGGCCGCCAGGGTAGAGTTTTCAGCCAGACTTTAAAAGTCGAGCCCGATATCCAGCACCTTCGCCGAGTGGGTGAGCCATCCGGCGGAGAGCAAATCCACCCCGCTCTCGGCGATGGCGGGGGCGGTCTCGGCGTTGATCCGCCCCGAGGCCTCGGCGATGGCGCGGCCATCGATGCGCCGCACCGCCTCGCGCAGGGTGTCGGGCTTCATGTTGTCGAGCAGGATGGCATCCGGCCCGTGGGGGAGCGCCTCGTCGAGCTGGTCCAGCGTGTCCACCTCGATCTCGATCTTCACCAGATGCCCCGCCGCCGCGCGCGCCCGCGCCATGGCCACCCCCACCCCGCCAGCGATGGCGATGTGGTTGTCCTTGATCAGGATGGCGTCATCGAGCCCAAAGCGGTGATTCGCCCCGCCGCCCGCGCGCACCGCGTATTTCTCGGCAAAGCGCAGGCCCGGCGTGGTCTTGCGGGTGCAGCTGACCTTCGCCTTGGTATGGGCGATGGCATCGGCAATGCCGCGCGTGGCCGAGGTAATGCCGGAGAGATGCCCCAGGAAATTCAGCGCCACGCGCTCGGCGGTGAGAATACCGCGCGCCGGACCTTCGATATCCGCGATGATATCGCCCGGCTGCAGCCGCGCGCCGTCATCCAGCCGTGGAGCGAAGCGGATCGCCGGGTCCACCAGCGCGAAAGCGACACGGGCGAAATCCAGCCCCGCCACCACGCCGCGCTCGCGCGCCACCAGCGCCACGCGGGCCTGGGTTTCGGGCGGGATCACGGCGTCGGAGGTGATGTCCCCTGCCCGGCCCATATCCTCCAGCAGGGCGGCGCGCACCGCCGGTTCGATCATGATATCGGGGAGTGAGAGCAGAGACATTACGCCGCCTTGTGCATGGGGTTGGCATCGGCGCGGGCATGCGCGCCGACAGAGTCTTTGCGCGCCAGCGCCGCCTGGGCAATGCGCAAGGCAAGCGCGGCGGCTTGGTTGGTCTCGGCCATGGCCGCGAACGCCGTTGCAGCGGCAGCCAGCCCCGCCGCATCGCGCAGCACGCCGAGATGCGCGGACATGAGGTCGCGCAGCGGCGCGGCATCGGGCGCCGGGAGCGGCGCAATGCCTGGCAGGGCGCGGGCGGGCTTGGCCGCCATGCCTGCCATCACGCGCCCGGCGGCCTCGCCGCAGATCGCCGCCTCCAGCAGGGAGTTGCTGGCTAGGCGGTTGGCCCCGTGCAGCCCGGTGCAGGCCACCTCGCCTGCCGCGAACAGCCCGTCCACGCTGGTGCGTCCATCCGCATCCACCGCCACGCCGCCCATGTGGTAATGCGCCGCCGGACGCACCGGAATCGGCTGCGTCGCCGGGTCGAAGCCCGCCTGCGCGCAGATGCGGGCGATAGCCGGGAAGCGCGTGGCGAAACGTGCGCCGATGGGCCGGGCGTCGAGATACACGCGGTGCCCAGCCTGGGCGTGAGCGAATACGGCACGGGCCACCACGTCACGCGGCGCGAGATCGCCCCCGCGCATGAAATGCGCCTCGTTTTCGTCGATGAACCTCGCCCCCTCGCCGCGCACGGCCTCGGAGATTAGCGGCAGCGAGCCGCCCGGCACGTCCAGCGCCGTGGGGTGGAACTGGATGAATTCCATATCCCGCAATTCCGCCCCCGCGCCCATGGCCAGCATCAGCCCCTGGCCGATGGCGCCAGGCGGGTTGGTGGAATAGCGGAACAGCCCGCCAATGCCGCCCGTGGCCAGCAGCACGCGGTCCGCCGGCAAGGCGAAACTCTCGCCGCCGCGTGCGGCGAGCACGCCGGTCACGCCGGAATCATTGGTAAAAATCAGCCGCGCCGTGGCATCGAGCACCTTAATATGCCCAGCCGCCCGCACCTTTTCGATCAGCGCGCGCATGATCTCAGCCCCGGTGGCAT
>NZ_JBKQJR010000087.1:0-9742 GCF_052326845.1 Acidocella sp. | reverse complement strand
CCTACACCACCGCCTGGGGCATGACCAACATTTACTGATAAATATATATCCGGCAATAAAATTTCGAGTCGAAATCTGGTGGGAGGGCAGGGGGCAGGACGATACCGAAAGCAACGTCGCCCTAAATTATAAGAGGCTCAAAGCAGGGGAAGAATGGAATGGTACCGTAATGATAAGGCTGAAATTTGCACACTTTCCTGCACACTTGACAAAAAATTCAAAATTTTCTTTTGTAAATAAGCGTCTTATAATAAGAGTCGCTGGACTCAAAATCCGATTCTGGCAACAGAGTGTCGGTTCGATTACGGCCGCCCGCACCACAGTTGCCGGGCAACCCGCAGATATTGTTTATGCAATTTTTCGTGAACTATCTTCCGGAACCGAGACCATTGCATTAGAGAGGAAAGCTAACGTTGTTCCCGGATGCCGATGGGTACAACCTTTAGGAGGTAGTCGGTGCTCTTTTCATGTCTTTGGCGCGCTCTCCCGCCGGCATCGAGGGGGCTCGGGGCGTTTTCCGGCGACCGGCGCGGTGTCACCTCGCTGGAATACGCGCTGATCGCGGTTATCATGGTAATTGCCATGCTGGGCGGATTGGGCCTTATCGGCGGCGATCTCTCCACGACCTTCAGCCAGGTCTCCTCCGAGCTTTTAGATAGGCCCTGAGGGTCGTCTTTGGTCTCTTGAGCCGCATCGTAGCCTTATCCGGTGGCTGCTCCGGTTTAATTCATTGGATTTGTGCGGACGCAGGGTTTAGGCCGCCCGTCAAATCGTAATAGAATTTTAAAAAACGTAAGTATCGGAATTTTAATTCAAGCAGTTCTTGCTGTGGGCACTGTTTATTGCGTCGGTACCGTAAAAGCGAGGGTGTAGTCCAGGCGCAAAGCTAATAACAACATGTTGGTTTGGTTTGACAGTCTTGTCAAATTTTTGTGTATTAGGCGTGCCGCCGTTACGGGTGGATGTGATGGCGCAGGTTGATTGAATTTAATTGTGTGGTTCGGCTCTGGATTTTATGTCCTCGTCAACCAGTGCGTTTTGTAAAGGAAATGTCCATGCTCGTTAACTTTGTGCGTTCTGCTCTTGCTCTGACGCTGGCCCGCGACACTCGCGCGGTCACCGCGATTGAATACGCCCTGATCGCCGCCCTGATCGCTGTCGTGATCATCGCCGCGGTTACGACGCTCGGGACTAACGTTTCCGGCACCTTCAACACCGTCGCGTCCGAACTTTAAGTTCATATCGCGCTGGTTGAGGCGGCAATCTGAAACCGGCTGGCAGAACTCCTGTTAGCCGTTTTTTTATTAACAACGAATCGGCTGCGCGGCGTCATTGCCAGACACGTCATGACCTGTGACGCGTATTTTTTTTATTAAAAAGAGCGATTTAGCGGCGTTTAGCGCAAAAGACGGCAAGACTTTAAAGCGCTTTTGGGCTAATCTGTTGTTAATACTTTCGTTACTTGGCTTGACGGCAAAGCCAAGTGCGGTGGTGCAGGGAGGCTTGAGCGATCATGCGTCGGCTTTTTGATCGGAGGTTCGGGTGGCGGCAGCGTTAGCTATTCCGGCGGTTCTCTTGCTGGTCTACGCGGCCCTGCATGATCTGGCGGTGCGGACTGTGCCGAACTGGCTGCCGCTGGCTTTGCTTGCGTTGGGTGTTTGCGCCCGCCTGCTCGACCACTCCCTTCTTGCAGCGTTGAGCGTGGCTGCTGTCGCTTTCGTGTTTCTGTTCGCTATTTGGGTGGCTGGGGTGATGGGTGGCGGGGATGTCAAACTGTGGGCCGCCACGGTGCTCCTCATTCCGCCTTCGTTGCACCCAGAGTTGTCATTTTTCCTGAATGTCATCCTCTTTGGTGGAGCTCTGGCTCTGGTTTACCTTGCCTTGTCCTTTGTTGTGCCTTCGCCGCGCCCGTCCCGCGCGGGCGGGTATCTGCGGCGGTTCTTCCGCGCCGAGATGTGGCGGATCGGCCGCCGCGCACCGTTGCCGTATGCCTGTGCCATTGCCGGCGGCGCTATCGCCGCCATTCTGCCCAACCAGCTACAGCCGTAGGTAAACCATGGTTTTCCGTCTTGGCATTTTTGGTGTTCTCATCGCCGCGCTGATCGCGGTGATGGTGTTCGCTTATTCGCTTCTGAACCAGTCGAAGCCGGCGGCCCAGCAGGCCGTTCAGGCGCCGCAGATCGAGCAGGTGCTCGTCGCGGCGCAGCCTCTGCCGGGAGGCAGTCTGCTGCAACCGTCACAGATCACCGCGGCGGCCATACCACTGAATGGAGCGCCAGCCGATGCGCTGGTTGACACGCCGCAGAACCGCGCCGGGCTAACCGGTTCGATGGTGCGGACGGCGCTGGCGCAGGGCGCGCCAATCCTGAACAGCGAGGTGATCCATCCGGGTGATCACGGCTTCCTGGCGGCGGTGCTGGCGCCGGGTATGCGGGCCGTGACGGTGGCTGTGGATAATGTAACCGGAGCCAACGGGCTGATCTGGCCGGGGGACAATGTGGACGTGCTGCTGACTCAGTCGATCGGCGGAGCGCCGGACGCCAAGAGCATTGCTGCCGAGGTTGTGCTGAGCAATGTCCGCGTCATCGCTTCCGGCGCGCAGGTGATCAAGGATGCCAGCGCCGGCGCCAGCGGCGGCCCGCCGGTGCAGACCGTCACGCTCGAAGTCACCCCTGACCAGGCGTCGCGCTGCCTGGTAGCTACCAGCCTGGGTAAATTGTCGCTCATCGTTCATTCGGCGGAGACGAACCCGAACGGGACGGAGCAGGCCTCGGCCCCGCCGCAACAACCGGTCTGGGCGGGCGATGTGTCGCCGGCCTTGGCGAATGCCCATCCAGAAGTGCCGGCGGTGTCCACCGTCAATGTCATTTCTTCCGACGCTACGGGGGAGTTTAAGTTTTGATGCGCGGCATGAAGATCTCCGCGGGTGCATGGCTCGCCGTTGTTGCCGGGTTTGGCGCTTCTGCCTCCATGGCCTTTGCTCAAAGCCAGCCTGAGGATACCAGTGGCGCAGCGGATGCGCCCGCAGCCACCGCGCCGTTGGCCGCGCCCGCGCCGGTTCCACCTGCTTATTTCGGATCGGTTGCTTTGGCCAAGGGTAAGGGCAAGCTGGTCAAGCTGCCGCGTGCCGTCGCCAATCTGTTTGTGGCCGATGACAGCATCGCCTCGGTGCGGCCTGCCAGCCCGGACGTGATGTTCGTTTTCGGCAAGACGCCCGGTACCACGGATGTGGTGGCCACCGACCAGGATGGTAACCGGATCGCCCAGTATTCAATCACGGTTAATCCGTCAGACTATCAGGATTCCCGCTTGCAGGAGCAGTCCCAGGCGGTGGCACCCGGCAACGGCGTGACGGCCGAGAGCGAACCAGGGGGGATGATCGTCAGGGGTACGGTGAACACGCCTGAGGAAGCCGATAACGTGATCAACCAGGCCAAGGCGATCTCGGGTAACACTGTAATCAACGATCTGACTGTCAACGAGCCGATTCAGGTCCAGCTGAAGGTGCGCATCGCGTCGATGACGCGCTCCGTCACGCGCGAGTTGGGTATCAACTGGAGCTCAGTTGGCGCGGACGGCACCTATATTGGCAAGTTCGCGTTGGGAATTTCGTCCGCTTCCACCCCAGCCTCTCTGTCCTCGGTTTCTCCTGGCACCGTTGGGGTTACCTTTCCCGGCGGCACGTTCGAGGGGGTCATCGACGCGCTGGCAACGGATGATCTCGCTCATGTGTTGGCGGAGCCGACGCTGACCACCCTGTCGGGCACGCAGGCCAATTTCCAGGTTGGCGGGCAGTTCCCGATTCCGACATCCTCCGGAAACAATGGCTCCGTGTCAGTGACTTATAAGAATTACGGTGTCCTGCTCAGCTTTATTCCAACCGTATTGTCCGATGGCCGGATTGCCTTGCAGGTGGCACCGCAGCTGAGTGAGATCAGCGCGGCGAATTCCTCCACCGTCAGCACCGGGGCCGAAGGCGAGGTCTTTTCCGTACCCTCCCTCACCATGACCGCTGCATCCAGCACCGTGATTCTGGGCAGCGGACAGGGCATGGCCATTGCCGGTTTGCTGGAGGATACCACCAATCAGGTTGATAATGGTGTGCCGGGTCTGAGTGAGGTGCCGCTGCTCGGGGCGCTGTTCCGCGGCGACGCGTTCCAGCGTCAGCAGCAGGAGCTGGTGATCACGGTCACGCCTTATCTCGTCAGCCCGGTCGATAACCCCGCGAGCATTGCTTCGCCTGATGATGGCTGGACGCCGCCGAATGATTTGCAGCGTATATTGCTGCTTCGTAATAACGGTACCGACACCGCCTCGACCCGGATTCCGGGCGATGCCGGGTTCATGGTGCAATGAAGGAGACGATGCGTATGCGCTCGGCCCTGTTCTTCTCGTTCTGTGTTGTGTTGCTGACGCTTACCGGCTGCCAGGGGGCATTCAACCCGTTCAATCGTCCCGGCAACTGGTCGGCGACCGGGGCGCCGAACGAAGCGCTCGCGCAGCAGGTGGCCAACAAGTCGGATCTGCTCCAGGGCCAATCCGAGCCGGGCAGCAACGGCATTGCCGCGGTGGCCGGTGTAGAGAAGGCCATGACCGGCGGCACCGCCACGGGCCTGCAGACAACTATGACCCCGGCATCGTCGTCGGCCAGCCTGAATGTTGGTCAATGACCATGGGCCGGCGTTTCCGGTATAGTGGATAGGAGGCTTCATGAACCAGCAAGGCGCTCGCAATGTGCAGGGTGAAGATGGCGGTCTGGTCAGCCGGCCCGACCGCCTGACCGTTCTGGCCTTCCTGAGTGATCCCGCCACCGAACAGGTGCTGCGCGATGGCCTGGGTGAGCTTGTCGCTAATGGCATCGAGATCCGCCGCGGCACTATCCGCACGGCGGTCGCCGCCATGGCCAAGACGCAAACCCCCGAGGTTCTGATCGTCGATATCGCCGGCGAGGAGCAACCGCTCCACGCGCTGGGCGAACTCTCCGACGTGGTGGAGCCTGGCGTGCGCGTGCTCGTCATCGGCGACAACGACGATGTCGATTTCTACCGCCACATTACGCGCGGCATGGGCGTGATGGAGTATCTGTTCAAGCCGATCACCCGCGAGGCGGTGGCGCGGCATTTCGCGCCGCTGATCACGCGCAAGACCATAGGCCAAGATGCCACACGCGGCGGGCGCGTCATCGCCGTCCTGGGCGCGCGCGGTGGGGTAGGGGCTACCACGATCGCTGGCAACCTCTCCTGGCTGCTTGGAGTCATGGCGAAGCGCCACACCGTGTTCGTGGAATCGGACATCCATATGGGCTCCGGCGCGCTGCTGCTTGGCGCCAAGACAGGCCCCGGCCTGCGCATGGCGCTGGAAACGCCGGACCGTATCGACCCGCTTTTCGTTGAGCGCGCCGCCCAGCCAGTGGCGGAGCGCCTGCAGGTGCTTGCCTCTGAAGAAAAGCTGACCGAGCCGCTGCATTACGCTCCGGGCGCGGCACGGCGCCTGATCGAGGCGTTGCGGGTCCGGTATAATTTTATCGTCATGGATGTGCCGTTCCTGCCGATGCCGTGCAACCGCGAACTGATTGAATTTGCCCATCACCGCGTCATCGTCATGGACCCGTCGCTGGCCTCTGTGCGTGACACGCTGCGCCTGCTCAGCCTCCCGAACGGCCCCTGGCAGCCGCAAAGCCCCACGATCGTACTCAACCGTCAGGGCCGTCCCGGCGGTCTGACACGCAAGCAGATCGAGGAGGCGCTGAAGGTCAAAATTGACATCGTGATCCCGGATATTCCGAAGCAGCTGAACGAGTCCGCCAGCTTCGGCGAGCCGGCGATCGCAACGCGCGGCCCGTTCCGTCAGGCGATCATCGATCTCTCACGCGAGATCGGCTTCGTGGCTGCCCGCGAGGATGCAGTCATCGAAGGTTCCGCGCAGCTCACTTCCGTCGGTGGCATCTTCAAGATGCTCGGCTTCAGCAAGGGGTAATATCGAATGTCCGATGGCAGCCTGCCCACATTTGGCCGTCGGCGTGTTGAGTCCTCGGCCACGCCTGCACCCGCAGCCGTACCTTCTGTTTCCCCGCAGCCCGCGCCGCCGCCCCAGGTGGATGGAGCCCGCGTTCCCGCGGACGGTCCCGTTACCGTCCGCCCGGAGATCGCCGAGCTGCGCAATCTCTGCCTGGCGCGCATGGATGCGACCGCAGTCGCCTCGCTGCATCCCGACCGCCTGCTGATCGAGGTCGAGCGGCTGATCGGGGATCTCGCCACGGAAAAGCGCGTGCAGTTGAACGCACGCGAGCAGCGCAACCTCGCCACCGAACTGGTGGACGATATGCTCGGCCTCGGCCCGCTGGAGCCGCTTCTGCTTGATGACAGCATTACCGACATCATGGTCAACGGCCCGAACCACACCTTCGTGGAACGTGGCGGCAAGCTGACCCAGGTGCCGGTGCGGTTCCGTGACTGGACACATCTCACCAATATTGCACAGCGCATCGCCGCCTCCGTCGGCCGCCGCGTGGACGAATCCAGCCCGATGTGCGACGCGCGTCTTAAGGACGGCTCACGTGTCAATATCATCCTGCCGCCGCTGGCTATCGACGGCCCCTCGATCTCGATCCGTAAATTCTCCAAGAAGCCGATCGATTTCGAGAGGCTGATCGGCTATGGCACGCTCACCCCGCCGATCGCCCGCGTGCTGGAAATCGCGGCGCGCTGCCGGCTGAACATCATCGTCTCGGGCGGTACCGGCTCCGGCAAAACGACCATGATGAACGCGCTCTCGCGCTTCATCGACGCGTCCGAACGTATCGTTACGGTGGAGGACGCCGCGGAACTCCAGCTGCAGCAGCCGCATATCGTGCGCCTGGAAACCCGGCCCCCGAGCCTGGAAGGCAAGGGCGAGATCACGGCGCGCGACCTTGTGCGTAATGCGCTGCGTATGCGCCCCGACCGCATCATCATCGGTGAGGTGCGCGGTGCAGAAGCATTCGACATGTTGCAAGCCATGAACACCGGCCATGACGGCTCGATGTCGACCATTCACGCCAACAACACCCGCGACGCCTTGGCGCGTGTCGAGAACATGGTGCAGATGTCCTCGATGGGTCTTACCCCGCGCGCCATCCGCCAGCAGGTGGTGTCCTCGGTCAACATGATCGTGCAGGTGGAGCGCCAGCGAGATGGTGGCCGCCGTCTCGTGCAGTTGACCGAGATCGCCGGCATGGAAGGCGAGACGCAGTTGCTCAACGATATCTTCAAGTTCGAGGTCACGGGCGAAACGGCCACCGGCCGCCTGACCGGCCGTTACGAGGTCAGCCGTATCCGCTCCACCTTCCAGGAGCGTCTGCAATATTACGGCCTGGACCGCGCCTGGATGAACGCGTTGGACGAAGCCTGATGCTCCCGCAAATCTTCCTGCTGCTCGCCGTTGCAATAGTCCTTCTGGCCGCGATCACCGCCTATGCGATGATGATCGTGAAGGAGAACGAACGCCAGGAGAAACTCAAAGGCCGCCTGCAGGACACCGTGGCGCCCTCCGCCAGGCCGACGAGCCAGGCGGATGAGGATTTCTCGCTGGTGCGCACCGCCTCGCACATCGAGCAGATGAAGCAGCGCGCAGCCGGGATCATTGGCGTTGATCTGGAACAGGCGGAAACCTACCCGATCAAATGGTGGCTGGTGCCGTTTATCACGGCGGGGGTGACATGGTTCCTCATGTTCATCGCCTCGCACCCGCTTGGCAGCCACAAGTTACTGTGGTTTTTCGTCAAGGTTTTCGGCACGCCGGTCGTCTGGTGGATGCTCACGGGCTTTGCCTTCAACTGGTTCACCAACCGGCGCAACGCCAAGCTGGTGGAGCAGTTCCCGGATGCGCTGAGCACCATCGTGCGCTGCGTACGCGTCGGCATCCCCATGGGCGAGGCACTGCGCACGGTGGCCAAGGATGCGATGGAGCCGACCAAGCTCGAATTCACCATTCTCGCGGACAAGGTCTCGATCGGCGTTCCGCTCGATGTCGCGCTCCGTGAACTGGGGGAGCGCGTTAAGCTCACGGAATACCAGTTCTTTGCCACTGCCATCACGCTGCAGGCGAGGTCCGGTGGCGGCATCACGCAAACGCTGGAAACCCTCTCCGAAGTGATCCGCAAGCGTGTGGGCCTGAAGGCGCGCGGCTACGCGCTCACGGCCGAGGCGCGCACCAGCGCGATGATCCTCTCGGTCCTGCCCTTCGTGGCCGGCGGCGCGATCTTCGTGATGCAGCGGCAATACATCATGCTGCTGTTTACAACCTCTGGCGGCCAGTCGGTCCTCGGCGCCGCCATCCTGCTCATGTGCATCGGCATGGGCATCATTCAGTTCATGATCAGCAATGTCCTCAAGTAGCTCCGTTCCCATTTTTGGCATTCTGCTGCTGATCGTGCTGTTTTTCGCACTGCTGGCGGCCGTCGGCTTCATGCTGACCTATGAACTTGGCCGCACCGCGAAGCTGACCCGGCGGCTGGATCTGGTCACGCATGGCGGCCAGGAGGAACTCCCCGAACAAGGCGCGCCTCCCGGCGCGTTGCTGCTGCGGGTCATCTCCGCCTTCGGCATGGGCGTGGCGCGCAGCGGCTTGCTATCGCGCAAAACCCTGGCGCAAATGACCGCGACGCTGGAAGGGATCGGCTTCAAGGGCGGCAAGGGCCTCGGCCTGTTCATTGGCGCCAAGATCCTGCTGGCCCTCATCAGCCCGGTCATTACGTTCATCGTGGCGCAGCACGCGTTTGGCATGTCCGGAATGTGGCTGATCATCGCCACCGCCGCCGGCGCGATTGGCGGAATGCTCGCTCCGGAGACCATCGCCACCAATATCCGCACGAAGCATCTCGAGAAGGTTGCCGCAGGTGTGCCCGATGCGCTGGACATGCTGGTGATTTGCTCCGATGCCGGTTTGGCGTTGGAAGCCGGCATCGGCCGTGTGGCGCAGGAGATCGCGGGCCTGAACCCGGCGCTGGCGATGGAACTGCAGCAAACCTCGCATGAGTTGCAGATCGGCTCGGATATGCGCCACGCCATGGATTCGCTCGGTGACCGCACCGGTCTGGATACGCTGAAGCGACTGGCCACCACGCTCGCGCAGTCGCTGCAATACGGCACACCGCTCACTCAGGCGCTGCGCACGCTCTCCGCTGAATTGCGCGCCGAGGCGCTGGTGAAGTTCGAAGAACGCGCCGGCCGGCTGCCTACGCTCATGACCATGCCGATGATCCTGTTCATCCTCCCCTGCGTGTTCCTCGTGGTGGCGGGGCCGGCCATTATCAACGTCATGGCGACTCTGCACGGACAAAAGTAAAAGGTCTCATGGATAAAATTCACTTGGCTGAACCTGCCGTTTTCCGCCCGCGCAACAAGGCTGGCCTGGCCATGGCGTCCCTGGCCGCGGTTCTGGCGCTTACTGCCTGTGCCCAGCACCAGGCCAACGGCCCGCAGGCGAACACCGCCGCGCCGAGCGGCTCGATCGGCACCAACACGCTGAACGTGGCTGATGCCGCCATCGCGGGCGGAGATCCGAACATGGCTCTGTCGGTGTCGCAGTCCGTTCTGGCGAACGACCCCAATAACGTGGATGCCCTGGTGCACGAGGGTGACGCCTATTACGCGCTGGACCGCTGCCCGGCGGCGGAGGCGGCCTTCCAACTGGCGTTGAAGAGTGATGCTCATTCGTCGCTGGCGGAAGTCGGGCTCGGGCGCTGCCTGCTGAAGACCGACCC
>NZ_JBKQJR010000086.1:0-9266 GCF_052326845.1 Acidocella sp. | reverse complement strand
GGACTCCATCAAGGCCAGCAGTCCCTACCGACTGCATCAACAGGCCGAACAGAAGACTGCACCCGACAAAGGCGCCAGATCATCAAATTTAACTTGCAACGCGGGGGTCATCCACAGAAGGCTGACGGGAATCCACCCGGCCACGCCATCCCCCACCCAAAAGCCTCGATTTCCTAAACCCGCGCTTTGGTCTAGAATTTGCCCATGAACGAAATGCGGCCGGTCGGACAAGGCTTGGGGAAACTGGAAACACTGGCGCAGATCGAGCGCAAGCTGGTCTGGCTCGCTTCGTGGATGATCCACCATGCCAACCACATCCGCCCCAACCCCGAGGGGCTGAAGGTCGGTGGGCACCAAGCTTCCTGCGCCTCGGTGGCGACGATCCTGACGGCGCTGTATTTCGACGCGCTGCGCCCGCAGGACCGGGTGGCGGTGAAGCCGCATGCCGGGCCGGTGCTGCATGCCATCAACTATTTGTTCGGCCGGCAGAGCCTGGAGAAGCTGAAGGGGCTGCGCCAGTTCGGCGGGGCGCAGGCGTACCCCTCCCGCGCCAAGGACGGGCCGGAAATCGATTTCTCCACCGGCTCCGTCGGGCTTGGCGTGGCGCTGACCTCTTTCTCCGCGCTGATCCAGGATTACGTGCAGGCGCATGGCATGACCGCGCCGGACGCGCCGCGCGCCCGCAACATCGCCATCGCGGGCGATGCGGAGCTGGACGAGGGCAATATCTACGAGGCGCTGCTCGAAGGCTGGAAGCACGATGTGCGCGATGTCTGGTGGGTGATGGACTATAACCGCCAGAGCTTGGATTCCGTGATGCCTGACCGGCTGTTCGGCCGGTTCGAGGGGCTGTTCCGCGACATGGGCTGGAAAGTGGCCACGCTCAAATATGGCCGCAAGCTGGAGGCCGCCTTCGCCCGGCCCGGCGGGTACAGCCTGCGCGGCTGGCTGGATGAATGCCCGAACTCCACCTACTCGGCGCTGACCTTCCAGGGCGGGGCGGCATGGCGCGAGGCGATCGTGACCGACATGCGCAGGAGCCGCGGCGTGCGCGCGATCGTCGACCCGCTGACAGATGACGAGCTGGCGGCGCTGATGACCAATCTCGGCGGGCATGACCTCGGCGCGCTGACCGATGCCTTCGCCACCGCCGCGCAGAGCGACCAGCCGACGCTGTTCCTCGCCTACACGATCAAGGGCAACGGGCTGCCATTCGCCGGGCATAAGGACAACCACGCCGGCATGATGACGTTGGAGCAGATGGATGCTTTCCGCGCCGCGCAACATGTCCGTCCGGGCCATGAGTGGGAGACGTTCGAGGGGCTGGAGGGCCCGCGCGCGGTGGAGCGCTTCGTGCAATCCGTGCCCTATGCCACGCCGCTCACCTTGCATGGCCGCCGCCTGCCCGCCGCCGTGGTGCCGGTGCCGCAGATGCTGCCGCAGCCGCGCGTTATTGGCCGGAAGATGAGCACGCAGTCGGGCTTCGGCGAGATCCTCTCCGAGATCGGCCGCGCTCGGGGGGAGAGCGCGGCGCTCGCCAGGCATATCGTCACCACCAGCCCGGATGTGGCGGTGTCCACCAATCTCGGCCCGTGGATCAACCGGCGCGGGGTGTTCGAGCGGTATGCGCGCGAGGATGTGTTCCGCAACGGCAAGATGGCGAGCGCGCAGCGCTGGGGCACGACCCCGGATGGTCAGCATATCGAGCTGGGCATCGCCGAGCAGAATTTGTTTCTGCTGCTGGGCGCGGCGGGGCTTTCGCACGATCTGTACGGCGCGCGGCTGCTTCCCGTGGGCACGGTGTACGATCCGTTCGTGAATCGCGGGCATGATGCGCTGTTCTACGCCTGCTACCAGGATGCGCGCTTCCTGCTGGTCTCCACGCCGTCGGGCATCACGCTGGCGCCGGAGGGCGGGCAGCACCAGGCGACCAACACGCCGCTGCTCGCCATTGTGCAGGACAAGTTGGCGAGCTTCGAGCCCGCCTATTGCGACGAGCTGGCGATCGTGCTGCGCCACGCCTTCGAGTACATGCAGAAGCCCGAGGGCAGCGCCGTGTGGCTGCGCCTCTCGAATCTGGCGCTGCCGCAGCCGGAGCGGGAGCTGAACCCGGTGCATGTCATTGCGGGCGGGTATTGGGTGGTGCCGCCCCAGCCGGGGGCGACGATCGCCGTCGCCTATCAGGGCGCGGTGGCGGGCGAGGCCGAGAAGGCCTTCGCCGTGCTGCAGGAGGATATGCCCGAGGCGGGGCTGCTCGCCATCACCAGCCCGGACAGGCTCTATGCCGGGTGGCGCGCGGCGCAGCGCAACCGCCGCCAGGGGCACAAGACTGGCTCGCATGTCGAGGATCTGCTCAAGCCGCTGGCGCGGGATGCGGCGATCATCAGCGTGCTGGACGGCCACCCGGCGGCGCACGCCTGGCTGGGCGCGGTGCGCGGCCAGCGGGTGGTGGCGCTGGGGCCGGACCGGTTCGGCCAGTCCGGTGACGTGAACAGTCTGTACCGGGAATACGAGATCGACAGTGCGGCGATCCTGGACGCCTGCGCCGAGGCGCTGATTCCGGAAAACGGCTAGCCCAGGGCTGCGATAGCCTTGGGCAGGGCGGCGGGCAGATCCTCGGCCAGCAGCCCGGGGCCGAGCGCCTGTGCGGCCGCGCCATGCAGCCAGACGGCGGCGCAGGCGGCCTCGAACGCGGCCATGCCCTGCGCGAGAAGTGCCGCAGTGAGGCCGGCAAGCACATCCCCCGTGCCGCCAGTGGCAAGCCACGCCGGAGCGTTGCTGTTGATGGCGGCACGGCCATCGGGCGCGGCGATCACCGTGTCGGCGCCCTTCAATATAGTGACGGCGCCGCTCGTGGCGGCGGCGCGGCGGGCGGCTTCCAGCTTGCTCGGGCCGATGGGGCCGAAGACGCGGGTGAACTCGCCCGTGTGCGGGGTGATGACGGTAGCGCCGCGCAGTTTCTCCGGCGCGTTGGCGCAGGCGGTGAGGGCATCGGCGTCGGCCACGATTGTCTTCTGTTTGGCGATGAGTTGGGCCAAAGCCTTCCCCGCGCGCGCCACGCCCAGGCCCGGCCCCACCACCCAGGTATGGCGGCGTTCATCCTCTAACAGCGTGGCCAGTGGGTCGGTCCGCAGGATCAGCCCGGCCTCGGGCAGCACCATGGGGGCTTCGGCGGCCAGCGTGACCATGCCCGCTCCGGCGCGGCGCGCGGCGGCACAGGCGAGGCGCGCGGCTCCGGCCAGCGGGCCGCACAGCACGGTCACGTCCCCGGCGCTGTATTTATGCCCGGTGGCGGCGCGGCTTGGCAGGGTGAACAGGGCAGGGGTGTTCACCCAGGTTTGCGGGTTAATGCCGTTCAGCACCGTCTCCGGCATGCCGATGTCTCGCAGCAGCAGCTCCCCGCACAAGGCGCGGCCGGGGTAGAGCAGATGCCCGGGCTTCTTGCGAAAGAAGGTGATGCTGAGCTCCGCCTGCGGCGCGTAGCCGCGCACCTCGCCCGTGGCGCCGTCCACGCCCGAGGGCACATCCACCGCGACGATGCGCTTTGCCGCGCGCAGAAGATCGGCGATTTGGGCGGAGACATTGCGCGACAGCCCGGCGCCGAATACCGCGTCGATCACCAGCTCCGCGCGCTGTACCTCTTCGATTGTCGCGGTGAAGGCATCGGCCACCCGCACCGGCCAGCCGGCCTGGGCCAGGTAACGCGCCGCCACCTTGCCGTCGCCGCCATTATTGCCGGGGCCAGCCAGCACCAGCACGCGGCACGGCGTATAGCGTTGCAGAATCGCGCGGGCCACGGCGCGCCCGGCGGCGTCCATCAGCGCCTCCACATTGCCGGCGGCCGCATCGGCGCGGGCCATTTCGGCCGGACATAACAGTTCGTTCATAAAAATATTCGCCTTTCAAACGAATCTGCCGTTAATTGTGCGGTGCAGGAGGGATTCTACGAATGGGCAAAGTGATTGCGGTTGCACAGCAAAAAGGCGGCGCGGGCAAGACCATGCTGGCGGCGCAATTCGCCGTGGCGCTGGCCGGGGACGGGCGGGTGGCGCTGCTGGATATCGACCCGCAGGGCAGCCTGACGGTGTGGGGCAAGCTGCGCGACGCGGCGGCGAAGGCAGCGCACCATGTGCCGGTGGAAACCGTCTCCGGCTGGCGGCTGGCCAATGAGCTGGAGAAGCTGAGGACGGCTTATGACTACGTGCTGATCGACACCCCGCCGGTGATAGACAGCGATGCGCGGCGGGCGATTCGCGCGGCGGACATCGTGCTGATCCCGATGAATCCGGCGCCGCCCGACCTATGGGCCGCCGAGGGCACGCTGAAGCTCGCGGCTGAGGAGAAGCGCAAGACCGCCCTGGTGTTCAACCGCGCCCCCGCCGCCTCGCGCCTGCGCAAGCGGCTGGAAGCGGAGATCGCGGCGCGCGGCCTGACCCTGCTGTCCGTGGCGCTGGCGAATCGCGCCGGCTACGCCAATGCCTTCGCCGATGGGCTGGGCGTGACCGAAGCCGGGCCCACGACCCAGGCGGCGGAGGAGCTGCGCGCCGCGGCGGCGGCGTTGAAAGAGCTCCTGGTATAAATTTTATGAAAAAAACTTCCCATTGGCCGTTTCAGGTGCAGAAAAGATCATTTGGACACTTGCGTACGGTTCTTTTTTCCGCCACAATCTGAGTGTGGCATAACTGAGCAGGTCGCGGGAAACCAAGGCCAAAAAAAATGTCAGCCGCCAAGTTTAGGGAGCGAACAAACAAAAATGTGCATCCAATGAGATGCTGGCCGGCCAAATAGGCCGGCCTTTTTTGTTGTCAGCCTCTGCGCCGGTGGAAACGGCTGATCTTCACTTCGCCCCAGATGCCATGACGCTTGAACGGGTCATGCGCGATATAGCGCTCCACCGTGGCGCGGTCCCTTGCCTCCACGATCAGCAGCGAGCCGTTCATGACCTCGCCATCGTCGGTCTGCAGCGGACCGGACATGATGGTCCGCACCCCGGCATCTTCCTGCTCCTCGGTATAGGTGCGGTGCTCGGCGTAGCGCTCCAGCCGGAGGGCCAGAGTGTCGGGTTTGTCGGCGGCGTAAATAGCGAATAGCGGCATCTTCCGTGGCTCTTTCTATCGACTCTGTTGTATCGGTAATATGAAAGCGCCGTTTTGACACGTTACGCGTACGCGACCCAGCCTTGTGCTGCGCGCTGCGTGCAGAATTTTTCAGGTAAGGGAGCCGGGACGATGAAGCTGCTTCGATACGGGGACATAGGCGCGGAGAAATGGGGCGTGCTGGACGCGGAAGGCCAGGTGCGCACGCTGGACGACGCGCTGGTGCATGTGACAGGCGATGAACTGAGCCCGGAGTGGCTGGAACAGCTGCAAAAGCTGGACCCGGAAAAGCTGCCTTTGCTGAAAACGCCGCGGCGAATCGGGCCGGCGGTTTCGCGTCCGCTGAACTTTGTCTGCGTGGGGCTGAACTATGCCGACCATGCCGCGGAGACTGGGGCGAAACTCCCGAAAGAGCCGATCCTGTTCCTCAAATCCCTCTCGGCCTTTTCCGGCCCCTATGACGACATTGTGATTCCCCCCGGCAGCACCAAGACCGACTGGGAGGTGGAGCTTGGCGTGGTGATTGGCACCAAGGCGAGCCGGGTGAGCGAGGAGACCGCGCTGGACTACGTGGCTGGCTATTGCGTGGTGAACGATGTGAGCGAGCGCGAATACCAGAAGGAGCGCGGCGGCCAGTGGGACAAGGGCAAGGGCTGCGACACGTTCGGCCCCGTCGGCCCGTATCTGGTGACCAAGGATGAGGTGCCGGACCCGCAGGCGCTCTCGCTATGGACGGAGATCGACGGCGTGCGCCGCCAGGACGGCACCACCGCCAACATGATCTTCGGCGTGAAGACGCTGGTGGCCTATGTCAGCCAGTTCTTCACCCTGCATCCGGGCGACATCATCGCCACCGGCACCCCGGCGGGAGTGGGCATAGGTATCAAGCCGGAGCCGGTCTTCTTGCGTCCGGGCCAGGAGGTGCGCATGGGCGTGCAAGGGCTGGGCGAGCAGCGCGCGGTGACCATCGGCGGATAGTCGTCAGGCGGCTTTTGTTTCGATCAGCGATTTCCAGATCAGCGCGCCGAGGGCGGCACCCGCCAGCGGCGCGACCCAGAACAGCCAGAGCTGGCCGAGCGCGTCCGTCTGCGCGAACAGGGCTGCCGCGGTGGAGCGGGCCGGATTGACCGAGGTGTTCGTCACCGGGATCGAGATGAGATGGATTACGGTCAGCGTAAGGCCGATGGCGAGCGGCGCGAAGCCGGAGGGCGCGGTCTTTGACGTGGAACCAAGGACGACGATCAGAAACGCCGCCGTGAGGGTGGTTTCGGCGACGAGTGCCGCGAGCATGCTGTAATGGCCCGGCGAGAGCGCGCCATAGCCGTTTGAGGCAAACTTGCCCGCGACGAAATCCGGCGCGCCGGAGGCGATGACATAGAGCACCGCGGCGCCGGCCGTACCGCCGACGACCTGGGACACCCAGTACGGGATAAGCTCCGCCCAGCTGAGGCGCCCGGCGATGGCGACGCCAAAGGAAATCGCCGGGTTGAAATGCCCGCCGGAGATGCCGCCCACGGCATAGGCCATGGTGACGACGGTAAGGCCGAAGGCCAGGGCCACCCCGACGAAACCGACGCCGAGCTGGGGAAAGCCGGCCGCGAGCACGGCGGTGCCGCAGCCGCCGAAGACAAGCCAGAAAGTGCCGAAAAATTCAGCCGCGAGTTTCTTGGACATGCATGGCTCCCAAAACTGGATGAGCTTGTTTTGATAGGGGGTTCGTGTATCTCCCACCTCGGGCAGCTATACATATAAATGTTACAGTTTGGCATCAAATTATTTAAGGAGTCCTGAAATGGTCACGGAATTTGCGGAAATCGAAGTGAAGCCGGGGATGGAGCAGGACTTCATTGCCGGGGTGGAGAAGAGCAGGCCGGCCTTCCTGCGCTCCGAGGGTTGCCATGGGGTTTCCCTGGTGCGCTCGGTGGAGAATCCGCTGAAATTCGTGCTGCATGTGCAGTGGGAGAGCGTGGAGCATCACGTGGTGACCTTCCGCGCGGCACCGGAGTTTCAGGAATGGCGGAGCAATGTGGGGCATTGCTTCGCGGCACCCCCGAATGTCTGGCATGGGGAAAAGGTGGCGTAAGAGGCGGACGGCCTCTACGAGGCGGGGCGCCTTACCCGGCCGAGGCCTCCTCGGCATTGGGGTCGCCCGGTGCCGTGGCCCAGGCGAGTTCCACCAGCGTCACGATCCGCCTTCCGGCGCCGTCCATCTGGCACACGATCAGGCCCTGCTCCTCCATATAGGTGAGCAGGCGCCGCGCGCGGCCCAATGAGCGGGTGCCATAGGCGCGGGCAATCTCCGGGTCACCGGGGCAGGGCAGCCCCTCCTTTGCCGCGCGGGCGATCATCATGAAGATGCCCTGCATATCCTCTGGCAGGGTGGCGGCGCGGGCCGAGACATCCTGCCAGACCTCATCCTCCGCCATCTCGGCGCTGATGCCTGCGCGCGCGCGCGTCAGCATGCGGCGGAAGGCGGCGAGGTCCGGCGCCCCGGAGCCCAGGCCCTCTATCCGGCAGCGGACCAGGAAATCCTGGTAGAGCACGCCGATGGCGCGGAACCCCGCCTCGGGGTCCGCCAGGATGGCGCTCAAGATCCGGTCCAGCCGCTCGCGCCGCGCCGCCAGTTCCTCGGGACTCGGCTCGTCCACCGCCTCGGCGCGGTTCTCCACCGTGGCGGGTTTCGCGGCCATGAGTTGGCTGAGCAGGTCGGGCGCCGGGGGCGGCGGCGGGCGGCGTTGGGGCCGGGCGGCCTCGGGCGGCGGCGCTGCCAGGATAACGGCGCGCACATCCTCCGGTGCTGCTCCCGGCAGCGGCATGAGCCGCGGCGTGGAGTTGCGCGGCTGGGTCTCCGTTGCGCCGATGCGTAAGCCCAGGGGGCGGCGGGAGAGGGCCGGGCCCAGCGCCATGAAGTGCCCGCGCTCCAGGTCCCGGAAGGCTTCCGCCTGCCGCCGCTCCATGCCCAGAAGGTCGGCGGCGCGCGCCATGTCGATATCCAGGAAGGTGCGGCCCATGAGGAAGTTGGACGCCTCGGCCGCGACGTTCTTGGCGAGCTTCGCCAGGCGCTGGGTCGCGATCACCCCGGCCAGCCCGCGCTTGCGGCCGCGGCACATCAGGTTCGTCATGGCGCCGAGGGACAGCTTGCGCGCTTCGTCCGAGACCTCGCCGGCGATGGCCGGGGCGAAGAGCTGCGCCTCATCCACCACCACCAGCATCGGGTACCAATGGTCTCGGGCAACCTCGAACAGCCCGCCCAGGAAGGCGGCGGCGCGGCGGAGCTGGTTCTCGGCGTCGAGTCCCTCGAGATTGAGCACGGTGGAGACGCGATGGATGCGCGCCCGCTCGCCTGCCAGCTGCAGGCCCTGCTCGGTATGGGCCTCGGCATCGATCACCAGATGGCCGAAGCGCTCGGCCAGGGTCACGAAGTCGCCTTCCGGGTCGATGATCGCCTGCTGCACCCAGGGGGCGCTCTGTTCCAGCAGCCGGCGCAGCAGATGGGATTTGCCGGAGCCCGAATTGCCCTGAACCAGCAGGCGGGTGGCCAGCAGCTCCTCAAGGTCGAGCGTCGCCGGGCCGCCTGCCGTCGTTTGTCCCATCTCGATCGCAATCGTCATGTCTCGACTCAAAGCCTCCTTGCGCGGAGGGGCTGCTTATCAACCTGACCGCCGCCCGTCGAGCGCCTAATGCCCCGGTTGGTTCCGGGCTGAAATCCTGCTATCGCGCCGCGATGGACCAGGCCCTCCCGATTTCCGAAACCATACCCGGCGTGCCGCCCCGGCGCACCTTCGCCATCATCTCGCACCCGGACGCCGGCAAAACCACGCTGACCGAGAAGCTTCTTCTCTTCGGCGGCGCCATCCGTGAGGCTGGCATGGTCAAGGCTCGCCAGGACCGCCGCAACTCGCGCTCCGACTGGATGAAGATCGAACGCCAGCGCGGCATCTCGGTCACCTCCTCGGTGATGACCTTTGAGTTCGGCGGCGCGGTGTTCAACCTGCTCGATACGCCGGGCCATGAGGATTTCTCCGAAGACACCTACCGCACGCTGACCGCGGTCGATTCTGCCGTGATGGTGATCGACGCCGCCAAGGGCATAGAGCCGCGCACCCGCAAGCTGTTCGAGGTCTGCCGGCTGCGCGATATTCCGATCATTACCTTCATCAACAAAATGGA
>NZ_JBKQJR010000085.1:0-23390 GCF_052326845.1 Acidocella sp. | reverse complement strand
GCTCTGCGGGATTTCCACCTTGCCGAACTGGCGCATGCGCTTCTTGCCCTCTTTCTGCTTCTCCAGCAGCTTGCGCCCGCGAGACAATCTCGGCCCTCTCCAAGGACGTGACCGCCAAGTGCTATGGCGGCGACATTTCCCGCAAGCGCAAGCTGCTGGAGAAGCAGAAAGAGGGCAAGAAGCGCATGCGCCAGTTCGGCAAGGTGGAAATCCCGCAGAGCGCTTTCCTCGCCGCGCTGAAAATGGACGCCTGAATTTTTTGGCGTGCGGCCGCCCCGCCAGCCCCGCACGCACCTAATATTTTTTGCGTGCGGCCGCCCCGCCAGCCCCGCACGCACTTGGCAGCGGGCTTCGGTTTGGCTACAGAGGCCCCCACGCCGTGCTGGAGAGATGGCCGAGCGGCTTAAGGCGCACGCTTGGAAAGCGTGTGTACGTTAATAGCGTACCCAGGGTTCGAATCCCTGTCTCTCCGCCACCCGGCAAACCCCAAGACAACAAATCAAGACATTCCCCCTCCGCGGTTAAATTTTCTGCACACCGGCAAAGGCATGTTAATTGCCGGACTGTAACTTCATCTTTATTCAGCCGTAGCTTGTCTTCTCAAACCGTTAGAGAACTTGTAGCGTCCGCCTTGTGCGGGCTAGCCGACCAACTTTCGTATCGTATCGTAAGGGAAGCGGGCAAAACCCTCCAATTATGGACATTTGGTTAGCCTTGCGTCAGCGTATTTCGTGAATGGCCATGCCTGAACATGAATGGCCGCAGGCGAGCGACAAGTGTCCGTCAGCACAGGGGCTGGTCGGGTTTTGAAGAACGAAATACAATTTCTCTACGTTGGGCTAGCGGTTCTTGGCCTTGGAATCATTGTGCTGCTGGTGGATCTGGTCCGCCGGGCGCGCCGCAAGCACCAGGAACGGCCGATCGACACCTCGATTTTCATGCAAAGCATGAGCGGGGAGCAGCTGCGCTTTGTCGCCGGCGTCGATGATTTGGGGGGCCGTCCCCAGTCGCGCGAGAGCGAGCTGGCCGAACTGGAGCAACACTTCAAGAAGAACAAGAACAAAAACAAGAAGAAGCAGGAGATCGCCTACCTTCCGGCTGAACCGGCCGAGGAAAAGCCGCTACTCGACTACCTTGATCTGCCGCCCGAGCCGGAAGAGCTGACGCCCATACCGGCGGTGGAACTGCGTCTCGAGCCGGTTTCCGAACCGCATCCCGACACTATTCTCCACCATATCGACCTGCCGCCCGAGCCCGTGGCGGTGGAACCCGCCCCCCAGGCGGCTGAGCCGGAAGGGGAAGAGCCGTTCGCCCTTCACCAGGAGGCTGAACCAGCTCCCGAGCCCGCGCCGCAACCAGCCGCCGGCATCCTCACCTGCGCCGGATTCGGCGTCGGCTTCGGCGGCAAGGTGATCCTCGACAATGTCACGCTGGCGATCCCCGCCCAGGGCGTCACCACGCTTATGGGCCCTGTCGGCACCGGCAAATCCACCCTGCTGCGCTCGCTGGCCGGGCTGTACGGGCAGAATGCCCTGTTCAAGAGCTGGGGCGAGGCACTGTTCAAGGGCCAGCCCATCACTGCCGATAACCGCCCGCTGCTGGTGGCGCAGCGCATCCAGCTCACCCAGCGTTCGGCGCTCGAGAGCCTGCTGTTCCACGTGAAGGACCAGATGGTAGGCGTGCCGGAGGCCGAGCAGCGCGACTGGGCTGGCCAATGGCTGCGCCAGGTCGGCGCGGAAGACATGCTCTCCAAGCTCGACATCCCGTTCATGGAGCTGGACCAGCTGTCGCAGCGCGTCGTCACCATCCTGCGCGAGGCCGCGGCGGATTCGGCCCTGCTGATGATCGACGAGCCGACCGCCGGTCTCTCCGACGCCGACGCGGAGATCGTCCTGAACCTGCTGCGGACGCTGGGGGCGCATGGCGCGCTTCTGGTTGTGCTGCATAACCAGAAGCAGGCGCGGCAGATCTCTGACGAGATCATCCTGCTCGCCGGTGGCCGGGTGCAGGAACAGGCAGCACCTGAGGCGTTCTTCAGCAACACCGCCAATCCGGTGGTGGCGCAGTTCGTCACCACCGGCAGCGTGGCCGTGCCCGCGCCCGACGCTCCGGCAGAGACCCTGGCCGACCATGTGCAGCCGCCCGCGCCGCTCTCGGCCGAGGCGATGGCCGCGATCAAGTCGGAAATCCTCGCCGCGCTGGCGCCGGAGCCCGTGGTTGCGGAACCCGCTCCGGCTGCGCCCGCCGCCCTGGCCCCCGAACCGGAGCCAGCGCCCGCCCCTGCCCTTGCTGAACCACCCCGGAATGAGCACGAGCACGCGGCGGTGACCCGCTATCCCGGTGCCTCCTCCGGGCCGCGCGGCTTTGTCTGGATCGAGGAGGGGCGTCTGGCCGCGACGCCTATGCCCGGCGTGTCCGCCGATGTCGATTACGACCTCGACCTGCTGAAAAATGTCGGCGTGACCACGCTGATCACCCTGACCGAGCAGGACTTCCCGCAGGACGCCCTGACCCGGCACGGGCTGAAGAACGTGCATCTGCCGATTGCCGACCGCAAGGCGCCGACGCCTGCCGAGATGGACATGCTGGTGGCGCGCATGCGCGAGCTGATGGAAAACGGCAAGGTGCTGGCCGTGCACTGCCTGGCCGGACTCGGCCGCACCGGCACCATCCTCGCCGCCTATCTGGTGAAGGAGAAGGGCATGTCGGCGCATGGGGCACTGAATCAGATCCGCCGCTTCAACCGCCAGTTCGTACAGTCGGACGACCAGGAGGATTTCCTGACAGAATACGAGGTGCAGCAGGAACAGGCCCTGCTGCGCAACCGCGCGGCTGGCCCTGACAGCCAGCCGTAAAAAGAAAAAATCTGGGGATAAGCCGCTAAAGGAACAGAGGCCGCAACCAAGCGGCCCCTGCCCGCTTTCGCCAAAATCAGCGTTGCAAGGAGTACCAGACGATGACCACCACCTCCGCTCTTGATGCGGCCGTCGCCCAGTCGATCGGCACCATCCCCGAGTGCATGGCCGCCGGCTATATCGATGTCGGTTCCGGCTTCCTGCTCAGCATCAAGACCGTCGACTCGCACCCGCGCGAGGTGATCGACCTGGTCGCCGCCGCGACCTCCGACCTGTTCCAGGGCGCCAATGTCTCCACCGTCGAGGCGATCTGGAAGCGCTCGCGCGGCGTGGACTCCACCCGCCATTATTTCCAGGAATTCATCGTCAACAGCGACAACGCGATCCACGTCTTCATCCGCGGCAAGAAGTACCAGGATTACGTGGGCGTGTTCGTCTGCCGCAACACCGCCAATATCGGCATGGTGCTGGCCAAGTCCCGCATGGCCATGCCGACAATCGAAAGCGCCGTTTAAGCCACACTCGCTTCCTCGCCACGCGGCCATGCGCCGCGTGGCGAAACCCGCCCTGCAAGCCGCGCGGGTGCGCTCACCCCACCCCCTCCACGCCAAGCTGGCGCAGGAATTCCACCACGCCGCTCGTCGCCGGCGCGGCGATGACATGGTCGTACATCCCGGCACCCGTGGGATTGGGGTTGATCTCGAACAAGTCGCAGCCACGCCGGTTATGCATGGCCTCCGCCGCGAACCCGGCCGCCGGGTACACCAGCCCCGACGTGCCGATGGCGCAGAAGATGTCGGCGGCATCGAGCGCCTCGGCGATCTCGTCCATGTGGTAGGGCATCTCGCCGAACCAGACGATGTCCGGCCGCATCACGCCGCTTCGCCCGCAGGCGGGACAGGCAAGCTCCAGCCCGGCATCGTCCAGGTGCGGATGCGTCTCCTCACACATCGTACAGCGCAGGCGGCGCAGCTCGCCATGCATGTGCAGCAGGCGGCGGCTGCCGGCGCGCTCGTGCAGGTCGTCCACGTTCTGCGTCACCACCAGGAAATCCCCCCGCCCCTCCCAGGCGCGCTCCAGCGCCGCCAGGGCGTAATGCGCGGCGTTCGGTGCCACTTCGTGCAACTGGGCGCGGCGGGCGTTATAGAATCGGTGGACGAGATGCGGGTCGGCCTCGAAGCCTTCCGGCGTCGCGACGTCTTGCAGCTGGTGGTTCTCCCACAACCCGCCGGCATCGCGGAAGGTGGTGATGCCCGATTCGGCGGAAATGCCGGCACCGGTCAGGATGACTATGTTCTTGCGAATCATGGGCTTTCCGTTGTGTTCACGCTGGACGGAACTGGCGCAGCATAGCATGACTCCAAGTAGAACTTATAACCACGCATTGCGGGAATGCGAATATTAAGCCTACCGCGCTGACCAATTTTGCTATTTCCCGGGAACCATGCCCAAACCGGATGAGCTTCTGTTCGCCCTGAAATGCTTCGCCGGCGCGATGGCGGCGTTGTATATTTCGCTCTGGCTGGGGCTGGACGCCCCCTACTGGGCGCTGGCGACCTCCTATATCGTGGCGCTGCCCTTCGCCGGGGGCATGCTTTCCAAGTCGCTGTACCGTATTTTAGGCACGTTCATCGGCGGCGCGGCCGCGGTAGCTATGGTGCCGAACCTGGTGGATGCGCCAGTGCTGCTCTGCCTGTGCATGGCACTGTGGATCGGCTTCTGCCTGTACATCTCGCTGCTGGACCGCACGCCCCGCGCCTATTTGTTCATGCTGGCCGGCTACACTGCGGGCATTATCGGCTTTCCATCCGTCTTCACGCCTGGGCACATCTTCCAGACCGCCGTCACCCGCATGGAGGAAATCTCCATCGGCATCGCCTGCAGCACCGTGGTTGGCACGCTGGTCTTCCCGCGCCCGCTGGCGCCGGTGCTGGCGCGACGCCTTGACGGTTGGATCAAGCCTGCACGGGAGTGGGCCGTCGCCGCGCTCTCCGGGGAGGATGACAGCCCCGCCGCGCGCGAGGGCCGGCAGCGCCTGCCCTTCGAGGCCACCGATATCGCCTCGATGATCACCCAGCTCGCCTACGACACCTCGGAGCTGCAATCCGCCGTGCGCTACGTTACCCGGCTGCGGCTCTACCTCATCAGCCTCATTCCGGTGCTGAGCTCGACCGGCGACCGCGTGGCTCAGCTGCAGCGCCTTGGCGCCGTCACACCGCAATTGCAGCGCGTGCTGCACAGCGTCGCGCAGTGGGTGCGATCCGGCGAGACTGAGTACGACGACGCGATGATAGCGGATATCATCCTGCTGGAAGAGGAGAATGACCATAGCTGGCCGGGCTTGCTGCGCGCCAGCCTGGCGCTGCGCCTGCAGGAGTTGAGCAGCCTCGTGCGGCTTTCGCGCGCGATCCGCCGCCACCTTCTGGATGGCGATCCGCCGCCGCCCAACGAGATGCTGGACCGCGAATACATCGCCACGATCGTGCAGAACCGCGACCACACCCTCGCCTTACTCTCCGGGCTTGCCGCGGCGCTCGCGGTGCTGCTGGTTTGCGCCTTGTGGATCTGGACGGACTGGCCCTCCGGCGCGGGTGCTGCCGTCATGGTCGCGATCGCCTGCTGCTTCTTCGCCTCGCAGGACAATCCCGCCCCCGCCATCGCCAGCATGCTGCGCACCTCTCTTTTCGCCCTGGCCGGGGTGGGCTTCTACAGCTACGCCGTGCTGACCCGGATCTACACCTTCGAGGGCCTGTGCATGGCGCTGCTGCCCGCCGGGATGCTCGTGGGTCTGCTTATCTCCCGCCCGGCGACATTCATGCTGGGCATGAACATAACCGCCACCGGCGCCACGCAACTGGCGCTGGAAAACGGCTTCACCAACAGCTTCCCCGCCTGGGCCAACAACTCGATTGCCGTGATCGTTGGGCTGAGCAGCGCGCTGGTGATGACGCTGCTGATCCGCTCCTTCGGCGCCGCCTGGACAGCCCAGCGCCTGATGCGCGCAAGCTGGCGGGAAATCGCCAACGCCGCCGAGGCGGATGGGGGGGAGGATAGCGGCGTGCTGATCGGCATCTCCGTGGACCGGCTGGGGCTCATCCTGCCGCGCCTCGCCGGCCAGGACGCGGATCCAAGCGTGCGCGCCGAACTGGGGAACCTGCGCGTCGGGCTGGACATGGTTGGGCTGCACCGGGAGCAATGGCGGCTCACCCCCGCCGCGCGCGCGGCCTGTAACCAGATCTTCGCCGGTGTCGCGGCGCATTACCGCGGCAACCCGAACAGACCGCCACCGACCTCGCTTTGCGAGGCGATCGACGATGCCATCAATACGCTCGTCGATGATCCGCACAGCCACAAATCCGCGCTGGTGCAGCTTTCCGGCCTGCGCAGCGTGCTGTTCCCCGCCGCCCCGCCGCCGGACATCCACGCCTGGACTCTCGAAGGGATAATTACATGATCGGCGAAGTCGATCTTTTCGGCGTGTTCCTGCCGCCGCTGCTGGCCTGGGTCGTGGTGGCCCAGCTTATCAGCATGGGTCTGCGCCGCCTGTTTGCCGCATTCGGCATGTACCGCTTCGTGTGGCACCGGCCGCTATTCGACTTTTCCGTACTCGTCATCCTCACCGGGCTGGTCAGCCTGGCGATGAACCGCATCCTCTGATCCCTCCGGAGCATCATGACCCCCGCATCCTTCACGCTTCGCTTCTTCTCTACGTCCGCCGTCCTGGTTGTCGCCGCGCTCGTGGGCTGGCAACTCTGGGACTATTACATGGAAGAGCCCTGGACCCGTGACGGCCGGGTGCGCGCCGACGTCGTCTCCCTGGCGCCGGACGTGACCGGCCCGGTGGTGCAGATCTTCGTGCATGACAACCAGGTGGTGCATGCGGGCGACCAGCTGTTCCAGATCGACCCGGTGCGCTTCACCCTGGCGCTGCAGCAGGCCCAGGCGACGGTGGCCCGCACCCATGCCGCCATGGAGGACGCCAAGAGCACCGCCGCGCGCTACGCCGCGGCCTCCACCAACGCGACCTCGGGGCTCAGCCGCGACCAGGTCAGCGCCGCGGCCCAGGAAGCCGAGGCCGAATACGACCAGGCGCTGGCGGATCTCGGCGTTGCCCAGCTGAACCTGCACCGCAGCACCGTGTACGCCACGGTGAACGGGATGATCACCAATTTCTCCATGCGGCCGGGCGACTACGTGACCGCCGGCACGCCGGAGGTGGCGATCGTGGACAGCGACTCGCTCTATGTCGATGCATATCTGGAAGAGACCAAGATGCGCGGCATCGGCCCCGGCGACTCTGCGAAGATCACGCTGATGCAGGGCGGGCCGGCCATTACCGGCCATGTCAGCGGCATCGCGGCGGGCATCGCCGACGCGGAGCGCACGCCCACCTCCGCCACCCTGCTCGCCGACGTGAACCCGACCTTCACCTGGGTGCGCCTAGCCGCGCGCATTCCGGTGCGCGTCGAACTGGACCACGTGCCGGACGGGGTGCGGCTGGTGGCGGGCATGACCTGCACCGTCTCCATCACCCCGCGCGGCACGGACCAGAAAGAGCAGGCTCAGTAAGAGCTTAAGCCAGCCCGCGGGTCGAAGCCGGGCTGGTCCCAGCCCCTCAGGAACTCCTCAAGCGCCGCATCCGCCGGGCCAGCCATCAGGCGCAGCTTCACGTGCAGGTCGCCGGCATGGTGGTGGCCATGCGCCGGCACGCCGCGCCCGCGCAGGCGCAGCTCGGTGCCGCTCTCGGTATGGGGCTTCACGGTCATCACCACGTCGCCCGCCGGTGTGGGTACCGTCACCTTGGCGCCAAGCACCGCCTCCTTCAGCGAGATCGGCAGTTCCAGATGGATGTTGCGCCCTTCGCGGCGGAAGAGCTTGTGCGAGGTAACGTGGATTTCTATCAGCGCGTCGCCCGCCGGGCCGCCATTGCGCCCGGGCTGGCCACGCCCGCGCAGGCGCAGCACGTCACCATCCGCGGTGCCGGGCGGGATTTTCACATCCAGGCTCTGGCCATCCGGCAGGGTGATGCGCTTGGCGCCGCCATTCACCGCCTCCAGGAACCCGGCTTTCACCGCGTAGCGCTCATCCTGCCCGCGCGCCGGGCCGTGCGCACGCTGCTCGAACATATTGGCGAAAATATCCTCGAACCCGCCAAAGTCGGCCGGACCAGCACCGGCACCGGCATGTTGCCGCCAGCCGCCTTGAGGGGCGCGCTCGGCACCGGCAGCGTCGATCTCGCCGCGGTCGTAGCGCGCACGCTTCTCCGCGTCGGATAGAATGTCATTCGCCAGCGAGACCGCCTTGAACTTCTCCTCCGCCGCCTTGTCGCCGGGGTTGAGGTCGGGGTGATACTTCTTCGCCAGTTTGCGGTAGGCGGAGCGGATCTCGTCCGCCGTCGCGTCCTTCTTTACGCCTAGAACCTTATACGGGTCGTCTGCCATTCCGTGTCTCGACTCGCCTGATCAGTCAGTTTGCGTCCTAGATAGGGATCATGCCGTGACCACCACAACTCGTTTGTGATGCAAGGCAGCTCACTGCCGCCGCGTGCTGGAGAGGAACTGGCGGAAACGCTCCGATTTGGGGTTGCCGAACATCTGCTCCGGCGTGCCTTCTTCCTCCACCAGCCCCTGGTGCAGGAACATCACGCGGTCGGAGACATCGCGGGCGAAGCTCATTTCATGCGTCACCACCAGCATGGTGCGGCCTTCAAAGGCCAGGTCGCGCATCACCTTCAGCACCTCTCCAACCAATTCCGGATCCAGAGCAGATGTCGGCTCGTCGAACAGCAGCACATCCGGCTCCATGGCCAGCGCCCGGGCAATGGCGACGCGCTGCTGCTGTCCGCCGGAGAGCTGCGCCGGGTAGGCGTCGAGCCTGTCGGCCATCCCGACCTTCTCCAGCATCGCCACGCCCCGGGCGATGGCGGTCTTCTTGTCCAGCTTCAGCACATGCACCGGCGCCTCGATCACGTTCTGCAGCACGGTCATGTGCGCCCACAGATTGAACTGCTGGAACACCATGGAGAGCCGCGAGCGCAGCCGCTCGATCTGTCTGGGTTTGGCGGCGGCGCGGTTCTTGCCCTCCGTCATCTCGATCAGCTCGCCCCGGATGGAGACCCGGCCCTTGTCCGGCATCTCCAGCAGGTTGATGCAGCGCAGAAAGGTGCTCTTGCCCGAGCCGGAGGAGCCCAGGATCGCGATCACGTCGTGCTCACTGGCGGTGAGGGAAATGCCCTTGAGTACTTCGACATTGCCGAAGCTCTTGTGAATATCCTCGACCACCAGGGTGGGTACGGGCTTTGGCGTCTCTGACATGAGGCCGATCAATCCTTGTTTTTATAACGTCTGGCAAGAAACAGCTTTGCAAAACCCGTGCCCTGAGGCAAAAGGAGCCGTCCTTATTCGGACGCAGGAGAGAGCGGGGGATTAGCCCCTCGCCGCCGAAGGCGCAACCGGCCCCCGGAACCGCTCAGGCAAAAGGGCTGCGTCTTGTAAAAGGGACACTCTGGAAAGCCGGTGGCCGCGCCACCGCACCGACGGGGTCAAGGAACCACCGCGCCGCGAGGCGGGATGGCTCCGAATCTCTCAGGTTCAAAGACAGAGGGGGGTCAGAACTACCGGCGCTTCAAGCCGGGGGCTGATCTATTGGGGGTTCGTTTGCTTAAAACACCTTTGGACGGGCTGCACCGCCGCCTCGGCGCGCGCATGGTCGAGTTCGCCGGCTACGAGATGCCGCTGCAATATACGGGCATCATTGCCGAGCATAACGCCTGCCGGACCGGCGCGGCGCTGTTCGACGTTTCGCATATGGGGCAGGTGGATATCGCCGATGCAGGCGCTTTCGAGCGGCTGGTGCCGGGCGACATCACCGGGCTGAAGCCCGGGCGGCAGCGCTACACCCTGCTGCTTAATGAGGCAGGCGGAATCATCGATGACCTGATGGTGGCCAATCTCGGCACCCGGCTGCAGGCGGTGCTGAACGCCGGGCGCAAGACCGTGGACGTGGCGCATATCCGCGCACATGGCGTGGAGGTGACGACGCATTTCAAGCGCGCGCTGCTCGCCCTGCAAGGGCCGAAGGCCGCAGCACTTTTCCCCGAGGGCACGGCGCTGAAATTCATGGACGCGGCGGAACTGACGGTCGAGGGCATCCCCTGCACCGTCACCCGCTCCGGCTATACCGGCGAGGATGGCTTCGAGATCGGCTGCGAAGCAGAGGCGGGCGAGCGCCTGGCGGAGATCCTGCTCTCACGCGGCGCGGTGCCGGCGGGGCTGGGCGCGCGCGATTCGCTGCGGCTGGAAGCCGGGCTGTGCCTGTACGGCAACGACATCGGCGAGGCCGTGAACCCCGTGGCTGCCGGGCTGAACTTCGCCCTTTCCAAGAAGCGCCTCGCCGCCGCTGACTTCCTCGGCGCCGCGGCAGTGAACGCGGCGCTGGCTAAAGGCACGGCCACGAGGCTCGTCGGCATCCGCCTGGATGGCCGCGCCCCGGCCCGCGCCCATGCGGAAATCCGTATGGGTGGCGAGCGCGTGGGCGAGGTCACATCCGGCGTGTTCTCCCCCACGCTGAACGCGCCGATTGCGCTCGGGTTTGTCCGCGCGGACCTCGCCGCCCCCGGCACCGCGCTCGACCTCATCGTGCGCGACAAGCCGCTGCCCGGCACGGTCGCCGCTCTTCCCTTCGTTCCCCATAACTACGTTCGCTGAAAAGGAGACTCTTCATATGACCCAGGTTTACTTCTCCAAGGATCACGAATGGGTTTCCGTCGGCGCCGACGGTCTCGCCACGATCGGCATCACCGACCACGCGCAGCAGGCGCTGGGTGATATCGTGTTCGTCGAACTGCCAGAAGCCGGCCGCAATGTCGGCACGGGCGAGGCCTGCGCGGTGGTGGAGAGCGTGAAGGCCGCCTCCGATGTGTACGCCCCGCTGGCGGGCACGGTCGCCGAGGTGAACCAGGCGATCATCGACGAGCCCGGCCTGGTGAACAGCGCCGCCGAGGGCGAAGCCTGGTTCTTCAAGCTGCGCCTCGCCGACCCCGCTGCTGTGTCCGAACTGATGGACCGCGCCGCGTATGACGAGTACCTGGGCACCCTGGCATGAGCGCCCTGGACGAATTGCAAGCCCTGGAAAGCGCGGACGCGTTCGCGGCACGCCATATCGGGCCGGATGCGGCGCAGATCGCCGCGATGCTGGGCGTTGTCGACGCGGCGAGCCTGGACGACCTGATCGCCCAGACCGTGCCGGAATCCATCCGCAGCAATGCCGGGCTGAAGCTGCCGCAGGCGCTGGGCGAGGCCGCCGTGCTGCGCCAGCTGCGCGGGCTGGCACAGCGCAATGTGGTGAAGAAGTCGCTGATCGGGCTTGGCTATCACGGTACCATCACCCCGCCGGTGATCCAGCGCAACGTGCTGGAGAACCCGGGCTGGTACACGGCCTACACGCCGTATCAGGCGGAAATTTCACAAGGCCGTCTGGAGGCGATCCTCAACTTCCAGACCATGATCGCCGAGCTGACCGGCATGGAAATCGCCAACGCCTCGCTGCTGGATGAAGCCACGGCGGCGGCGGAAGCCGTCTCCATGGCGCATGCGCTGCACAAGGCGGGCAGCAGGATGATCGCCGTGGCGGCGGATGTGCACCCGCAGACCCGCGCCGTCATCGCCACCCGCGCCTGGCCGCTGGGCTGGGAGATCGTGGATTTCCACCCCGGCGATATCGAGGCCATCGCGGGCGCCAAGCCCTTCGCCGTGGTGCTGAACTACCCCGGCAGCACGGGCGAGCTGCGCGACCTCTCGGCCGAGATTGCGGCGGCGAAGACCGCAGGGGCGCTGGCCATCGTCTGCGCGGACATACTGGCGCTCACCGTCCTCACCCCGCCCGGCGAGATGGGCGCGGATGTGGTTGTGGGCTCGGCCCAGCGCTTCGGCGTGCCGATGGGCTTTGGCGGCCCGCATGCCGGGTACTTCGCCACGAGGGATGCGTTCAAGCGCTCCATGCCGGGGCGTCTGGTCGGCGTCTCGGTGGATGCCGCTGGCCGCGCGGCGATGCGCCTCGCGTTGCAGACGCGCGAACAGCATATCCGCCGCGAAAAGGCGACCTCCAACATCTGCACCGCGCAGGTGCTGCTGGCCGTGATGGCCGGGTTCTACGCCGCGTGGCACGGGCCGGAGGGGCTGAAAGCCATCGCCCGGCGCGTGAATTTGCAGACGCGGCTGCTGGCCGGCGCCGCCCGCCAGGGCGGTTTTTCGCTCCGGCATGAGAATTTCTTCGACACGATTGCCATCGAGGCGGGCACCCGCGCTGACGAATTGATGCAGGCGGGGCTGGAAGCCGGGTTCAACTTCCGGCGGATCGACGCCACGGGCGTCGGCATCGCGCTGGATGAGACCATTACCCGCACCGAGCTGGAGACCCTGGCCGCCGTGCTGGGTGGCAGACTGGATGCGGCGCCGGAGTCGGTTCCCGCGGCGCTGCGGCGCAACGCCGCCTTCTGCGAGGCGGCGGTGTTCAACACCCACCGCTCCGAACATTCCATGCTGCGCTATCTGAAGCGGCTGGAGGACAAGGACATCGCGCTCAACCGCTCGATGATCCCGCTCGGCTCCTGCACCATGAAGCTCAACGCCGCCGTGGAGATGGCCGCCATCACCTGGCCGGAATTCGCCGAGATCCACCCCTTCGCCCCCGCCAATCAGACCGAGGGCTTCAAGGCGCTGATCGACGAGCTGGCAGCACTGCTGGCGGAAGTCACCGGCTTCGCCGGGGTCTCGCTCCAACCCAATTCCGGCGCGCAGGGCGAATATGCCGGGCTGCTGGCCGTCCGCGCCTACCACGAGGCGCGTGGCCAGGGGCAGCGCAACATCTGCCTCATCCCGGCCTCGGCGCACGGCACCAACCCTGCCTCCGCCGCCATGGCAGGATACAAAGTGGTGGTTGTCGCCTGCGACAAGCTGGGCAACGTCGATGTCGCCGATCTGGAAGCAAAAATCGCCGCGCACAGGCCGAACCTGGCGGCGCTGATGATCACCTACCCGAGCACGCATGGCGTGTTCGAGACCTCCATCCGCGACATCTGCCGCGCGGTGCATGAGGCCGGCGGGCAGGTGTACATGGACGGCGCCAACATGAACGCGCAGGTGGGGCTGACCAGCCCCGCGAATATCGGCGCGGATGTGTGCCACCTGAACCTGCACAAGACCTTCTGCATCCCGCATGGCGGCGGCGGGCCGGGCGTGGGGCCGATCGGCGTGGCGGCGCATCTGTTGCCGCATCTGCCCAACCATCCGCTGCGCGCGGATGCGGGCCCGGCGACGGGCTACGGGCCGGTGACAGCAGCACCCTTCGGCTCGGCGCTGATCCTGCCCATCCCCTACGCCTATATAAGGCTAATGGGGCCCGAGGGCATCACCAGCGCCACCAAGGCGGCGATCCTCAACGCCAACTACATCGCTGCACGGCTGGAGGGCGCCTACCCGATCCTCTACCGCGGCGAGAATGGTCGCGTCGCGCATGAATGCATCGTCGATTGCCGCGGCTTCGGCGCGACCTCCGGCGTGCAGGTGGAGGATATCGCCAAGCGCCTGGCCGATTACGGCTTCCATGCGCCCACCATGTCCTGGCCCGTGGCCGGCACGCTGATGATCGAGCCGACCGAGAGCGAGGACAAGGCCGAGCTGGACCGCTTCTGCGACGCGATGCTGTGCATCGCCGACGAGATCGCGTCCATCGAGGACGGCGCCTGGCCGCGCGACGACAACCCGCTGAAGAACGCCCCGCACACCGCGGCGGAGGTAATGGCGGAGACTTGGACGCACCCGTACACGCGCGAGCAGGCGGCCTTCGCCCTGCCCTACATTACGGCGCAGAAATACTGGCCGCCGGTGAAGCGCGTGGACAATGTGTATGGCGACCGCAATTTGGTGTGCTCCTGCGCGCCGCTGGAAGCCTACGCGGAGGCGGCGGAGTAGCCGCATCTAAAGCTTCATGCGGCTATGCACAGAAATATCTTGCGTTGGGGGGGCTATGGCCCCATAAGCCCCCCCCACAGTGGCCCAGGGGGGCGCGGTAAGGTGCCGCGCTCTACAGGCTGTCTACTAGTTGAGGGGGTTCGAAATGAACGCACTTGCCCGACTGGGGATGGTCTCGGAGTCTCCGAGCGAAAACCAGGCGATTTCCACGGTCTCCCCGGAGCCGCAGAAGGATTATTACGTGGAGAAGGACGGCGTGAAATACGCCGGCATGCACCTGATCATCGATCTATGGGGTGCCTCCAATCTCGATAGCCCTGAGCTGATCGACAAGACACTGTGCGACGGCGCGATCGCTGCTGGCGCCACGATTCTGCACCACCATTTCCACCATTTCACCCCGAATGGCGGCGTGAGCGGCGTGGTCGTGCTGGCGGAGAGCCATATCTCGATCCATTCCTGGCCCGAGCGCAACTTCGCGGCGCTGGATGTGTTCATGTGCGGCTGCTGCGATCCGTACAAGCTGATCCCCTTCCTCAAGGAAGCGTTCACGCCGAGCCACATCCAGATCAATGAGCAGAAGCGCGGCCTAATCGCGTAAGCTTGCAAGGGGCGGCCACGCCCCTTGATCTGCCAGGGAGACGTTGCATGACCGAGACGTGGTTCAACGAGACGCTGTACCCGGACTGGGGCCAGCGCTTTAAGTTCGTGCGCCAGCTGGCGCGGGTGCAGAGCCCGTTCCAGGACATCGCCGTGTTCGAGACCGACAGCCATGGCCGCGTGCTGACGCTCGACGGCGTGGTGCAGATCACCGAGCGTGACGAGTTCGTGTACCAGGAAATGCTCGCCCATGTGCCGCTGCTGGCGCATGGCAACGCCCGGAACGTGCTGATCATCGGCGCGGGCGATGGCGGCGTGCTCAAGCGTGTCTTGATGCACAAGAACGTCGAGCGCGCGGTGATGGCCGAGATCGACGGCGAGGTGATCCGCCTCTCCAAGGAATTCCTGCCCGGCATCGGCGGCGATGCGTGGAACGACCCGCGCGCGGACGTGATCGTGGGCGACGGCATCGACTACGTGAAGAAGGCGCCGGATGCGTCCTTCGACGTGATCATCGTCGACTCCACCGACCCGATCGGCGTCGGCGAGGTGCTGTTCACCGACGAATTCTACCAGAACGCGGCGCGCATCCTCACCCCGCAGGGGCTGATCGTGAACCAGTGCGGCGTGCCCTTCATGCAGGCCGATGAGCTGCACGAGACCAGCCTGCGCCGCCAGCAGTTCTTCCCGCATGTCACCGCCTATATCGCGGCGGTGCCGACCTATGTCGGCGGCTACATGACACTGGGCTGGGCCGGCAAGGATGCCAGCCTGACGCAGCACCCGGTGGAAGTGATCGCGGCGCGTGCGGAAGCGGCGGGAATCGCCGGTAAGAGCGGCTATTGGAGCCCGCATGTGCACGTGGCGAGCTTCTGGCTGCCGCCCTATATCGCCAAGCACCTGCCCAAGTAATCGGCGGTATCGAGAATCTGCCGGTCCAGGCTGGCAGGCTCAAAACCGAGCGTTTTCGCGTGAGCGAGGTAATGAGCGGCGTCGCCGATGTAAAAATCGGCGGCGCCGTTTTGCCATTCGGGGCGGATGATCTCGGCACCTGCCCAGCCCAGCAGTGCTCCAGCACGGGTGGCCAGGGCGGAGAGTTCCACCGGCTCGCCCCATGTGTCGAACACCGGCGGTGAGTCGCCACGCGACAGCAGCCCGAGCGCGATGTTCAGCACATCCGTCACATGCGCGTAGCCGCGCCAGACCGGGTGCGCGGCCCGCAGCGTGACCGGGCGGCGGACCAGGATGTCCCGGATGATGCAGGCCAGCGCGTAGGAGTCGAGCTTGTTGATGAACGGGCCAGCGAGGTTGAACACGCGCATCAGCACGGTGGGGATGCCGAGCGCCTGCCCGAGAGCGGCGAAGCGGGCTTCGTCTTCCAGCTTGCCCTCACCATACGGGTTGGGCGGCGGCGCATACACCGCGCCCGAGGACGGCACGAACACGCCGCGCGCGCCGTTGCGGCGGATGAAATCCTCCACCGTGGCGGAGATCGCCCTGTTGGTGGCGATGTACTGATCCACGGGCATTTTTCCCGCATGCTCGCGGGTGAGGAAAGCCATGTGGAAGACCAGCGGCGCGCGGGCCTCCAACGTGGCCAATTCGTCCAGGGTGCGGATGGGCAGCGTGGCGCCGTCGCGCAACGTGTAGGGCCGCGCGCTGGCGCCGAAGGCGTAAATTTCCGCTCCGGCATGATGCGCCATTTCCAGCGCCGCCCGCCCCAGCCATCCCCCTGCCCCGGTGATGACAACCGGCACGCCGCGCAACGGTTGCGAAAACTCAAGCATACAGGCTGAAGAATTCGTCAAAGCTCGCCAGCATGTAGTCGAGATGCGCCTGGGCCAGCCCCGGAAACACGCCGATCCAGAAGGTGGCGTTCATCACCAGATCAGCGTTGGGCGTCTCGCCGGCCACGCGGTAGTTCTGCCCCTTCATGTAGGGCTGGTGGATGAGGTTGCCGCCGAACAGATAGCGCGTGCCGATGCGCGCCCGGTTGAGATGCCCCACCAGCAGGTCGCGCGTGTAGGGTGTGCCGGGGCGGATGGTGAGCGGGAGCCCAAACCAGGAGGGCTCTGCATTCGCCGTTGCCTCAGGCAGGATCAGGAACTCCTCAAAACGCCGCAACCCGGCACGGAGATAGGCGAAATTCGCGTTCCGCGCGGCGACGAACTCATCCAGCCGGTCGAGCTGCTTCACCCCGACCGCCGCCTGCATGTCGGTCATCTTCAGGTTATAGCCGAGATGCGAGTAGATATATTTGTGGTCGTACCCAACCGGCAGGCCGCCGAGCTGCCAGGAGAAGCGCTGCTTGCAGGTATTGTCATGTCCCGGCGGACACCAGCAGTCGCGCCCCCAGTCACGCAGCGATTCAAGAATCCGCCCGAAATGGCTGGACTTTGTAAAAACCGCTCCGCCCTCGCCGGTGGTGATGTGATGCGCCGGGTAGAAGCTCAGCGTGCCGATTTCACCAAAACCGCCCACGGCGGTGCCATTGTATTTGGCACCCAGCGCGTCGCAGCAATCCTCGATCAAGCGAAGGTCATGCTTCTCGGCGATGGCCGTGATCGTATCAAGATCGAACGGATTGCCCAGCGTATGCGCGAGCACGATGGCGCGGGTGCGCGGGGTGATGGCAGCCTCGATCGCCACGGCGTCAATGTTGTAGGTGGGCAGCGAGACATCGACGAACACCGGCACCAGCCCGTTCTGCAGCACCGGGTTCACCGTGGTGGGGAAGCCCGTGGCGCAGGTGATCACCTCGTCGCCGGGCTTCAGCGCCGCGGCGCCCAGACTCGGGCTGGTCAGCGCCGTGACGGCCAGCAGGTTGGCCGACGAGCCCGAGTTCACGGTAAGCGCGTAGCGGCTATGCGTGGCCTTGGCCAGCTTCGCCTCGAATTCGTCGTTGAAGCGGCCTGTGGTGAGCCAGAAATCCAGCGACGAATCCACAAGATTCACCAACTCCGGCGCGCCGTACACTTTGCCGGAGACCGGCACGGGCGAACTTCCCGCCTCGAACGGCTTGGGCGCATGCGCGAGCTCCGCGTAGCGCGCGGAAAGCTCCAAAATCTGGCGCCGCAGCGCCTCGGCATCATTCATATTGGCAAAACGCCTTGATCTGCGAGAGGGTAAAATCGAGCATCGCCTCGCCGGCCTGGAAGGCGCGGTACCACGCCACCGTGGCGGCCAGCGCCTCGTCCAGTGTCATCCCAGGGCGCCAGGCGAGATCCTGCCACGCCTTTTTCGCGTTCAGCCGCAGCACCGGGGCTTCATGCACTGGATGGTCGTCCGGCATCACGGTGAAGAACGCGCCCTGCCCCCACAGCGCGCACAGCTTCCCGGCGACGGCCTGCACCGTTACCGCGGCCGCCGGGTCGGGGCCGAAATTCCAGCTGTTCTTGGGCTCGTCATGCGTCCACATATACTCGGCGGCGAGCAGATAGCCGCAGAGCGGTTCCAGCACGTGCTGCCATGGCCGGATGGCGCGCGGGTTGCGGATGGTGAGGAACTCGCCGGCCATGATCGTCTTGAAGAAATCCGGCAGCAGGCGGTCTTCCGCCCAGTCGCCACCGCCGATGACATTGCCGCCACGCACCGTGGCCAGCTTCTGTCCGGGTGGCAGCGGGAAGGAAGCCGCGACCAGCTCGGCACAGGCCTTCGAGGCGCTATACGGATCGTGCCCGCCCAGCCTGGAGGTCTCGTCATGTGCCTCCCGGCTTTCGGCATAAACCTTGTCGCTGGTGACGATGACCGCCACCTGCACGCTCGGTGTCTGCCGGACCGCATCCAGCACGTTTGCCGTGCCCATGATGTTGGTGGAATAGGTTTCCATCGGATGCGTATAGGAGGGGCGGACCAGAGGCTGCGCCGCGAGATGCAGCACGATATCCGGCGCGAAGCTGCGCATCGCCTCGGTCAGCTTGGCGGCATCGCGCACGTCGCCGATCTGGTGCTCGATAAGCTTCTCCACGCCGCAGCTGGTGAAGATGTTCGGCTCCGTATCCGGCGGCAGCGCATAGCCGCGCAGAACTGCGCCTAGATGCGAAAGCCATAGAGTGAGCCAGCCACCTTTGAAACCGGTATGCCCGGTGACAAAGACGCGCTTATTCACCCAGAACTGCGAACGCGGAATTGCATGCGTCAGGTTTGCCATGTCATCCAGGGTCCTTGCCCAGCTTCGCAGAGATGATCCAACGCCATCCGGTCGCGCAGCGTATCCATGGGCTGCCAGAACCCGCCGTGGCGGTAGGCACGCAACTGCCCCGAAGCAGCGAGTTGCTCCATCGGCGCTTTTTCCCACAGCGTCATGTCATCCGATGAGATCGAGCGCGTTTGGGTTGAGCACGAAGAACCCGCCGCTGATGAGCCCTGATTGCTCCACCGGCTTTTCCTCGAACCGGTCAACGGCATCGCCGACGATATGCAGCGCGCCAAAACGCGCCAGCGGCTGCACCGCCGCCACCGTGGCAAGCTTGCCGTGCGCGCGGTGGAAGCCGAGCTCGGCGGTGATGTCGATATCCGCCACGGCATCGCCATAGGTCATGCAAAACATCTCGTCATTGCCGAGATATTTCCTGATCTTCTTCAGCCGTCCGCCGGTCTGCGTCTCCAGTCCGGTTTCCACCAGCGTCACCCGCCAATCCTCTGCCGCGCTCTGATGAATGGTGGCACCGGTGCGCAGATCAACGGTGAGGTCGGAAGAGTAAAGATTATAGTTGTAGAAATAATCCTTGATCTTCTCGCCCTTGTAGCCGAGGCAGATGATGAAGTCAGAGATGCCATGCTGGGCATAGATCTTCATGATATGCCACAGGATCGGCCGGCCGCCGATCTCCACCATCGGTTTCGGCTTGGCATCTGTTTCCTCGGAGAGGCGCGAGCCGCGCCCGCCGGCGAGGATGACCGCCTTGGTTCCTCGGGAATTGTCGATCATGCCTCGCTCCACATGTTGTCCGCCAACTCCTCGCGGGAGAGGAAGGGCGCCATGTCGTGCAGCGGGGAGGACACCATGCGCCCATCCTCCAGCTTGCGCGAGGACAGCTTGGGCGCAAAACCCTGAGCCGGGTCCAGCTTGATTTCGCAGAACTGCGGCCCGGGTGCCGCCAGCACCTCGGCCAGCACGCCGGGCAGCTCGGCATGAGTGGCGGCGTGGTGCACAGGCAGGCGGAAGGCAGCGGCGACAGCGCAAAAATCCGGGAAGGTGACACCGCTCGCGGTATCGCAGCCGAACATATTGTCCGGGAAGAACGCGCTCTGCGTCTGCTTGATCGAGGAATAGCCGGAATTGTTCAGCAGAAAAATCTTGATGTTGAGCTTCTGCGCGAAGATGCTCTGCAGCTCCTGCATGTTCATCATGAAGCTGCCATCGCCCGACAGGCAGATGATACGCTGCTCCGGCGCGGCGTAGGCGGCACCGATGGCGGCGGGCAGGTCGTAGCCCATCGAGGCCGAGCCGGAGTTGGAAAACATGCGCTGCCCGGCTTTGAGTTTCGCCGCCTGGAAGGTGGTCACGCAGGCCGTGGCATTGGCGGTCACGATCACATCCGTCTCGCCCGCAGCGTCAAACAGCTTGTCGGCAAAGATGTACGGGTTGATGCCGCGGGAATCATCGGCATATTCCACCTGCACCACGGGGAAGCGGCGGCGGCGCTCCTGGCACCAGGCGAGATAGCCCAGCTGCCCCTCGCTCGGCGCGAAATTGCCCAGAGCCTGCGTCAGCGCCGGGATGAACGTTTTCAAATCCGCCAGCACCGGATTCTCGATCTTCAGCGTCGGCTTGGCCAGCTCCGCCGGGTCGATATCGACCATGATCTTGGTCGCATTCGGCGCGAAGTTTTCCCAGTTATAGGAAATCTGCCTGATGTTCAGGCGGCAGCCGAGAATGAGCACGACATCAGCGTTCTGCACGGCGAAATTGCCGGCGCGGTCGCCCACCGTGCCGGGGCGGCCAACGTAGGCGGGATGATCCTCCGGCAGAACGTCATGCGCGTTGAACGCGGTGGCGACGGGGAATTTCGTCAGTTCAACGAGGCGCAGAAACTCCGCATACGCGCCGGAGATGCGCACGCCGGTCCCGGGCATGATCACCGGGCGCTTGGCGTTACGCAGGATTTCGGCCACCTCACCCACATCCGGCAGCGCCGCTTCCGGCTCGGGCGTGAAGCCGTGCAGCGTGTCGGGGTCGATCTGCGCGCCCTGGATATCCATCGGCACGTCGATCCACACCGGACCGGGCCGCCCGGATTGCGCGAGATACAGCGCCTTCTCGACGACGTAGCGCACGTCTTCCTTCTTGCGCAGCACCACGGCGTATTTGGTGATGCCCTTGACCATGGCGATGATATCCGCCTCCTGGTCGCCAAGCTGGCGCAAGGGAAGATCGTAGCTCGTCGCCATCGTCTCCTGCTTCACCTGGCCGGAGATCACGAGCATGCCGATGGAATCCGTCCAGGCGCCATGCACGCCGTTGAGGGCATTGATCCCGCCCGGCCCGGTGGTGACATTGAGCAGCGCCAGCCGCCCCGAGAGGCGGCAATACGCCTCCGCCGCCATAGCGCAGGCCTGCTCATGGTGCAGGCAAATGCCATGCAGATCCTTGTTGCGGGAGAACGCATCGTTGAGATGCATCGCCCCGCCACCCGTCACGGTGAAGAAATGCTTGACGCCATGCGCCGCCACCAACCTGGCGATGTAATCCGCGACGCGCAAGCGCTTATACCAACCGCGCGACGTTGTTCGCCGGCGCCTCGGGCTCGGAGTCGATTCCGCGCTGCTCGATCATCTTCGCCAACGCCGAGTTGGCACCATAGGGGCTGTCGATATTCTTGAAGTCAATGGCTTCATCTTTCGACACAGCGTTGATCAGAACCTCGCCCTTCATCATCTCGCGGCACGAGATCTGCCCCTTCTGGAGCGGAACGGCGAGATAGACATCGTCATCGGCGAGGATATGCCCGGCCGGGAGGTCGCGCTTGGCGTACACACCGCGCACCAGACCGTCGAGATAGCGCACTTCCTTCTCCGGTGGCACGCGCTTCGCCGCGGCGGAACCGCCGCACATTTCCTCGGCCTTGCGGAACGCCTTGAACCAGGTGTCCACGTGCTCCGGCAGCGAGCAATAGGGCGAGACCGGAATCCCGCCAGCATCGACATCGATATGCCGCTCGAAGGTACGCGCGCCCTTGGCGTAGGCAATCAGCATGGAATTATGCCAATCGTGATATTCGTGCGTGGAAAAGCCGATCACATTGTCCGGATAGCGGGCTTTCAGGAAGTCGATCTGGTTCATTTCCAGCTCGTGATCCTCGGACGGATAGATCGACACGCAATGGTTGATCGACAACGGAACGTTGCGCTTGGCGAAGAACGAAACGATGTCGTCCAGATCACGCAAGCTGGAACCACCAGTGGAGATGATGACCGGCTTCTTCGTCGTGGCGATCTTCTCGATCAGGAACCAGTCCTTGATGTCTGAGCTGGCGATTTTGATGATCTGGATGCCCAACTCGACACATTTCTCAACCGACGCCTCATCGAACGGCGTCGCCATCGAGATCATGCTCGAATTGCGCACGGCGGTGACCATCTTCTGGTAGTCCGCCCAGGAGAGCTGCGTGTCCAGCGTCTTCTTGATGTAACGGATATCTGTCCGGTGACGGAAATCCTTGTGGATGAAGCTGTCAACGTCTCGGAACTGGAACTTCATCGCCGCGCGGACGTTATTGTACCGCACGACCTTCGCATAGTCCGAGATGATTTTCAGGCCACGATTTACATCGCCCCAGTGATTATTCGCCATCTCCAGGACGAAGAGATTGTCGAAAATCGAAGCGCGCATTTGTTAGGCTCCCTGGGACTTAAACATTTGTTTATTTATAGGATTTACGCCGGATCGTCAATTTTTCCAGACTCCCAGGCGGCTTGCCTGCCCCGCAACAAAGGCAAATGACAAACCCGTGAATTCCGCCGCAACCCACCACCAGAGCCCCTCGCGCAGCAACCAGAACCAGACCGCGGGCGGCGGCGGGAGATAAGGCTGCGACAGCCCAGAGATCATGGCGCGGGGCACGGCTTCCCACAGCAGCAACACCACTGAAAGTTGCAAAAGCCTCAATCGGGCCACGCCAAGCCGCCAGAGCCCCGGCAAGGTCAGCAGCAAGTAGACCGCCCGATACTCGATATTCTGTGCCGCCAGGAAGCAGAACAGCGTCACTACCGCGCCGGTGACGAGGTAGAGCCGGTGTCCCTCATCCAGCGCCGCCAGCGCCCGCGCCCAGGAGCGGTGCAGCGCCAGCCCGGCGCCCAGCATGGCCGCCGCCATTGCCCAGGAGACCACCCCCGCCGGAAAGTGCAGCAGATGCAGCATCGCCAGCCCGCGCGGCAGGTCGATACGCCCGAAGCTGGCGCGGAACGGCGTCCCGGAAGGGATGATGGCCAGCGCCGCCGCCACGCCATGCCCGTAGCGCCACGCCACGAAGGCCATCCCAGCCAGCCCGGCACCGGCCAGGGCCATCACCACGCGGCGCTTCTCCCGCAGGGCCAGAACAAAGCAGGCCACCGGGTAGAATTTTGCCGCAGCACCTAGGGCGAAAATGCCATAGGCGGCCAGCCGCGCCCGGGGCGCACGCAGCAGCAGCCAGACGGCCAGCGTGATGGCGGCGAACAGCCCGGTATCCAGGTTGCCCTGCTCCAGCGCATAATAGCTGGCGGGGGACAGGCTGGCGGCCAGGCGGAGCCGGAACTCCCATCCACGGGCTGGCGCCGGCAGCAACGCCAGCGCCGCCAGAAACGCCAGGCAGAGCAGCAGCCCTACGGCCAGCGTGTCGTGCGGGCCGATGGGCAGCAGCGCGACCCGCAGCAGCACCGGCGAATAGTTGAACACCCCGCCATCCAGGCAGGCGCTGGGATGGTACACGTCCACCCCCACGCGCCAGCACGCGCCGGCCTGCAGCACCGCCAGCGTATCCAC
>NZ_JBKQJR010000084.1:0-4232 GCF_052326845.1 Acidocella sp. | reverse complement strand
GCTGCCGACACCGTTGGTGATCGGCACGCCGGTATTCTTCAGCGCGCCGGTTGCCGCCCCTTGGAGAGCGCCCGCCGCAGTAGCCCGCAGTTGCTGCTCCAGGGCAGAGGAGCCCGCCTTGGTCGCCTCGCTGGTAATGGCGCCGAGCACCTGGTTGGCAATTTCCGCCGCGGTGGCGCCGCCGCTGTTCTGGCCGATATTGGTGAGGTGGATTTCCGGCAACGCCACGATCAGGCTGCGCCCGCTCAACGCCGGGGCGGCTACGCTGATCTGCCCGCCGGTGACGTACAGATCCTTGATGATCTCTTTGCGGCCCGGGCTGCCGCCTTGCTGCTGAGAAGCCGGTTGCGCGCCGCCGCCGCCGGCATAGGCCTGCACATTATGCTGAATGGTTTGCAGGTTGCTGCCTTCGCCCAGGCCCTTCACCTCGTAGGTGACATGCGGTTGCGCGATGGTGACGTTGTCGATCACGATCGGGCCGTTGCCGGCGATGCTGGAGGTGTCCACCTGCACCGCGGCCTGGCCGAGGGTGAGCGCCTGGTTGGAGGAGAACCCAGCCGGATTGCCGATGCTAATGCCCGAAATGGAGCCGGTCCCGGAGGTGAGGGAGAGGTGCACACTGTCCACCGATACTTCGGTCTGGGTCGCGGCGGAGCCGTATTTCTCGATGGCGGCCTTGATCAGCGAGTCGAGGTTTGAGAACAGGTAATAGGCCGCGCCGGCGATGAGCAGAAGCAGCACGGCAAGCGTGATACCAAGTTTTTTCCACATAGGGGCAATTCCTTATTGGCTGGCATTTATCTCGGGCGCGAATCTAAACCGGGGATTGTGTCGCGGGAAGGGCAAAGCCGGGGCGTATGGTGATTTGTCACATGCCGCCGCGTTGCCTCGGCGCGGCTGGTTGGCTAGCTTGCCGGTCATGATGCGGATTCTGATGTCCGGCCTGATTCTGCTGGGTGCGGCCGGCCCGGCTTTGGCGGATGGGCTCCCGGCGCGCGAGCCCGGGTTGTGGCAGAGCACCACCACGGTGACCGGGCCGGACGGCCAGCCGTTGGCCAACGCGGTGAACGTGGTGACGGTGAGCTGCGTGGACGCGCTGAACGACCAGAAATTCTTCCTCAGCAACCAGAGCGCCTGCAGCAACTTGAGAGTCTCCGGCGATGGTGGCAGCTATAAGATCGACGGCATGTGCACCCAGAGCGGCAAGCCGTCGGTGATCCATGAGACGCTGGACTATGCCGACACCAAGGATGTGGCGCTGACCGCGCAGCTCGGGGACATGACCGTGCATTCGCAACTGCAATGGCAAGGCGACTGCATGGACGGGATGCAGCCCGGAGATGAGGGCGACATCGAGAACGGGGCCTTCGTGAAGGCCGACAACATCAACGATACCGCCGATCAGTAACATCCCGCACCCGGCGCGCGGCGCCATTCCCGCTGCTGAGGTCAGGCGTCTGGCCATCATGGCCATGCTCGGCTTCGCCTCCGGCCTGCCTTGGGCGCTCTCCGGCCCCACTTTGCGCATGTGGATGGCGAGCGAGCATGTGGGGCTCGGGCTGATCGGGCTGACCGCGAATATCAGCCTTGCCTATCTGCTGAAATTCGTCTGGGCCCCGGTGTTCGACGAGGTGAAGCCGTTTTCCCTCGGGCGGCGGCGGGGCTGGCTGATGACGGTGCAGATCGCGCTGGCCGGGGCAATCGCGGCGCTAGCCTTAAGCGACCCGCTGGCGCATATCGGGCTGACGCTGGCCTTGGGCGCGCTGGTGGCGTTTTGCTCGGCCAGCCAGGACATCATCATCGACGCCTGGCGCATCGAGAGCTTCGCCCCGAAGCTGCAGGGTGCGGCGCTGGCGGCGGAGGTGTGGGGCTGGCGCGTGGCGTTCCTCGTCTCCAATGCCGGGGTGATCGCGCTTTCGGTGAAGACCGGCTGGCATGTGGCGGTGGGGCTGATGGCGGTGCTGGCACTGCTGGGGCTGGTGGCAACGCTGCTGGCCGCCGAGCCGCAGGTCGAGCGGGAGAGAGTGCCGGCCGGGGTGGCGGCGCGCTTCGCCGTGGCGGTGAAGGAGCCGCTGACGGAATTTCTGGCGCGGCGCGGGGCGGTGGTGGCGATCGCCTTCATCCTGCTGTTCCGCCTGGGCGGGGCGCTCGGCGCGCCGATGCTGGCACCTTTCTATACGTGGCTGGGGTATGACCGCGCCGCGATCGCGCTCGCGAACGGGCCGGTGTCTTTGATATGCGGCCTCGCGGGCACGGCGCTGGGCGCGGTGCTGGTGGCACGCATGGGCGTGGGGCGGGCGCTGCTGTTTACCGCGCTGCTGCAGGTGGCGGCTTTGTGCATGTATCCGGTGCTGGGGCTGTTTCCGCACGCGCCGCACATCCTGGTGGCGATCTCGGCGTTGGAAGCCTTTACCGACGCGTTCTCGGACACCGCGTTCCTCTCTTATATGTCCGGGCTGTGCCACCCCGAGCATACGGCGACGCAATACGCGCTGCTCTCGTCCCTCGCGCCGCTGGCGCTGCATACCGTGGCTGGGGCCTCCGGGTTCATGGCGGCGCGGATCGGGTTTCTGCCGTTCTTCATCGGCTGCGCTGCCGCGGCGGTGCCGGGGGTGCTGCTGCTGATGGTGATATTGCGGCGGTATCCGCCAGCGGCGCGGCGTGCGGCTGTCGTACAGGGATAACACCCGAACCCGGGTTACGGGTGTATGCTGCGCTGGTCAGGGGATGGCCCGGCGGATTTGCACAGCAGGAGGAAACCCATGCCGAAAAAGATTCTCATGATCGTTGGCGATTTTGTTGAAGACTATGAGGTCATGGTGCCATTCCAGGCGCTGATCGCGGTGGGGCACAAGGTGGATGCGGTGTGCCCGGACAAGAAGGCAGGCGATAAGGTCGCCACCGCCATTCATGATTTCGAGGGGCATCAGACCTATACCGAAAAGCCCGGGCATAGCTTCACGCTCAATGCCAGCTTCGCGGAGGCGAAGGCGGAGAATTACGACGCGCTCGTGGTGCCCGGCGGGCGGGCGCCGGAATATTTGCGGCTGAATCCGAAGGTGCTGGAAGCCGTGCGGCATTTCTTCGCTGCCAACAAGCCGGTGGCGGCGATCTGCCATGGCGCGCAGCTACTGGCCGCCGCCGGGGTGCTGGAAGGGCGGCACTGCTCGGCCTACCCGGCCTGCGGCCCCGAGGTGACGCTGGCCAAGGGCACATATGCCAATATCGCCGTGGATGCCGCCATCACTGACGGCAATCTCGTCACCGCGCCCGCCTGGCCAGCCCATCCGGCGTGGCTTGCCCAGTTCCTCACCCTGCTTGGCACCAGGATCACGCATTGAGGCTTAAGCCAGGGTGATGGCGTCACCGGGCCTGATTTCCCCGCCGGTGACGACCTCGGCGAAGATGCCGAGATCCACGTGGCCGAAATTCTGCTGCAACTCCTTCACCGGGTTGGCGTCCTTCTCGGCTGTGTCCGGGTTGACCATGGTGGCGGCGCAGCGGTCGATGCGTTCCTGGACGAGGAGCCGCGCGGCGCCGATCCGGATTTCCCGGCCGAGCCAGGAGAACTCCGCCCAGGGGGCGATGTCGTCTATGTATATGTTGGCGCGGAAGCGCCTTGCATCGCGCGGGGCAGCCACGGCGGCTTCCAGCGCGCCGAGCGAGCCGAGGCCGATGAGGCTGACGACCTGGGTCTTGTGGTCGCAGAAGCTGTGCGCAGGGAAATAGTGGAATTGCGGGGCCTGGCCTTCAGCGCCGTGGCGGGCTTCCTCGCCCAGGAAGGCCGTGAGGAAGCTGGTGAGTTCGGTGCGGCCCTCCGGTGTGAAGGGCGAGGCGGTGAGGCGGGTGCCGTCGGGCGCGGCGATGGTCAGGGTTCCGGTGGTCTCGTCGAAGCTGGTGCGCAGGGCGGCGGCTTTGGCATTCTTCGCCAGGCACATGAAATTGCTCTTCGGGATCCAGGCCGGATGCTCCGGGTCCAGCTTCGCGTCCCCCTGGGCCAGGGCGAAGGCGCGGTCCCAGGGGATGCACCGCCCCGGGCTGAGCGTGGCCTGTGCCAGGCGCTCGGGCGTGAGGCCTTTCACCGGATAGCGGTAGAGCGAGTGGATTCTCATTTTCTGCAACCTCTTGAGGTAGATCATGTTCCTACCCATGTTGGGCTGGCAAGGTCCGCGTCGCCTACTGAGGGACGAGACTTGGCGTTGCCTTTTTTAAGGGACGGATGAGGGAGCAGA
>NZ_JBKQJR010000083.1:0-16755 GCF_052326845.1 Acidocella sp. | reverse complement strand
GAGCCTCCGTTGTGCAAGCGACACTGAATCAGGTGCGGTGCCAGCCTTTCCGTGATTACGAAATCTGGGTCATCGATCAGTCTGATCCAAGCGACGCTGCGTCCAACGCGCGGTATGTCAAGGATTCGGGTGATGCGCGCATCCATTACCTTCATTTGACCCAAAAAGGTCCTTCGAACGCTCGCAACGAGGGATTTGCCCGCGCGCGTGGCGAGATTGTCATAGGTCTCGACGATGATGTGATCCTGCTATCTGAAGATTTTATCGGCGCGCACGTACGTGCTTATGCCGATGCGACCGTAGGGGGTGTGACGGGCCGGCATGTCGAACGAATTGTGCGCATGAATTCGCGCCATACGGCCTGCCACGTCTCCTGGAACGGTCGTACCGTCTTCAATTTGTTTGGACTGGAGCGCGTAGAGGTTGGGTCCGTTAAAGGATCGAATATGAGCTTTCGCATGGCGGTCGTGCGCCAGGTTGGGGGGTTCGACCGGCGGACACCGTTTTTAGAGGAGACCGACTTCTCAACGCGCGTCCGCGCCGCCGGGTGGCGCCTAATGTACGAACCGGAGGCGGAGTTGGTGCATCTTTCTATCCCATCCGGCGGCACGCGGGAGAAGAACGCCTTGGAGAGCGAATCCCGCCGCTTTGAGTCCACGGCATATTACATGCGTAAACACCGTGGTCCGCTTGGCGTTGCAAGCTTCATCGTGACATTTATGCTCATTGCCATGGTGAGAGCGTTTCGATTTCGCTCGCTCAAAGTTATTCCAACGCTCTACAGCGCCATGTTCCAAGGCTTTGCGGACGCAGGAAAAGAGCCAGACCAGTTGTTACCAAAGGTGCAGGAGATGGCGGAGACTTGAATCCTCCGTCGCTGGAAAACCGATGTGGACTTGCCCCGCTTAACAGGGTGCGAAAAAAATCCCTTTCCCTGTGCATAATGGCGTGATTCCTTACTGCCATCATCTTACTGAGGACGGGGCATGCGCGGCGGTGACATCAAGACCGAAAGTTTGTTCTCGTATGTGAGCTGCGAAGCGCGGGTTCCCCTGGATCATCCATTACGGCAGATCCGGGCCATCGTGGACGAGGCACTGGCGGTGCTTTCGCCCGAATTCGCGACGCTCTATTCGCCGATCGGCCGCCCCTCGATCTCCGCCGGAGAAGTTGCTGCGGGCGCTGCTTGTCCAGGTCTTCTATTCGGTATGATCCGAGCGCCAGTTGATAGAGCAACTGGATTACAACCTGATGTTCCGCTGGTTCGTCGGCCTGTCGATGGATGCGCCGATCTGGGACGTGACGGTAGCGACCTGGCGAAGGCCACGGGCCGCAATGCCGAGCGCGATTTCCGCGGGGAGAAACGCGGCAACGACACCCACGCTTCGACCACCGATCCCGATGCCCGGCTGTATAAGAAGGCGCAGGGTCAAGCCGCCAAGCTCTGCCACATGGGCCATTTGCTGATGGAGAACCGCCACGGCCTGATCATCGATGCCTTGCTGACCCACGCCACCGGCACTGCCGAGCGGGAGGCGGCGCTGACTATGCTGGAACGCCTGGAGGGGCGCCACCGTATCACGCTGGGCGCGGACAAGGCTTACGACGTGGTCGGCTTCATTGCCAAATTGCGCAAGATCAACATCACGCCGCATGTGGCGCAGAACACCGCGAACCGGCGCTCGGCCATTGATGGCCGCACCACTCGCCATCCCGGCTATGCCGTCAGCATGCGCATGCGCATCCGCAAGCGCATCGAGGGAGGCGTTCGGCTGGATGAAGACCTGTGGCGGCATCCGCAAGGCCCGCCATTGCGGTAAAGAGCGCGTCGGTTGGACTTTCACCCTAACCGCCGCCTGTAACCTGGTAAGGTTGCCCAAGCTGCTGGCGGTGACCTGATCATGGCGCCTTCAGAGTATCCCTCCGAGAACGGCCGCCTTCCCGGCTTTTGGCAGCCGTGTCAGCCTTTGGGGAGTGTAACCTGAAGGTGGAAAGTGTCCACGACCGAAATAATGGACACAACTTCGCGTGTGAAGCGTCGGCATAAGGTCTGGCCTGAGGCGTTGAAGCGCGAGATTGTGGCGGCATGTGCGGTGCCCGGCGCTTCGGTGTCGATGGTCGCCCGGCAATATGATGTGAACACCAACCAGGTTTTTACCTGGCGCAAGCTTTATGGCGGCGTGGCGGATGCAGCAGCACCGCAGATTTTGCCGGTGGTTGTGACGCCGGAGCAGCCGCCGCTGTCTCCTCCCCCGCCGGCGCCCACGGCCGATGTCATAGAGATTGAACTGCCGAGCGGTTACCGGGTGCGGATCGGCAGCAACATCAAGGCGGCGGCGTTACGTGTGGTACTGGATGCGTTGGAGCGGCGATGATCGCCTTTCCATCGAGTGTGCACGTCTGGCTGGCGGTGGGCCGGACAGATATGCGGCGCGGCATGAACGGCCTGGCGCTGCAGGTGCAGCAAGCTCTTGGCCGCGATCCGCATGCCGGCGATTTATACGTGTTCAGAGGTGCCCGCGGCGATCTGGTGAAAATCCTTTGGCACGATGGCATCGGCATGTCGCTTTATGCCAAACGGCTGGAGAAAGGGCGCTTCACCTGGCCATCACCGAGCGGCGGCGTTGTTGCCATTTCGGCCGCGCAGCTGGGCTATATGCTCGACGGCATTGATTGGAGAAATCCGCGCCATAGCTGGCGTCCCGCGAGCGCCGGATAATGCTGTGTGCCATATTTTGTAGGTGCCAGCAGACAAAATCTGTGATTCTATCGCAGCATGGATGCCGATCCAGGAGCCCTGCCGGATGACATCGACGCGCTGAAGGCGGCGCTGATGAGCGAGCGCGCCAGGACGCAGGAGGTGGCCGCCGAACTCGCAGTGGCCCGTGCCAAGGCGTCAGAAGATTTGGCCTTGATCGCGCATCAGAAGTTGCGGATCGCCAAACTGGAGCGCCAGATCTATGGCCCGCGCTCGGAGCGGTCATCCTTGCTCGTCGAGCAGATGGCGCTCGCGTTCGAGGAGTTGGAAGCCAGCGCCACCGAAGATGAGCTGGCCGCCGAGATCGCCGTCGCCAAGGTCACGTCGGTCGCGGGGTTTACCCGCCGGCGCCCGGAACGGAACAGCTTCCCTGAACACCTGCCGCGCGAGCGCGTAGTCATCGCCCCGCCCACGTCTTGCACCTGTTGCGGCGGCACGCGGCTGCGCAAAATGGGCGAGGATATCACCAAGAGTTTGGAATCGATCCCCCGCCAGTGGAAGGTGATCGAGACCGTGCGGGAAAAATTCACCTGCCGGGATTGCGAGAAGATCAGCCAATCACCAGCGCCGTTCCATGTGATCCCGCGCGGCTGGGCGGGGCCGAGCCTGCTGGCGATGATCCTGTTCGAGAAATTCGGGCAACACCAGCCGCTCAACCGCCAGGCCGAGCGTTATGCACGGGAAGGTGTGCCGATCAGCCTCTCGACCATGGCCGATGCCGTGGGGGCAGCGTGTGCGGCACTGGCGCCGTTGAGCAGACGCATCGAAACTCATATCCTGGAAGCCTCACGCCTGCATGGCGACGACACCACCGTGCCGGTTCTGGCCAAGGGCAAGACCGACACGGGCCGATGTTGGGTCTATGTGCGCGATGACCGGCCCTTCGGGGGCACGGCCCCGCCGGCGGCGATGTTCTATTACTCCCGCGACCGCAGGGGCGAGCATCCACGGCAACATCTGGCCGGCTTCTCCGGGATCTTCCAGGCCGACGCCTTTGACGGTTATCGGCAGCTCTATGCGCCCGACCGAAGGCCAGGATGCATCGTCGAAGCGGCATGCTGGGTTCACGCCAGGCGTCCGTTCTTCATCATGGCCGATCTCGATGAGAACGCGCGCCGAAGGGCCGCGGGTAAAAAGGAAATTCCGCTTTCACCCATCGCCATTGAGGTCGTGCGCCGTATCGACGTGCTGTTCGAGGTTGAGCGGCCCATCAACGGCAAGACGCCCGATGAACGCAGGGAAGTTCGCCAGGCGCTGAGCAAGCCGCTCGTGGACGAATTGCTGGTCTACATGCGCGAGCAGCGCGCCAAACTCAGCCGCGGCCATGACCTCGCCAAGGCCATCGATTACATCCTCAAACGCCAGGATGCCTTCACCTTGTTCCTGGATGACGGCCGTGTCTGCCTCTCGAACAATGCCGCCGAACGGGCGCTCAGAGGGATCGCTTTGGGCCGAAAATCATGGCTGTTCTGCGGCTCCGACCGTGGCGGGCAACGCGCCGCCGCCATGTATAGCCTCATCGTCAGCGCCAAGATGAACGGCGTCGATCCTCAGGCGTGGCTGGCAGATGTCCTGGCCCGCATCGCCGCCCATCCCGCACACCGCCTCGACGAATTGCTGCCCTGGAACTGGAAGCCCATGGCCTCCATCATCCCCGCCGCAGCCTGATCAACCAACCCCACCTGCGGCCCACGCCGCATGCTTACCCTTCAGAAAGCAGAACAGCGAATTATAGTGACCGCCGAAGGCTGAGTAAGCACCCGTTAATAGAGCAGCTGCTGCCCGTGTCGGGCAGAAACTGGCCAATATAAACGCCTATTTCCGCACCTGCTAAGAGCGCCACCGACCTGGAAATCGCCATCCACAGCTACCTCGCCGAGCACAACGATCACCCCAAGCCGTTCGTCTGGGCCGCTAAGGCTGCGGATATCCTCGCCAAGATCCGCCGGGGGAAACAGGCGTTGGAGGCAGAACACTAGCGTTAAAATGAGTTCTGGTTTGGCCCGGATTGGCCACCGGGATATGCGCGGATGTGATGGCCTCGATCAGCATCCGTATTTGGGTGTGCCGGATCCCGCATGTTTCAACTGTGCGGTCAATGCTTCGTCGGTCGGGGGGATGCCCGGCTCGTTGAAGACATCAAACACCTTCCGGGACGCAACGGGCGCATCGGCCGCTACGATCAGGGCGCGGGCGAAATCCGGCCGGGCAACGCGGCACAGCATCGACAGGCGGTGGACCGGCGGTGTGATGCGAATGTCGGCTTGTCCGCCGGGCCCGTTCGTCAGAACGGCGCCCCTTCCGATGCTCCAGTCGAGCCCGCTGTTTCGCAGATACGCATCGCGGTCGCGCTGGTTACGCTGCAGGTTGCCCTTGATGGCGTTGAGCAGTCTTCCGGTACAGGACGGGAGTTCCGACCCCATACCCGACAACAACATGAACCGGCCGGTGAACGCTGCCTCCCTGGCGGCCTCCACCGTGTTCACCAGGCCCTCGTATGTCACTGTGCGGATCTGACGCGCGGGCTTGAAGAAGCCGCGGCCGCCGAAGCCGCCGGTGAAGTCCACAGCGAAGAAGATCGCACGACACTCTCCGAACTCGGCCCTCCGGAGCGAGGCAGGATCGGTCACGTCGCCTTGGCGGATGTCGACGCCGGCCGGAAGCAGATTGCGCGCCTTGACGGGGTCGCGCGCGATGCATCGGACCGGCGCCCCGCGCTCGACGAGCTGTCGCGCGATCTGCATGCCGGTCCCGCGCGTCCCGCCGACAATGCAGTAAGGGATCATCGCTGGACCGCCCGTGTCCTTGGTCAGCATGTGCGCAGACCGCGACCCAGCACCGACCCGAGAGCTTCGCCAAGCGTGGCCGCCGGGATTTCGGAGGGTCCGGCGCTACGCCAGCAGATCACCCGGTCGGGTCGCACCAGTACAGCCCCCTTCGCCGAAATACCGCGGAACTGCGTCCAGGCCAGGCGCGTGTCGTACAGGTCCCCATCGATGTGACCGATACGCAACGCATCAATCGGCAGATCGTTGGCGCGAGCGATAGCTGCGGCTGCGGAGCACCAATCCTCCCCGTCTTCGCCCGCGATCAGAAGAAAGCGGCCAGGCTCGACCAGATCCTTCAACGGTCGCCGGTTGCCGGCATCATCGTCGATCCAGGCGTGCGGCAAGGGGCTCCCCGGATAGGTGCTCGGCTCGTAGAGGTGGACGTCGTCGATCGCCTGCGGCTCCGGTGAACCGTCCGGGACAACGGCCGCGGACCGATAGCGATAGCCATATTCGACGTTCAGCTCGTTGGCTTCCATGCTGATCCGTCGGATGGCGCGCAGGGCTGCGCGTCGATGGTCTGCATCCTCGGGCTTGCCGCTCCAGATCCTCTTGAATTGCGCCCAGTTGGCTTCCGCCGGCGCGCCAGGCATGAGGCCGAACGTCTGTCCCGCTTCCATATGCGCCATTGAATTTTCCATCGAACGCTGGATGTTGCGGGCATCCACAGGGCGCCGTTCCGGTTCGTAGCTGTCGAGCAGGGCTTCGCCCGCCTGGCCCTTGAGCACGGCGGCAAGCTTCCAGCACAGATTATGCGCGTCCTGGATACCGCTGGTGAGGCCGAGGCCGCCTGTGGGCGGATGTCGATGTGCCGCATCGCCAACCAGGAACACATGGCCCGCGCGGATTCTCGACGCCAGCACCCCTTCCAACGACCAGCGCGTGATCTTGTGGATCGTCAGCGGCAGGTCAGGAATGCCAAGCGCCAGGCGCATGTTCCTTTCGATCTGCTCGTCAGTGAGATCTTTCGGACCTTCGCCCCGGTAGGTGACGTGAAAGACCCACTCTTCGCTGTCCGGGCCCCAACGGTGCGGCCCCATGGGCACCAGAACCGCCATCTCGCCGATCGCGGGGCACCAGATCCAACGGATCAGCACATCCGGATCTCGCGCGACCTTCGACAGGTCGGCCGAGATATGTGCTGTGGCAGTCTGGGCGATCACACCCAGGCCCTCGTAGGGGATGCCGACCATCCGGGGAACGGTGCGGCCGCCATCGCACCCAAGCAGGTAGCGGGCCCTAACCGTATACTCGGTGCCGTCGTCGTTGTTCCTGATGCGGGCGACCACACCGTTGCTATCCTGTTCGAGCCCGACAAGTTCGTGGTGGAAGCGAATGGCGCCAGGACTTAGCTCTTCGGCACGCGTCTTCATGACCGGCTCAAGGCGAATCTGGGGGAGATTGGCGCTACGGCACGGGCTGGCCTGCATCCAGTTGAGATTGTTGTATCCGCAGCCCCAGGTCTCGATCTTGCCGATCAGCCGGCCGAAATCCGGATCCGGACCGGCGAGGCCGGCATACCAACCCATTGCGCTCATGTTCTCAGCGGGCGTGCTCCTGGCATAGATCGCTTCGGCGAGGCCGACATCGGCGAGTATTTCCATGGTGCGCTGATTCAACACGTGCGCCTTCGGCAGAATCGACGTTGTAGGCAGCGAGCTGACGAGAAGGCTCTCGACGCCAAGTTGCGCCAGCAGCATCGAGCAGGTCAGACCCGCGCCGCCGCCACCGACGATCAGGACGGGCACTTCGACATCTGCAATCTTTGCCGCGATTACGGTGTTCATCTTGGATTTCCTCACTTGTTTTGAATTATGTTGTCGTATATTGAACGTCGATGTTCAATTTGTCAACTGAAAATCTGATGCTAAGCTTTTCCCTTCGATGAGCACCGCAGAGACCCGCATTCACGACGCCGCCCTCCGAATCTTCGCGGAGAGAGGCGTGACGCAGTTGACCGTCAGCGAACTGGCCGAGGAGGCCGGCATCGCGCGCGGCACCGTCTACAACAACCTCGGCTCGACCGACGCCTTGTTCGAGGAAGTGGCGGCGGGACTCGCGGACGAGATGCTCCGAAGGATCGTCAGCAGCTTTGCGGAGATCGACGACCCCGCGCACCGGCTTGCCAACGGAATCCGGTTCTTCGTCCGCCGTGCGCATGAGGAGCCCGTCTGGGGGCGGTTCATCGTTCGCTACACCTTCAGCAATGATTCGCTGCGCGCCATCTGGGGCGGTGCGCCGGCGGGCGACTTGCGCCGAGGGCAGGAGCAGAAGCGTTACAGCATCGATCCAGACCAGGTCCAGTCCGCGCTTGGGATGATCTCGGGATCGACGCTTTCCGCCATGATGTTGGTTGTCGAAGGCCACAAGACATGGCGCGCGAGCGGGGCCGACGCGGCCGAACTCGTCCTTCGCGCGTTGGGCGTCGCGCCAAGGGAAGCCAGGACGATCGCCAACCTGGACTTGCCGCCCTTACCGAAGCTTTCCTAGAGACGCGGCCAGATGTCCGTCATCGAATGGTTTGAGACAACTGGCTGCCTGAATTAGCGGAGGGTTTGGCTTATCGTCTCCCGTTATGACCATGGCTATTTGTCGGACGCGGGAGCCAGCGTTTCCGCGGTCTTCTTGCGGCGGCGCTCACTGAAACGCTGTAGCACAACGTAGAAAGACGGCACAAACACAACGGCGATACACGTGGAGGCGAGCATGCCGCTGGCCACCGCAATCCCGATCGACTTGCGGGAATTTGCGCCGGCCCCCGAAGCCAAGATCAAAGGTGTAACGCCGAGAATAAAGGCGAACGAGGTCATGACGATCGGCCGGAAACGGGTTTTCGCCGCCAATACCGCCGCTTCTATGACGGTCTTGCCTTGCGAGGAGCGTTGCTCGCGGGCAACCTCGACGATGAGAATGGCGTTTTTGGCGGCCATCGCGATCAACAGAACCAAACCGATCTGGGTGTAGATGTTGTTCGCCAAGCCGAGCGCGGTGAGGGCGCCGACGGTCCCCAACAAAGCCAGTGGTACGGCCAGCAGAACCGAGATCGGCGTGATCCAGCTTTCATACTGGCCAGCGAGGACCAAGTACACAAGGAGCAGAGACAGGCCGAAAATCAGTGTGCTGGCATTACCTGCGAGTTTTTCCTGATATGCCGTGGAGGTCCATTCAAAGCCGAAGCCGGAGGGAAGCACGTGCCGGGTCAAATCGTCCATGACGCTCAAGGACTGGCCCGAACTATAGCCTGGCGCCGAGGCGCCGTTGATCATGGCGCTCGGATAGGTATTGTAAAGCGTGATAATCGGCGGACCACGGCTCGGCGTGATATCGGCCAGCGTGCCCAGCGGCACCATAAGCCCCGTATTGTTGCGGACATTGTAATTGCGCACGTCTGCAGGGGTCATGCGGGCGCTGGGATCTGCCTGAACATAGACCGGGAAAACCTGACCGTATTTCGTGAAGAGATTGACATAGGATGAGCCTAGGTAGCTCTGCAGCGTGTCGTAAGCGTCGCCGACGGCGACACCAAGGGAGCGCGCCTTGGTACGATCCACAACAAACGAGACCTGCGGCGCTTGCGACCGGTAGGTGGTGAAAACGTTCGCCAACCCGCTCTGGCTGTTCGCGTCGCGGGTGATGAGGTCGGCAACCTGTTGCAGTTTGGCGTAGTCAAAGCTGCCATCCTGCAACTCGGCAACACCCTGGAACCCGCCGGATTGGCCAAGGCCCTGAATCGGCGGCGGCGGGACCACCAGAATCTTGGCGCCGGGCGTTGAAGCGGCGATCTCGCTGAGTTCCTTGTAAACCGGCAGGAGGCCTTCCTTGCTGCCGCGAACGTCCCAGGGCTTCAGCATGACGTAGATAACGCCGGCATTAAAAAGCGTGGCGCTATTATCGAGCAGTGAGACGCCGCTGACGGTAATCTGGTTCTCGACACTGGGCAATTTGGCGATCTTGCCGTCAAGGAGAGCGAGCATGGCATTGGTGCGGCCGATCGAGGCAGAATCCGGCAACTGAACGCTGACCATCATGTAGCCCTGATCCTCGATCGGGATGAAGGCGGAGGGAATCCGGCCGAGGCCAAAAATGGCCAGAGCGATCAGCCCGAGGCCAATGACCGCCATCAGCACGCTGTGGTGGACCATGCGGTCGATGAGTCGCACATAGGCGTCTTCGAGCGGATAGTAGAGCCGATCGAAGGCACGAAAGACAATGTTCTTTTTGGCGTTGGGTTTCGCCGGCTTGAGAAACAACGCGCATTGGGTAGGGCTGAGTGTCAGCGCGACAATGGCGCTGATCAGCGCGGTGGAGGCGATCACCAGGGCAAACTGGGCGTACATCTGGCCGGTAATGCCGGGCATGAAACCAGCGGGAATAAACACCGACATCAACACCAAGGTGATGCCGACAATCGGGCTGGTCAGATCCTTCATCGCACTGATCGCGCCCTTTTTCGCGTCCGCCCCCTCAACTTCCATTTTATGGGTGACACCTTCGACCACCACGATGGCGTCATCGACCACGATGCCGATGGCGAGTACCAGCCCCAGCAGCGTGAGAATGTTGATGGAAAAATGCAGCATGGCCATGGCCGCGAAGGCGCCGATGATGGTGACCGGGATTGTGGTGGCAGGCACAAAAGTGGCGCGGAGGCTCTGCAGAAACACCAGGATCACGGCGAGTACGAGGAGGCCGGCTTCGAACAGGGTCTTGTAAACCTCATGAACCGATTCCGATACGAAAGTCGTCGTGTCGAACGGAATGTTGTACTGCATGTCCGGCGGGAACTGCTTCGCCATTTTCGCGACTGCGCGGCGGACTTCATTGGCGACGGCGAGCGCGTTCGCGCCTGGCGTTTGATAAATGGCGATGGAGGCACAGGGCTGACCGTCAAGGCTGGATTGAATGTTGTAGTTGACGGAGCCAAGCTCGACCCGGCCGACATCGCGTATGCGGACAATCTGGCTGGCCGTTACGCCGCTGGCGCTGACGGCGCTGCTCGACTTGACGATGATATTGGCGAACTGATTGGGGTCCGAGAGCAGGCCCGGCACGTTGACGGTGAGCTGATAGGCTTGCGGTGAGCTGACGGGCGGCCCGCCGATCTGGCCAGCCGGCACGGCGACATTTTGCTCGCGCAGCGCGTTAATGACATCATTGGGCGTCAGACCGAAGCCTTGCATCTTTTCGGGGTCGAGCCAGATGCGCATGGCGTATTCGCCAGTGCCGTAGACATTCACATTGCCCACGCCCGGCAGCCGCGCCAGCTCGTTCTGCATGTTGATGATGGCGTAGTTGTTCAGAAACAATCCATCATAGGTTTTGTGCGGAGAGGTGAGGGTGATGAACTGCAAAATCGCGGTGGATTTCTGCTGAACGACAACGCCTTGGCGCTGCACCGCGGACGGCAACTGGGCAAGCGCCGCGGACACACGGTTCTGCACCAGCACCTGCGCGAAGTTGAGATCCGTGCCAACCTTGAACGTGACGATGAGCGTATAATTGCCGCCGCTGGTGCTGGTGGACTGCATGTACAGCATGTCCTGTACGCCGTTGACCTGCTGTTCGATGGGCAGGGCAACAGTATTCACCAGAGTCTTGGCGTCAGCCCCCGGGTCGCTGGTGGTAACCTGAATGGTAGGCGGAACGATTTCCGGATATTCCGCAATAGGCAAGGTAGCAATGGCGACCAGCCCCAGTAGGATGAACAGGGCGGCGATAACGTTCGCGAGAACCGGCCGTTCGATGAAAAATTGTGAGAGCATGGGATGACCTAGCCGGGATTACTGGCTGCGGGGGCGGAGAGATCATGTTCGGTCGGCGCGACCGCGCTGCCTGGTGCGGCGTTCTGCACGCCATCGACGATCACCTGAGCCGCGGGATCAAGGCCGGTCACCGCGATAAAGCCGTTTTCGTCGACGCCGGTTTGCACGCGGACCTGGGAGACGACGTTGTCAGCGCCGACGACATAAACATAGGGGCCCGCCTGGTCGCTCTGCACCGCGGCGTCAGGCAAAGCCAGTTGCTGCCGGGCGCCGCCGAGCGGAATTCGCGCGCGGACAAACAGGCCAGGCAGCAGAATGTCGCTGTCGTTATTGAGCACGGCGCGGACCTGGAGGGTGCCGGTAGATGGGTCCAGGCTGGTGGCGACATAATCAATTTTACCGGGATGTGGATAATCGGCTTCCGATTGCAGAGCGACGAAAACCGGTGAGCCGGTCACATTATTCGGGTTGCGCCCCATGGCGATCAGCGCGGCCCGGATCTTCAGCAGGTCCAACTCATTGATGTTAAAATAAACATAGATCGGGTTGAGCTGGTCGATTGTGGCGAGATTGGTAGCGGTCCCATTACCGACCAGATTGCCAGCATCGACCAGATGCCGGCTGACCCGCCCGTCGAAAGGCGCGGTGACAGAGGTATAGCCGTAATTGATTTGCGCTATTTGCTCATTCGCAATGGCTTCCAGCACTTGCGCCTGGTCCGCATCCCGGGTTGCCAGCCATTGTTCAACATTGGCCTGCGAGGTGGCGTTTTGCTTAATCATCACCAGCTGGCGGTCATATTGCGCTTGCGCGTAAATCACCTGCGCCTTCGCCTGGGCGACCGCGGCCTGTGCCTGTTGCAACTTGGCGACGTAAGGCGGCTGCTCGATGACGAAAAGCTGCTGGCCCTTTTTGACGACGCTGCCGTCCGTGTAGTCGATGCTGGTAAGATAGCCGGAGACGCGGGCCACGAGCTGCACCGAGTTCACCGCCACCGTGCTGCCGGTGACATTGAGATAGGTGGTCATTGGCATCTGCACGGGCTTGCTCGTGACGACCGGCGGCGGCGGCGGCGGCTGGTAGGTGTTGCTCTTGCCGCAGCCAGCAAGCGAAACTGCAAGCAGCAGCCCGGCGAGCTGTGCGGAACGGCGTTTTGAGGAGACGCTACACCTTCTCATGCGGGTCACCAGGTTGGCACATAGGTTTGCTTAAACTGTTCAGTACGGGTCGTGGGCGCCGCATGATTCTCCGGGGTGAGCAGGCCGCCCCAGTTGGTCCGGCGCGCCATGTCGGCCTTGATGCTTTCGGGTATGACGTCATGGCCTTGGGCGATCTGCCAGCCACCGCCGAGAGCGGCGTAGAGGGCCACAAGTGATTGCGGCACATTCCCCTCGGCGACTGCCAGCGAATTCTGGACCTGCAACTGTGCCTGCTCGACGGTCAGTACCGTGGTGTAATCGGTGGCGCCGTCAATATAGCGGATCATGGCGAGGTTGGTTGCTTGCACCGCCGACTCAGCGGCAACATTGAGCGCCACCACGGCGTTTTGCGCCTGCACGTAATCGGTAATGGCGTCCTGCACCTCCTGCTGGGCCTGCAGGACGGTGTTCTGATAGTTCAGGATTGATTGCTCGAATGCCGCGTCCTGCGCGCGCACCTGGTTGGTGAGCTGGCCGTAATTGAACAGCGGAATTTGTACCGAGGGGCCGAGTGTGATGGCCCGGTCGGACCAATTGAACAGATTGCCCAATGAGGCGCCATTGGATGTGCTGGATTCCCAGCCAAAAGTGCCGGAGAGTGAGAGCGCCGGGTAGAGCTGCGCCTTGGCGACACCGAGCAGCGCCGACTGGCTGGCCGCGGCAAGTTCTGCCTGTTTCACATCCGGCCGCTGCCGGAGCAGGTCTTTCGGGATGCCGATGGCGACGCCGGATGGCGCCTGCGGAATGGCGGTGCCGCCCGCCAGCAGGGGGTCAACCTTGTCGGGCGTGGTGCCCAGCAGGACCGCGAGCGCATCTTTCTGGGTGCCAAGCTGAGCCTGCAGCGTTGGCAATGTCGCCTGAGTGATGCCAAGTTGTGTCTGGGCCTGTTGTACGTCCAGCTGGCTGGTTTGTCCGGCATTGAACTGCACCCTGGCGATGCGCAGGCTTTCGGTCTGCACCCCGATATTGGTCTGGGCGACCTGAATTTGCGCCTGTAGCGTGCGGATGCTGATATAGGTTTTGGCGATGTCCGAGGTGAGAGTGACCAAAGCAGCGTCATACGCATCGATCGAGCCCAGGAAATCGGCATCGTTCGCCTGGACCGCGCGGCGGAATTTACCCCAAAAATCCAGCTCCCAGTTCGCCGTGAAGCCAAGCTGGGCGACATTTAGATACGTGGCGATGCCATCGATATTGGTCGGCGCGGCCTCGCTTTGGCGCTCATAGGTATAGCTGCCGAATGCGCCCTGTTGCTGCGGATAAAGCTCACCCACGGCCGCGGCCAGTTGCGCGCGCGCCTGGAGTACGCGCAGGCCAGCAACCTGTACTGACAGATTGTTCTGATAGCCAATCTGGATAAGCTGGGTAAGAACAGGGTCGTTGAAATTCTGCCACCAGATGGCATCGTTAACCGCGCCGGCCTGGAGATGCCCGGCGTTTTGATACTGACCGGCGACGTCGGTCTTGGGCGTTGTAAAGTTGGGGCCAACCATGCAGCCAGCCAGAGCCAGCGCCGGAACGACAGCAAGCGCGATACGGTGCGGCGGAGGCATCAAGGCGTCACCAAAAGCGCTGGGCGGACTCTGAAGCGACGGAAACCCTCGCTTGCAGTTGCATCTCACCCGGCGTGGTGCTTAAGGCACCTTGATGAGCAACCGCTGGGGTCACCGCCTGGCCTGCCCGCGCCCATGTGAGGGGCCAAAATTCATCACCGCCATACTGAGCCATATCTGACGCCACCCTTGCAATGAATTCGCTCAAACATAGAACGCTTGGAAAACGGGACTTGCAAGACAAATCAATGCAGTTCCGCGTAGCGTTCACAGAACCGCTCCGGACGCGCGCCACCTTTGGCGAGAGCATCGATGTTCGGAGTTCGGATATCCGAGCCATGATAGCCGACATCCTTCCACCCCTGCTCGTCGGAGAGGATCTAGACGATATTGGGCCGCTGGGGAGCAGGGTAGGGCTTGCTGCGTAGAGGCGTCTGGCGATAAACAAAGACGATTTGGTCAGTTTGACGTTATAGACTAACATCTTGATTTGGAGCAAGAGGCGACATGGCGAAGATCAACCTTGAGCGGCGGGCCGAGATTGGCGCGGAGAAGCGCGCCAGAACCAGGGCGCAAATCCTGGCGGCTGCGAATGCGCTCTTCGCAAAGTGCCCATGGGACTCCGTCACGGTCGATGACCTCGTCAGCGAGGCTGGGGTCGCGAAGGGAACTTTTTACGTCCATTTCAAAGACATGCACGCGCTGACCGCCGCCGTTGCTGACGACCTGATCAAGACCTTCGACGAAATGCTTCAGCCGCATCGGCTATCGATCGACGACCCGCTCGTTCGAATCGCATTCGGCTGCGATGCATTCCTTGAAAAGGCGCTGGACGACCCGGACTGGGCCTCGCTGGTGGCTCGAATGGCGCGATACTATCCGGCGGTCGGCGAATCTGCCCGCCGCCGGCTGTCGGAGGATCTGGAGCGTGTTATCGACACGGCTCCCCACGGTGACCTTTCGTTTGCTCTGGGCCTGGAGGCGGTGCTCGGCGTCGTGCTCCAGGTCTTGGCGGCGATCGGCGAAGGCCGCCTTTCGCCGGGCGACCGGCAGCCGGCAATCCGTTCTGTACTGCGCGCCATCGGCGCCGAGGAATCGCAAGCGACCTCGGCGCTCGCGCAAGTGGCTCGCGTAGCGCGCGCCGCACGCACCGCGCCTTGCGCCGCGAATGCAGACTGAAGGCGGACGAAAGCCGTGGGCCGCCCCAAAAAGGAACGCCGCTGACGAGCCATTAGCAAAGGTCAGCCGAGGACCTCGGTCATCTGCTCGCCGAGGTCTACCCGGCCGTCGGCGCTATGAATGCGGGCGTTGATCCGGTCTCCAGGCTGAAGATACTGCGGACGGCGGCGCTGCCCATTGAGAAACAGTTTCCAAAACTGCCGCTCCGGCAGCAGCTGAACCAGCCGGCGGATCGGCGGAGGCGGCACGCGAAGCGCACATCCGCTGGGCGTACCAGTTAGCAGCACGTCCCCCGGCGCGACGTTGGCGAATGTCGACAGCTCCGAGATCGTCTCGGCGGGCTTGAACACGAGATTACCTGTCGTATCGATCTGACGAACGGTCCCGTTGACGGTGAGCTGGAGATCAAGTTGATCGAGATAGCCGAACTCCTCCGGCTCGAGCAGGGTCAACCAGGGGCCGATCGGGCAAAAGCCCCGGTAGCTCTTGCCCTTGAAGAACTGGGTTTGCGGCAGTTGCACGTCGCGCGCGCTGAGGTCGTTGGCAATGGCGATCGCGAACACGTAATCCTTGAGCGAATCCCTGGTGACTGTCACCGCCGACGTTATCGGCCGGCGGAATATGAGCGCCAGCTCGATTTCGTAATCGAGCAGTGCCACGTGCTCGGGCCGCCGAACGACGCCGCGCGCGGAGCTGACCGACGCGTCGGATTTGGTGAAGAACATATTGAACAGCTTCGCGTCCGGATCCATGCCGGACTCGATCATGTGTTGGCGATAGTTGGCGCCCTGGCAGTAGACGCGGCAGGGCGTGGTCACCGGCGAAAGGATTGTGACAGAATCGATTTTAATGCTTGGCGTCTTCGCCGCCGCCGCTCGCCAATCGGCCTCGCCGCGTTCGATCAACGCCGCTGTCGTCGGATACTCGCCGTCGAGCGGCGCGATCCCTGACTTCGACACGACGCCCCAATGCGAAGTTCCATTGACTTCGTAGTGCAAGAGATTTGTCGCCATAACGTTCACTCCTTTGGTTTTGATGGAAACCGGTTATTGAGACCGGAGGTTAGACGAGGGCGCGGGTAGCGGCTCGGGGAGGCGGTCTACGATCCGTTCCGCCTCCCCGGCAGAGACGCCAAGCGCGCGCAAGGTTCCGCAAACTGCCAGCGGGACATCCGACGCCGACAATCGGCTCTCGCTCGCCGAACGCATTGCCTGCAGAACAATCCCCATGACGATGTCGAAGCCGACTTCGGCGGGGAGCGGCGCGAGACGCCCTTGCAAGGCGGCATGCCGCAGATTCTCTCTTAGGTGCTCACGCGCCGCGCCGGCGACCCCGGGGAACGCCCACGTTCCGCGCGCGGTCAGGGCGCCCCAGGCCGGGTCGCGCACCGCCTGGCCGATAAAGGCCATGCATCCGGCCGCGATCCGCTCCAGCGGATCGTCAATCGCGCCCGGCTGGGGCTCAACCCGGGCGTTG
>NZ_JBKQJR010000082.1:0-10979 GCF_052326845.1 Acidocella sp. | reverse complement strand
CGCGCATAGGGCACGCAGCTCAGATGCGTCGGCGTGCCGAAATGGCTGGGCGATTCCAGGCGCGGCCCGGCGCAGGCGGCCAAGGCGAGGCAGGGCAGAAATGCTAGGCGCGGATGCAACATTCTGGCCACGTTCTGGCTTACTCCGCGGCCGCGCCGCAATCCCCCCGCTTGATCCAGCACCTAGCTCAGACTAGCCTGCGCCCCATGCCCTCACTTTCCATGCACTCTCCGGTCGGCGACCTCACGCTGTTCGCGGAAGATGACGCCATTGTCGCGCTCGAATGGGGCTGGGGCAGCCTCCAGGAGCCCTCGCCCCTGCTCACCCGCGCCAAGGCGGCGCTGGACGCGTATTTCGACGAGGACGCCAACCTGCCGGACGACCTGCCGCTGAACCCATACGGCACCGCGTACCGGCGGAAGGTGTGGGCCGCGCTGCGGCAGATCCCGCTGGGCGAGACGCGCAGCTATGCCGAGATCTCGGCGGTTGCGGGCGGCTCGGCCCGCTCGGTCGGCGGCGCCAATGCCGCCAACCCCATCCCCATTCTCATCCCCTGCCACCGTGTACTGGGCAGCGCCGGCATGGGCGGCTATTCCGGTGGCGAGGGGCTTGCCACCAAACGCATCCTGCTCGACCTCGAACAACGAATCAGGGCCAGCAAATGATGACCAAAGCCATCCGAATCCATGCCACCGGCGGCCCGGACGTGCTGAAATGGGAGCAGGTTCCCACCCCTCAGCCCGGCCCGCACGACGCGCTGGTGCGCCATGAGGCGGTCGGGTTGAACTTCATCGACGTCTATTTCCGCACCGGGCTGTACAAGGCGCCGCTGCCGGCCACCATCGGCATGGAAGGTGCTGGCGTGGTCGAGGCCGTGGGCGAGGCGGTAACCAACGTCGTCCCCGGGGACCGCGTGGCCTATGCCGGCGGGCCGCTCGGCGCCTATGCCACGGAGCGCATCATCGCCGCCGACCGGCTGGTGAAGCTGCCGGAGGGCATAGATTTCAAGACCGCCGCAGCGATGATGCTGCAGGGCATCACCGCGCAATTCCTGCTGCACCGCACGTTCAAGGTGCAGAAGGGCCAGACCATCCTGGTCCATGCTGCGGCTGGCGGCGTCGGCCTCATCATGTGCCAGTGGGCAGCGCATCTCGGCGCCACTGTCATCGGTGTGGTCTCCACCGCCGAGAAGGCGAAGCTGGCCCTGGCCAACGGCGCGGCGCACGCCATCATCGGCCACGCCAACCTGGCGGCGGATGTGAAGCGCATCACCTGCGGCGCCATGGTGCCGGTGGTGTATGACAGCGTGGGCAAGGACACGTTCTCCCCCAGCCTGGACTGCCTGGCCCCGTTCGGCCTCATGGTTTCGTTCGGCAACGCCTCCGGCCCCGTGCCCCCGGTGGATATCCTGACCCTTGGCGCCAAGGGTAGCCTGTATCTCACGCGTCCGGGCTTTGCCACCTACACCGCCAATCCGGCGGACCTTAACGCCTCGGCGCAGAGCCTGTTCGATGCCGTACTCTCCGGCGCGGTGAAGATCCAGGTCAACCAGACCTTCCCGCTGGCCGATGCCGCCGCCGCCCACGCCGCGATGGAAGCCCGGCAGACCACCGGCAGCACCGTTCTCATCCCCTGAGACCGCTCCTTCCCCTCGCCCTGGCCGCGTTTTGGCTGGCGCTCGCCTGCGCCACGCTGCTGGGCATCCTCTGGCTGGACCAGCCGATTACCTTGTTCTTCGCCGCGCATAGCGGCTTGCGCCGGCTCTTCCAGGCCTGCGCCGCGCCCTCGCTGCTGCCGCTGCCCGCTTCGGGGCTGTTCCTGTGCTGGGCGGCGCTGCAAAAACTGCGCGGGGTGACGCGGCTTCATCCGCTTTGGCTGCGCCTCAGCCTCGCCACCCTGGCCGCCACCGCCGCCAAGGATGAGCTGAAATGGCTGTTCGGCCGCCCCTGGCCCGGCTCCTGGCTGAAATACGGGCTGTACGGCTTCCACCCGCTGACTGACAGCCCCCTCTATGGCGGTTTCCCCTCCGGCCACACCGCCTATATCTCGGCACCGCTCGGCGTGCTCTGGGTGCTGCGCCCCCGCTGGCGCCCGCTCTGCGCCGCCGTCATCCTCGCCGTGATGGCCGGGCTGGTCGGCGCCGATTACCATTTCCTGTCGGACGTGCTGGCCGGGCTCATCACCGGCACGTTCTGCGCCTGGGGCACGCTGGTGCTGCTGCCCCCGGAGAAGCTACGGGCTTAACCCGCCCGCACCAGCTGCTCGCGCGCCGCGGTGGCCAGGGCGTCGGCGCGGTCGTTCATCACATCGCCCGAATGGCCGCGCACCCAACGCCAGTCGATCTCGTGCGGCTTCGCCGCTTCCAGCACGCGCTGCCAGAGGTCCATGTTCTTCACCGGGTCGCCGGTGGAGCTGCGCCAGTTCTTGCGCACCCAGCCGGCATGCCAGCGGGTGATGCCGTTCTTCAGGTACTCGCTGTCGGTATGCAGCACCACCTTGCACGGGCGGGTCAGCGCCGCCAGCGCCACCGCCGCGGCGGTCAGCTCCATGCGGTTATTGGTGGTCTCGGCCTCGGCGCCGGAAAGCTCCTTCAGCGTGCCCTTGAATTTCAGGATCGCGCCCCAGCCGCCAGGGCCCGGATTCGGCTTGCAGCCGCCATCGGTCCAGATCTCGACAATGTTTTCCACGGTATCAGAGTCCATAGGCGGAGGCATCCCTGGCGGCGAGGTGAAAGCGCAGGCGGCGGTAATAATCCATCGGGTCTTTCGGCGTGACCAGCGCGCCTTCCGGGGTGTTCAGCCAGTCGTACAGCCGCGTCAGCAGAAAGCGCATGGCCGCCCCCTGGGCCAGCACCGGCAACGCCGCCTGCTCGGCCGCCGAGAGCCCACGATGCGCCATATAGCCGCGCAGCAACGCGCGGGATTTGGTGATGTTGAAGGAAAAATCCCGCTCGAAGCACCAGGCGTTGAGGCAGATCGCCACGTCGTAGGCGTAGATGTCCGTGCAGGCGAAGTAGAAATCGATCAGCCCGGAAATCCCGCCATTGAGGAAGAACACGTTGTCCGGGAACAGATCGGCATGGATATGCCCCACTGGCAGGTCTTGCGGCCAAGCGGAGACAATCCGCTCCAGCCAGCCGGCCAGCTCCGCCGCCAGGCCCGGCTGCACGGAATCGGCGCCCTCGCACTTGGCCAGCAGCGGACCCCAGGAATCCGGCCCCAGCCCGTTCTGGCGCGTCGGCGCGAAGCCCTGCCCGGCCAGATGCAGCTTTGCCATCGCCGCACCCAGCGGCTCGCAATGCTCGGCCAGCACACGGCGCGGCCACACGCCGGGCAGGAAGGTGGTGATGGCGGCGATCTTCCCGGCCAGCGGGTTCAGGTTCTGGCCATCCTTTGCCCGCACGGGCAGCGGGCAGGAGAGCCCATGCGCGGCCAGATGCTCCATGAGCCCCAGGAACCAGGGCAGGTCCGCCGGGTTCACCCGCTTCTCGTAAAGGGTGAGGATGAAATCGCCCTGTGTGGTCTTCAGCGCGTAATTGCTGTTCTCCACGCCCTCGGCGATGCCGCGATAGGCGAGCAGCGTGCCGATATCGTAGCGCGCCAGGAATTCCGTCAGCGCCTCGTCCGTAACTTCCGTATAAACTGCCATGCCCGTAGATGACCGGGCGTGAAAATTCTGGCAAGGGAGGGCGCATGAAAGAATCCCGCGTCACCGCCCTTGCCGCACTGATCAGCCTCGCCGCCCTTACCGGCTGCGGCGGCAACCCCAAGCCTAACACCGGCCAGCAGGCCGCTCTGTATTGCCCGCAGGTGGCCTTGCTGCAACAGGCGCAGACGCTGAGCACCTTCCTGCCCGGACGGTCGGACGTGGCGGCGCAGCTGACCACCGCGCAGATCACCGGCTTCTCCGGCGAGTGCGTGCTGGAGAAGCACAAGCGCGCGCTGCTGGTCACGGTGAAACCCGCATTCCAGGCGGATAACGGTCCGGCGAATAACGGCCAGCCGCTCACTTTGCCCTGGTTCGCCGCCATCACCCAGGATGACAGCATAATCTCCAAGTCGCCCTATAACGTGACGCTGAAATTCAACGGCAATGTCAGCATGGCCTTCGCCACCGGCAAGCCGGCGAAGATCGAGGTGCCCAACGTGCCCGATTCCGCGCAGTTGCAGATCCTGGTCGGGTTTGAGATGACGCCGGACCAGCAGGCCTACGCCGCCGCGCACCCCAACGCCACGCCTTAAGACGATTCCAAGGCGGCCATGCGCCTAGACCTGACGCGCCGCGCCCTGCTGCAAGCCGCCGCGCTGCTGCCCGCGGCAGGGGCGCTGGCCGACACCGGCCCGGTCATCCGCCTGCGCCTGCTGGAAACCTCGGACCTGCATAGCTTCGTCGAGGATTACGACTATTTCCGCGACGAGCCGGATGAGAGCGTCGGGCTGACCAAGGTCGCCACCCTGGCCGCCGCCGCGCGGGCCGGGGCGCCCAATTCCATGCTGTTCGACAATGGGGACATCATCCAGGGCAACCCGTTGGCCGATTACGTGGCGATGCCGGGCAATTTCCCCACCGATGGCGTCCACCCCACCATCCGCGCCATGAACACCATGGGCTTTGATGCCGCCACGCTCGGCAACCATGAATTCAATTACGGGCTGGACTTCCTGAACAAGGCCGTCGCCGGGGCGAATTTCCCCTTCTGCTCGGCCAATTACCTGCATGAGGACGGCTCGCCCTGCCTGCCCCCCACCTTGCTGCTGGAGCGCGAATTCACCGCCGAGGATGGCAGCAAACACAAGCTGAAGATCGGCGTCATCGGCTTCCTGCCGCCGCAAATCACCAATTGGGACCGCGACCATCTGCGCGGCCAGGTGCGCACGCAGGATATCGTAGAGGCCGCCAGCGCCCATGTGCCAGCCCTGCGCCAGCAGGCGGACCTCGTCATCGCGCTGGCCCATTCCGGCATCTCCGCCGCACCCCGCCAGGGCGGCGAGGAAAACGCCAGCCTCTATTTGGCCTCCGTGCCGGGCATCGACGTCATCTTCACCGGGCATTCGCACCGCAGCTTCCCCGGGCCGGATTACGCCGGGGTGGACGGGGTGGACGCCACGCGCGGTACGCTGAACGGCGTCCCCGCGGTGATGCCCGGCTTCTGGGGCGGGGAGCTGGGGCAGATCGACCTCACCCTCACCCAGTCGGGCGGCAAGTGGGTGGTCAGCGACTTCACCTGCGCCACCATCCCCATCGCCCAGCGCCAGGACCAGGAGGTGATCTCGCTCGCCGCCAACAACGCGGCGGTGGATGCGGCAGTGGCGCCGGAACACCGGAAGACGCTGGCCTGGATCCGCGAGCCGATCGGCCAGCTGACCCAGCCGGTGAACTCCTATCTGGCGCTGGTGAACGGGGCGGACAGCTCGCTCGCTTTGGTGAACGCGGCCCAGACCTGGTACGCCACGCCGCTCCTGCCCGATGAGGTGCTTGGCCTGCCGGTGCTCTCCGCCGCAGCCCCCTTCAAGGAGGGCTACCAGTCCCCCGAGAACTACGTGGACCTCCCCGCCGGCGGGATCGCCATCAAGGACGTGGCGGACCTCTACAGCTACCCCAACACCGTGGCGGCGCTGCGCGTTAACGGCGCCACGCTGCGCGAGTGGCTGGAGCGCTCCGCGGGCATCTTCAACCGCATCGACCCCGCCAACCCCGCCCCGCAGGCGCTGCTGCGCCCGCGCGTGCCGTCTTATATCTTCGACGTCATCGCCGGGGTGACCTATGAGATCGACCTCACCCAGCCCAACCGCTACGGCGCGCACGGGCTGGCGCACCCGCAGGCGCACCGCATCGTCAACCTGTGCTACCAGGGCGCGCCAGTGGACGACGGCCAGGACTTCATCGTCATCACCAACAACTACCGCGCCGATAGCGGCGGCATCGTGCATGACCCGGCGGATGTGGTGCTGGACGCGCCGGACAAGACGCAGGATGTCATCATCCGCTACATCCTCGCGCATAAGCCGGTCACCGTGGCCACGCCAGAGGTCTGGCGCTTCGCTGCCATCGGCACGCCGGTGACGGCAGTGTTCGAGAGCGCGCCGGAAGCCGCCAAGGCGCTGCTGCCGCTCGGCAACATCACCAGCCAGGGCGATGCCGGGGACGGCTATACCCGTTACGCCATGCAACTCAGCTAAGAGTATTTGCTGATTGTTCCGCCCCGCGCGCGCTCCAACTGAGGGGCAGGAACGACACGCAGTACACCATTAAATGGCCAGAACCCCTTCAGTATTGCGGCTTTTCTGCCACATCACGCCAGAAACTCCGGGCTGGCGGGGTTTTTCGCTGGCCCGGTCACGCCCGCTATTGGTAATGATTTCTCGACGGATTGCACAAGAATACGCACTGTCTGGGAGACTTTTCTTGTATAGCCGCTGGCTTGCCGCCTTGTGGCTGAGCGGCGGCCTCGCCTTGGCGCAGGCCGCCGCCGCCTCACCCGCCTCCGTTACATACCCCTCTGGAAGCTGGAGCACCGACAACAGCGGAACCGTGATCAGCGTCGCGCAATGCGGGACGGATCTGTGCGGCCGCATCTCCGGCATGGTGCTGGACCACCCCAACGACCCTCCGCCGCTCGATTGGCGCGGCGACCTGCAATGCGGCGACATCATCTTCCAGGTCGCCCCCAGGACCGCCGATGACGGCACGGTGAGATGGAACGGCACCGTGACCGACCCGCGCGACGGCGCCGTATACAGTGCGACGGTGACGTTCGACGCCCAGGGCAATTTGCATATGCGCGGCTATATCGGCCTGCCGATTCTCGGCGAGACGCAGATCTGGCGCCCCTACGCCGCGCAGACGCCGAGCGACTGCCTGATACGCCGAACCAATTAATCGCGCCGCCGGATGGCTGCCGCGTGACTTAACGGTCTTGGGGCTTGCTCCGGGCGTGCGCGGCGGCGAGCGCCCGGAGCGCCTTGCGCTTTGCCCCGTACCACAGGCTCCAGCCCAGCAGCAGCGCGAGGATGCCGTAACCAATGAAGGGCGAGAGCAGCAGATAGCGCGGAATCGGCCAGATATAGGCGAGCCATACCATCACGCCCGTCTGGCAGATGAGGCCCACGCCCCACACCGCCGTCATCATCCGGAATCCCTCCGCCACGCCGGGATTTTCCCACAGCGCCTCGAATTCCGTCTCGCCTTCCGGCGTGCGGCGGGCCGAGGCGGCGCGGGCGAGATAGAAGATAATCGGTCTTTTCAGCGCCAGCGAGGCCAGGAACAGGACGCCGACGGCACCCGTGACCAGCACCTCGCGCACCTGGATGAGCCGCGGCGAACCACCGAGCGCGGTGGCGAGCAGGGTGAACAAAATCCCCGCCACCACGAGCGAGGAGACGGCATCCAGCCGCTTTGCCTTGGCCAGCTCGTAGCCGCTCCACAGCAAGGGCGGCACGGCGGAGGCGATGAGCGCGTCCGTATCGCCGAAACGAGCATCCAACGCCTCGTAAACGAGATAGGGTGCGACGAAATTAGCCGCGATCTCGGGTACGGCGTGCAGCGCCTTCAGCGGATCAGCCCCGTCATCGGCGAGGACGCCGTGGCGAAGCCTTTGCGCGGAATCCGTCCGGCACGGTAGGCAAGGCGCCCGGCCTCCACCCCCGCCTTCATGGCGCGGGCCATCAGCACCGGGTCACCGGCCAGGGCGATGGCGGAGTTCACCAGCACCGCGTCGCAGCCCAGTTCCATGGCGAAGGTGGCGTCATACGCCGTGCCGACACCGGCATCGACCAGCACCGGCACCTTGGCCTGCTCGATGATCATCTGGATCATCAGCGGGTTCTGCACGCCAAGCCCGGAGCCGATCGGCGCGCCCAGCGGCATGATGGCGACACAGCCCATATCCTCCAGCCGCTTGGCGGCGATGGGGTCGTCCGAGCAGTACACCATCACCTCGAAGCCGTCCTTGATCAGCGCCTCGGCGGCCTGCAGGGTCGCGGCCATGTCCGGGTACAGCGTCGGCGGGGGCCCAAGCACTTCCAGCTTCACGAGGTTCCAGCCCCCCGCCTCGCGCGCCAGGCGCAGGGTGCGCACGGCCTCGTCGGCGGTGAAGCAGCCGGCGGTGTTGGGCAGGTAGGTGTAGCGCGAGGGGCTCACGTAATCCTGCAGCATCGGCGCGTTGCGGTCCGAGAGGTTCACGCGGCGCACCGCCACCGTCACCATCTCGGCGCCCGAGGCCTCAATGGCGGCGGCAGTGGTTTCAAGATCCTTGTACTTGCCGGTGCCAACCACGAGGCGGGAGGAAAACTTCCGCCCCGCGACGATCCACGGATCGCCGGCCTGCTCGCTGCCGTCCATAGTCAGCCACCCCCGACGAAGTGAACGATCTCGATCGCATCCCGCGCATCGAGCAGCGTGGTCTCGTAGAGCGAACGGGGCACGATCTCCAGGTTGCGCTCCACCGCCACCTTGCGGCGGTCCAGCTCCATGCGCGCCAGCAGCCCGGCAACGCTGGTGCCGGGGGGCAGCTCCATGGCCTCGCCGTTCACCGTCAGGGCCAGCATCTCAACCGTATTATTCATGCGCCGCATTATCGGGCTGCCCCCCGGCCCCCGCAAGGGGCGCTTAAAAATTTGGCGGGCTCGATTCCATTATGCTAGCGGATTACTCATCATGGCAGCACCACTCATCCTGGTCCTCAACGGGCCGAACCTGAACCTCCTGGGCACGCGCGAACCGGATATCTACGGCACCGGCACGCTGGACGATTTGGAAACCCTGTGCGCGGAAACCGCGGATGGCCTGGGCTTGGCCATCGAATGCCGGCAGACCAACCTGGAAGGCGAGCTGATCACCTGGGTGCAGGAGGCGCGCGAGCGCGCGAACGGCCTGATCATCAACCCCGCCGGGTATTCGCATACCTCGGTTGCGCTGATGGACGCGATCGCCACGCTCGAGATCCCGGTCATCGAGGTGCACCTGTCCAACATCCACAAGCGCGAATCCTTCCGCCATCACTCTTATGTGTCGCGCGCCGCCTCCGGGGTGATTTGCGGTCTTGGATTTGCGGGCTATAGGCTGGCGCTGATTGCCCTCTCCGACATCCTGGAAGAAGAAGACGACCAATGAGCCTTACATTCGACCCCAAGACCCTGGCCGAACTCGCAGCGCTGCTGAACGAGACCGGCCTCTCTGAGATCGAACTGGCCGAGGGCGACCGCAAGGTGCGGCTGGCCCGCGCCATTACCCAGGTGGCCATGCCGGTTGCCGCCCCCGTGGCCGTGGCTGCCCCGGTTGCCGCCGCAGCACCCGCCGCCCCGGCCGCGCCCGCCGACCTTTCCAAGCACCCCGGCCTGGTGAAGAGCCCGATGGTCGGCGTTGCCTATCTCTCCGCCGAACCCGGCGCCCCGGCCTATGTCACGGTCGGCCAGACGGTCGAGGCCGGTGCCACCCTGCTGCTGATCGAAGCGATGAAGACCTTCAACCAGATCAAGGCCCCGCGCGCGGGCGTGGTGAAGCAGATCCTGGTCACCTCCGGCGCGCCCGTGGAGTTCGACGAGCCGCTGATGATCATCGAATAAGATGTTCAAGAAAATCCTCATCGCCAATCGCGGCGAAATCGCGCTTCGCGTCCTGCGCGCCTGCCGGGAACTCGGCATCGCCTCCGTCGCGGTGCATTCCACGGCTGATGCCGACGCCATGCATGTCCGCCTGGCGGATGAGAGCGTGTGCATCGGCCCGCCGCTGGCGCGCGACTCCTACCTCAACATGCCCGCCATCATCTCCGCCGCGCTGATCACCGGCGCCGAGGCGATCCACCCGGGCTACGGCTTCCTCTCCGAGAACGCCGCCTTCGCCGAGATGGTGGAGGCGCATAACCTCGTGTTCATCGGCCCCACGGCGCAGCATATCCGCATGATGGGCGACAAGATCACCGCCAAGACCACCATGGCGGATCTCGGCGTGCCGTTGGTGCCCGGCTCGCCGGGCGAACTCGCCTCGCTGGAAGAGGCGCGCGACGTCGCCGAGCGGATCATGTACCCGGTGCTGATCAAGGCGGCGGCGGGCGGCGGCGGGCGCGGCATGAAGGTCGCCCGCGAGGCTTCCGAGCTTGAGGCCGCCTGGCGCGAGGCCCGCGCGGAAGCGGGTGCTGCCTTCGGCAACAACGCCGTGTACATGGAAAAATACCTGGACAAGCCGCGCCATATCGAGCTGCAGATCCTGGCCGACAACCATGGCGAGGTGGTGCATATCGGCGAGCGCGACTGCTCGCTCCAGCGCCGCCACCAGAAGGTGCTGGAAGAGGCCGGCTCCCCGGTCATCACCGCCGAACAGCGCGACGCCCTGGGCGAGACCGTGACCAGCGCGTTGAAGAAGATCGGCTACCGCAACGCGGGCACGCTGGAATTCCTGTACCAGGACGGGCAGTTCGCCTTCATCGAGATGAACACCCGCCTGCAGGTGGAGCACCCGGTCTCCGAGGCGATCTCCGGCATCGACCTGGTGCGCGAGCAGATCCGCATCGCCGCTGGGCAGCCGCTCGGCTATACCCAGCAGGATGTTGTTTTCTCCGGTCATGCCATCGAATGCCGCATTACCGCCGAGGACCCGGAGACCTTCGCGCCCTCGCCGGGCCGCGTCGACGTCTTCCACCCGCCGGGCGGGCTCGGCGTGCGGGTCGATAGCGCCCTCTACGCGGGGTACCGCGTGCCGCCGCATTACGACAGCCTGATCGCCAAGTTGATCACCTACGGCAAGACCCGCGAGGAAGCCATCGCGCGGATGAAGCGCGCTTTGCGCGAATTCGTCATCACCGGCATCAAGACCACCATCCCGCTGCACCAGCGCATCCTGGAAGCACCGGATTTCGTCGCCGGGGACTACACCATCCACTGGCTCGAACGCTTCGTCGCCGGGTAGCCCCGGCCACGAGGCGCTCGTACCCAAGGGGCTCCGCCCCCTTAACCCCCGCCAAGGGCCGAGAGGCCCTTGGATCC
>NZ_JBKQJR010000081.1:0-5384 GCF_052326845.1 Acidocella sp. | reverse complement strand
ATGATCATCGCCTGCCTGTTGCATACCCCCGCCAAGCGTGCCGGGGGCAATTCTCCACCCCAACCATGAAGGCCATCGCATGACTCGCTCCTGGCGCCACGCCGTTCTTGCCTCCCGCCACCGCGCTCTTGGTTCCAAGCTCGAAGACTGGAACGGCATGCCGACGGCCTGGACCTATGAGTCGGATGTGCAGGATCACCATGTGGCCATCCGCACCAAGGCGGGGCTCATGGATGTCTCCGGCTTGAAGAAGGTGCATCTGCACGGTCCACATGCCTCGGCCGTGCTCGACTACCTGACCACCCGCGATGTTTCCAAGATCGCGCCGGGCAAGTCGGCCTATTGCTGCTTTCTGAACGAGGGCGGCAAGTTCAGCGATGACGGCATTCTCTACCGCACCGGCCCGAACTCCTGGTTCGTGGTGCATGGCTCGGGTGCTGCGCATCAGGCCCTCTCGCAGGCCGCCTATGGCCGCAACGTGACGATGCTGTTCGACGACGATCTGCTGGACCTCTCACTGCAGGGGCCGCTCGCCGTCGATTATCTCGCCAAGCATGTGCCCGGCATCCGAGACCTTAAATATTTCCACCACATGGGCGCCACGCTGTTCGGCAAGCCGGTGATGATCTCGCGCACCGGCTACACCGGCGAGCGCGGCTATGAGATCTTCTGCAAGGCCGAGGATGCCGAAGTGATCTGGGACACGATCCTGGAAGAGGGCAGGGAGATGGGCATCGTGCCCTGCTGCTTCACCGCGCTCGATCTGCTGCGCACCGAGAGCTACCTGCTCTTCTACCCCTACGACAATTCCGAAATGTACCCGTTCGAGAACGAAGCTTCTGGCGACACGCTGTGGGAGTTGGGGCTCGACTTCACCGTCTCGCCCGGCAAAACCGGCTTTCGCGGCGCCGAGGAGCATTATCGCCTGAAGGGCAAGGAGCGCTTCAAGATATTCGGCGTGCTGGTGGAGAGCGGCAAATCCGCCGCCCCCGGCGACAAGCTGGTGGCCGATGGCAAGACCGTCGGCGTCATCACCTGTCCGATGATCTCCACACTCACCGGCAAGTCGATGGCCATCGCCCGCATGGACGTTCCCTATGCCATGCATGGCACCCAGCTGGCTGTGGAAGGCTCGCTGGGCAGCGTGCCAGCCATTGCGCACAACCTGCCCTTCGACGACCCGAAGAAGACCAAGCGCACGGTGGTGGGCTGAGCCATGAGCAAGAGCCGCCCGGTATACGCGCCGTTCGGTTTGGATCCGGCGGGACGCGTGCATCTGGTCGTCACCAGCCTCGATGCCCCGCCTGAGGGTATCGAGGACAGCCTTGCGAATATCGAGGTCTGGGCGGTGAAGCATAATGGGCCTGGCGTGCCGGCGCCGATCGTGGCAGGGCTGCGCCCCTTCCGTTCCACCACCGAGCTGCTGGCGCAGCTTGGTCACCGCTTGGCACGCGAGACTGCCGGGCTGCGCCTGTACGCGGTCGGCTCCGAGGCGTTCGTCTGGGACGCCTACAACGCCGCCATCGCTGCAGGGCTGCACCCATCCGAGGTCTCGCTGCATCGCGCGGGGCCGTTTGCCCGGCGCGTTTATTGCTCACATTGCCGCACCATGATCGAGGGCGCGGCCCGGAACATCGTCACCTGCCCGTCCTGCGAGGCGGTTTTGTTCGTGCGCGATCATTTCTCCCGCCGTCTGGCTGCGTTCATGGGCGTGAAGGTGGACGCGGAAGTGCCCGGCGAAATTCCGGAAGCGGAGGTGTTTACGTCATGAAGCTGAAGATCGAGGCCATAGACATGCTCACCCCGGGCATCCGCAAGTTCACGCTGGCGCCGGTTGACGGATCGCCCCTGCCGCGCGCCGGGGCTGGCTCACATGTGGTGCTGGAGATCCCAGGGCCAGGGCGCGTGTGGAAGAACGCCTACTCCATTACCTCCGCCGCCGAGGCGCCGGCCTATGAGATCATGGTCCGGCGCGTGGAGAAATCCCGTGGCGGTTCCGCCTGGCTGCATGATCATGCCAAGGCGGGGGACGTGCTGGAGGTGCAGCCGCCGCAGAACCTGTTCGCCCCGCAGCGCTTGGCCAAGCGGCATTTGCTGCTGTCGGCCGGCATCGGCATCACGCCGTTCCTCTCCTACCTCAAGCTGCCCGGCCTGGCGTACGAACTGCACCATTGCTGCAAGCCCGAGGATGAGGCTGCCTTCCGCAGGCTGCTGCCCTCCGGTCCGCCGGTGACGCTGCACACCAGCCGCAATACGTTGAACCTGGAAGAGCAGCTCAAGCGCCAGAAGCTGGACACGCATCTTTCCATCTGTGGGCCTGAGAGTTTCATGGATGTGGTGCTGGCCACGGCCTCGCATGCCGGCTGGCCGGCGGCCAAGGTGCACAAGGAGAGCTTCGGTGGCGCTACCGGCGGCGAGCCCTTCGTGGCGCATCTGCGCCGCTCCGGCGTGATGGTGAATGTTGGCCGCGAGGAATCGCTGTTGGATGCGATGGAAGCCGCCGGCCTCGCGCCGCCCTGCCTGTGCCGTGGCGGCGCCTGCGGCGAATGCAAGCTCCCCGTGCTGGACGGCGTGCCCGCGCATCACGACCATTATCTCTCCAAGGTCGAGCGGGCTGCCAACAACGCGATCATGATCTGCGTGTCGCGCGCGAAAACCCCCGAACTGGTGCTGGATTTCTGAACCATGAAACTGAGCCTGAAACCCCAAGAGACCTTCCGGGACGATTACACTTTTAGCAACTCGGATGATGCGATCCTGCGCTTTCCCTTTCCGTTCCCGGAAGACACCTACATGTATTCCGTGAATATGGAGCCGCATGTGCGCTGCGGGGCGAGCCCGGTCTTCAACGCCGTCTTCGATATCGACGAGCATTATATCGGCGACATGGCCGACCGTGCCATCACGCTGGAGCAGGACCCGCTGCGCTGCCAGGTGCTACCGCACATGGGAGAGGCCGAGTGGGATACGCTCGAGCTGATCATGGAGAATCTCGCGAATGACTATCCCGAGCATTTCTCCCTGACCAAGAATGGCGATGAATGGCACTGGCTCAACCGTCCCCTGGACATCAACCAGAAATTCGTCTTCGGCCGGGCGGAGACGTTGCCCTACGGGCCGTTCGAGTACATCACGCGCCAGACACAGGGCGATTTTTCGTTGCAGGACCAGCGCGACGACAACTTGTTCATGGATGGCGGCATGGTCACCTCGCAGGCCGACTGGTCGCTGAATTTCGACGTCGGCATGTCCTTTCATGAATGGCACGGCCCGGTGCCGCTGGCGCATGAGAGCGGGGTGTTCGACCGCGCGCTGCAATATCTGCTGCGCCTGCAATACGGCAAGCCGGTGCGCCGGCTAAACTGGACGATGACCGCCAACCCGCGCCTCGACACCTCGCCGGAGAATTATCCGCTGTGGGGGCCTGAGAAGGCGACGATTACGCCCGACAATGTCGGGCACCGTATGTGCTTGCGCGTGGAACTGCAGAGCCTCTACCGTCTGCCGCGTTCCAACGCCATATTGTTCTCCATCCGCGGCTACCTCGTCCGCCTGGAAGAACTGGCCTTGGTGAAGAAATGGGCGATCCGCATGCACCGCGTCATGCGCGACCTGCACCCGAAAATCGTCGAGTACAAGGGGCAGTCTCGCTATCGGCAGCATGTGGTGGATTATCTCGCGCCGCATGACGATGGCCGGGTGCTGAATCCGGGCATCGCGGCAGAGCAGGACAGCATTTAAGCCGCGCTCTCCGGACAGTAAAAACCCCGTGGTCATGCCGCGGGGTTTTTTGTTGGCGCTGGTGCGGGCACAAAAAAAGCCGCCTCCGGGTTGCCCTGGAGGCGGCGGTTGAAGCGAGCCTTAGTTGTTGGCGAGGAAGGCTGCCAGGCTGTCATCCGTTTGCTGCATCCAGGGTGTCTTCAGTGGCGGCGCCATGGTGCCGGTGATGGCGGACCGGAAGCTGTGATGACGGTAGGTCAGCACGTCCTCCTCCTTGTGGTGCTTCCATTCCTTGAACTGCTCTGCCATGATCTCCGGCTTAAAGTCGGGATAGTCGGTGTGGCCCAGCAGGTCACGGATGTAGCCGCACTGGAAGTCGATGTCCTCGGCGGCGCTGGTGGTCGATTCCTCCTTCTCGCGATAGGCTTGGCTGTCGGCCTGCATCTCTTCCACAGTAGGCAAATTCACCTTGCCGAGCATTACGTCGCGCGCGAACCAGGCCTGGGCGTCGAACATGTTGAAGGTGTAGTACTGGTCCTGCATGCCAAGATACAGCAGCCTCGGGTTCTTTTCCCACACCACGCCCTTGTACAGGCCCAATGGCCACAGGCGGTTGTTGGTCTTCAGGCGCAGCTCGTCCGGCAGGAAGGGGAAGTGGTGCTGGTATCCGGTGCAGATGATGATGGCATCCACCTCCTTGCTGGTGCCGTCCTTGAAGTAGGCGGTCTTGCCTTCAACTTTCAGGAGCAGCGGGACCTCGGAGAAGGCCTTGGGGAAGGCGAAGCCCATCGGCGCGGTGCGGTACGAGAAGATGATCTCCTTGGCGCCGTATTTATAGCATTGCGTGCCGATATCCTCGGAGGAATACGAGCTGCCGATGCACAGCACAGTCTTGCCGGCGAACTCGGCGGCGTCGCGGAAATCATGCGCGTGCAGCACACGGCCGGGGAATTTGTCGAGGCCGGGGAATTCCGGCACGTTCGGCGTCGAGAAATGGCCGGATGCGACCACGACGTAATCGAACGCCTCAGAATAAACATGGTCGTTCGCCAGGTCGCGAACGGTGACGGTGAACTTTCCCGTCGCGTCATCATAGATGACATCGCGCACCGGCGAACGAAAACGGATGAAGCGGCGCAGATTGCCCTTCTTCACGCGACCGACGATGTAATCCCACAGGACTTCGCGCGGCGGATAGGAGGGAATGGGACGGCCGAAATGTTCCTCGAAGGAGTAATCGGCGAATTCGAGCGCTTCCTTGGGACCGTTGGACCAGAGGTAGCGGTACATGGAGCCATGAACCGGCTCGCCGTACTCATCCAGCCCGGTGCGCCATGTGTAGTTCCACATGCCGCCCCAATCGGCCTGCTTTTCGAAACAGACAATTTCCGGAAGCTTGATTCCCTGCTTCTCCGCAGCCTCGAACGCCCTGATCTGTGCCAGGCCGCTGGGGCCGGCACCGATGATCGCAACACGAAAAGTCATGTGGAAACCTTCAAAAAATATGACGGCCAAATTCTTTTCTTGCCCAGAAAAGCGGGCCGTACGGGTTGGGATTTAAAAAAGACTGTGGTGGCGAGTGTAAAACTTCGGCCTGGCCCTACTCCTCCACGTAATGTCGTCACGGTGGCGATGTGCTGTACCGTATGAGGATTCATTTTGTT
>NZ_JBKQJR010000080.1:0-17742 GCF_052326845.1 Acidocella sp. | reverse complement strand
CTCGTTCGCGATGGCATCCCTTTAGCCGCTGCATCATGATAACCATAAGAGAGACCGAGAATATTCACAAGCTCACGCATAACATATACAGGAACGAGACTGCCGCGGTTTCTTTAATAAAGATCTGTCGGACCTGACTGATCGACCTGCTTAACTTCGTGCCACTGTCCAGTTGATTTTGGATCGAACGAAAACTCCGGTACGTCTTTAAGAAGATGTGCCAAGCTATCAGAAGGATTTGCGCTATCAGGTCCAGCTTCTACAGACACGACTTGCCGACGCCTCTTCGTCAGATGTAGCTATGATGCTAAGGTATTACTACTCACTCGGCAACGCGAATTGCCCTAGTTAAAATGGTTTCGGGCAAAGTTTTTCGTTGGACTGGCAAAAAAACACTATAGGGTGCATTGTTCAATCGGATCGTTCTTATGCCCGACGAGGTGGGTGAGATCATCAAGGGCCGGCTGGCGCCGTCCTAGGAGCCAATCTCGCTGTAGCCACTCCGGCGAACGTCGGCTTATCGGAAGACGACCGCGGCGCCCCGCATAAGTTGCTGTGCGGAGAGCTCAATTCGTGTCTCACCGGCGGCCTGGACCAATATCGCGTTACCGCCGCCGATGTCGCGGAGCTCGCCAATTGCCTCGATCCGCTCCCCGTCCAGCAAAACGGCAATATCCCCGGGCGCAACGGGCTGGCCCGGCCGCACAAATACCAGATCCCCGGCTCTGAGGCGGCCGAAGCTTTCCGGCACCCACACCGCAAAGCAGGCACCGGCACCAGCATAGTGCCCCGGCCGCTCTACCCAGTCGGTGACAAAGGCATCTCCCATCGGCCCGGGGCATCGATATACAGGTACGAGCTGCTCGGCACTTGCCGTCGAGCGCCCAGCGATCGCTTGCCCACCAGCCCCCCCTGCCCCATCGCCGACGGGCCTTAGCAGCTCCGGCAAGACGCGAAGACTGGCGGCCAGCTTTTGTCGCTGCGCGTCACCCACCAACAGGCCGACGGGGATATTCAGAATTTGGCCAACCAGCTGGGCCACGCCGGTCGGCATCACCAGCGGGCTCCGCTTCTTCAAATATTGCTGCATATAGGCATCATTGCGCCCGATCGCCTGGCTAAGCTCCTTCATGTTCATGCGGTGCTCGCGCATTTTCGCCATGACGAGGGTCCGCACCGGGTCGAGCTCTGGTCCTGCCTTCTTGTCATCCGCCATTTGTCATTCTCGTGCCTGAGCCCCGTACCGCAGGCACGCCTAGCGCATTCCCTATTATATTGCAATTTAATCCTATCGAGCTCTTATTAATGGCCGCACACGATCAGGAGCCCAAGCATTGCCGAAGACCTCACCTCGTCCGCGCAAGCGCCCCGCTAAATCCGACAATGAGCGGCAGAAAGAGTATCGCACCCGGCATGGTATTACCTCGGGCAATCTCACCCGCCGGGCGGCTGAGACCTTGAAGCTACTGCATAAACACACAGAGCGCTCATACGCGGCGCTACAAGAGCAGGCGCTCGAGGACTTGGCGGCAAAGCTCTTGGTCCCGGCCTGTCTCGCTGGTTCTATGGCCAATGCCAGCCCGACGCCGCGGCGTCACGACAACCTCGGCACAAGCGGCTCTGCCAGCCTCGCGGCCAAATGGCTGCGCGAAGCCCGCCAGGCTCGTCCTAACGCGGCTGAGGCCGCCCCACCACCTCCCCCAATCGAAGGCAGCCAGGAGTCGGAACAGGTTTTGACGAACCGCCCTGCAAAGAGAAGCAAGACGCCGCCAAAGCAAACCCGCCGCGCCCCAGCCAAGCTGCAGCAGCAGAAACCATCCACCTTCCCAAGCCCCAGCGCGACGCCGGCAGCCGACGCCAAAATTCTCTCGCAAATGGCGTTTGATCTGTAACCAGCCGCATCCGCGCCCTGCAACAACCGCTGCAGCCGGACGGATTTCGTCACAGGTGACGTTTCTGCTGCCGCCCCCTTGCATGCGGCACCTGCTGTCTGCCGCCGCTTGAATGGCCGGAGTCGCAAAAAATATCCACCCGATTAAACAACAAGTTATTCTAAATCTTCGTGACGTGTGACGTTTTGACGCTGCGCCAAAACAAGTCGTGACAGGAACCAGAGGGGGTGATGCAGACATCCTCTCCGACGCTGAACTCCCGTGATCCTCGCCCGGCTACGCCGGGCGAACACCCCCAGAGCATGACCGCGGCAGGAGAGCCGGCTGCATCGCCACCCCCGGCCCTCACCACTCTTGTCGAGCTCCTGGCCCGCCAGGCAGCGGCCGAGTGGTTTCACGCCGTTCACCCCCATACCCAAGAAAGATTTTAAATGTCGAAGTCTCCAATCGCCTCGACGCGCACCTACACGGTGGCGCAGCTGGCCGAGTATCTGCAGGTCTGCACCAAGACCATTCGGCGCTTCATAAATAGGGGAATCCTACCAGCGCATAAGCTGGGACGGGACTACCGGGTCACCGAAGCAGACTTCCAGACGTTCCTCGCTCATGCCCGCCGGCGCTACGCTTTGTCCGCTAATGTCCTGTATAATCCTGATTTTTTCGCTGACAGGGACAACACCTAGTGGACAGTGTGCCGGGTTTTATCGCTTGCGTTATCACGATTGTCCGCTTAAGTCACCTATTAGGAAGGAATGTCCTACTATGACAACTTATTCCATGCTCCAGACCGCCCCCAAAGCCACGCTTGATACCCTGATCAAGCTCGCTGAAGCCGACCCGTCGCTGACGGATGCGGCCCGACGCGACATGATCTCCGGCATCCGCACGGTGGCCAAAATCCTGCGCCTTGAGCCCCATTTGATCCCGGCCTCGCCGACGGAGCTGCGCCCCCTGCTCAACAACGCTCTACCGACTGCGCTCCAGGTTTCAGAGGCGCGGTGGAGCAACGCCAAGAGCCTGCTGCGCAAAGCCCTGGCTATGCTCGACCCGGACAGCATTCCGGCGCGGTCGCGGGCGGACTTGCTGCCGGCCTGGGCCGATTTGCTGGCCCAGCCAGAAGCTGCCCCCTTGCGGCGGGGCTTGGCGCGATTCAGCAAATACTGCTCCGCCCGCGGCATCGCACCTGGCGATGTCACGCAAGAGGTCTATGACGGCTTCTATACGGACCTCGCCGAGCACTGCCTGGTGCGCAGCCCGCGCGAGACCCAGCAGACGGCCGGCAAAACGTGGAACAAGGCGCAAGCCGCTGTCCCTGGCTGGCCACGTCTTGCCCTGTTCCTGAAAAGCTTCAAACGGAATCCGTCTTTGCCGTTGTCTGCGTTTCCGGCGAGTTTTCAGGCTGACGTGGCAGCGTACCTTGCCCCGCGCGGCGAGGATGAGTTCGACCTCTTTGCCGAAGGACCAACCCTGCGGGCATCGACGCTGGACGGCAAACGCCTGCAAATCCGCCAAATGGCGACGGCGGTGGTGGAGAGCGGCCGCCCCGCGGAGACCATCCTCCCTCGCCGACCTCATCGAGATCGAGACCGCCAAGGCGGGACTGGATGTGCTGATGCAGCGGACGCAGGAGAAGCGGACGTCGCGAAACCACGGGGTGGCCTACATGCTGCTCAATGTCGCCCGCCACTGGGTCAAAGCCGACGACCGGACGATCCAGACCCTCACGCTGTTTTGCAAAAACCTCGCCCCCAAAAAAGACGGCATGACGCGCAAGAACAAGGAGCGCCTGCGCCAATTCGACGACCCGCGGCAACTCAACATGCTGCTCGATCTGCCGGAGACGATGATGCGCGAGGCCTGCGCCACCGCCGAGCCGACCGTGCTCGAGGCCCGGGTCGCCCAACTGGCCATTGCCGTTGAAATCCTGCTGATGGCCCCCCTCCGGATCGGCAACATCGCCGCACTCGAGATTGGACGGACGCTGTTCCTCAACGGCACCAAGTCCGGCCACATCGTGATTGCCGGAACCGAAGTTAAAAACGACTACGACATCGAATTCCCGCTACCGCAGGTCACGCTGCGCATGATCGACACCTACCTCAAGCGCTTCCATCCGTTGCTTGCGCCCGCGGGGTCCACGATGTTGTTCCCGAGCCTGGATGGCGGGCACAAGCGCTCTACCGTCCTGTCCCATCAACTCCAACAGTGCATCGGGCGCCGCTGCGGCATCAAGATGCACGCGCATTTGTTCCGCCACCTCGCCGGCAAGATCTACTTGGAGGCGTTCCCCGGCGCATATGGCGTGATCAAAATCCTCCTCGGCCATAAGAATATCGATACGACGATCCGGACCTATTGCGGCACCGAGCATGCCGCGGTGTACCGGCGATACGACGAGTTTCTCGAGGCGCGCCGCGGTGTCGGCCGCCAAAAGACCCCCATCGCGCATAATGGGCGGAGGGTCCGGTAATGCGCATCTGCAATCCCACCAAGCCCGGCAATCGCCTTGGCATGCCGCTCGAAGCCTGGCCGGTCCAGGATCAAACCGCTTGGCATGCCGCCTTCGCCCCCGGCAGCCTGCTGGACGAGCATCCACATGGCCGGGATCTGCGTCCGGCCAGCCGGGTGACCATCGCCACCTGCTATGCGCGCTGGCTGGCCTGGCTCAAAGCCAATCATCCGGATGCTTGGGCCTTGCCCCCAGGCGAGCGCGCATCGCGTGCGCACATCACCGCTTATATCGAGGCGTTGTGTCTGGAGGTCTCTGTCGGCACGGTGTTCAATTACGCCTGCCGGCTGAAGAGTGCTTTGCAGCTCATCGCCCCCGAGACCGAGCTTTCCTGGCTGACGCCGGCTTTGCGGCGGCTTGAACGCAAGGCGCGCGCGGCCCGCGAGGCCAAGCCAAAACCCTTCGTGCCATCTGCTCAACTCTACGCCTTCGGGATCGAACTGATGCAGCAGGCCGATGCATCGAACAGTTGGGACGACGTGCTGCGGGCGGAAGCCTATCGCGACGGGCTGATGATTGCCTTCCTGGCCTCACGCCCGCTGCGGATTAAAAACCTGCTCGGCCTCGCGATCGGCAGCAGCTTTGTCGCCGCCAATGACGGGTACGAGGTCGCACTCCCGCGCCAGGAGACCAAGACAAAGGTAGATCTCGACTTCGCCATCCCGGCAAAGCTGACTGACTATATGGGCCGGTATCTGGCGCATCATCGCAAGATCCTGGCTGCCGGCCCGCATGGCGCCATGGCCGGCTATTTGGATCAGGCCAATTACCTCTGGCTCGCTCGCAGCGGCCGGCAATTCCCCGTGGCAACCTGCGAAGCCATGATCGCAACGCGCACATCAGCGCGCTTTGGCGTCCGCCTCACCCCGCATAAATTCCGCGACTGCGCGGCCACCAGCATCGCCGAGAACAACCCCGAGGATTTCCACATCATCCGAATCATCCTCGGGCACGCCTGCATCACGACTGCCGAACGTCACTATATCCGCGTCAAAAAAATGCAGGCGGTAAGTGCGGTGCAGGACAATCTGATCAGCATGCGCCAGCCACCGGCACAGCGCCGTTTGCCAAAAGAATCGCCCCTAGGCAGCGTCAGCTCTATGCTGGCTGCCGGCCACAACGAACCATACAAAACAGGCTTTAGCAGATGAATTACACCACCAGCATTGAACAGAAATGGGCGCAACTGGCAGATGCCATTGCCTATGCGCTCGACATCCACGCCGCGCAGATCCGCAAAGGTTCAGAGACGCCCTATATCGGCCATTTGCTCGGCGTGGCGAGCCTCGCCATCAAGCATGGTGGCGACGAGGAACAGGCCATGGCCGCGGTCCTGCATGATGCCATCGAGGATTGCGGCGCCGAGCAAGAAGCCATTATTGCCCACCGCTTCGGCAAGCGCGTCGCCGCCATCGTGCGCGGTTGCACGGATGCCGACACCACGCCCAAGCTGCCGTGGCAGGAGCGCAAGGGCCAATACATCGCGCATCTGCAACACGCCGATCCGGATATTCTGCTCGTCTCCTGCGCGGACAAACTGCATAATGCCCGGGCCATTCTGACCGACCTGCAAACGCACGGGGCGGACGTCTTCAGCCGTTTTAGCGCCGGACAGGCGAAGACCCTCTGGTACTACCGCACCCTGGCCGAGATTTTCGGCCGGCGGCTGCCGGGTCCATTATCTCGTGACTTGCAATCCACGGTCCGGCAGATCGAACACCTCGCCGGAACAACCGCCCAGGAGGGTTGAACCATGCGCGCCGCAATTTACGCCCGCTACAGCACCGACATGCAGCGCCAGGCCTCGATCGACGACCAGTCCGAGGTCTGCCGCCGCTATATCGAGCGTCAGGGCTGGACGCTGGTCGACACCTATGCCGATCCGGCGACCAGCGGCTCCAGCGCCTTCCGGCCCGGCTTCCAGCGTTTGCGCACCGACGCCGGGGCCCGGCGCTTTGATGTCGTCGTGTGCGAAGCCATCGACCGGCTCAGCCGCAACCTCGGCGACATCGCCAAACTGTTCGACGAGCTGACCTTCAACAACGTGCAGATCCACACCACCGGCTTTGGCCTGGTCACGCAGATGCATGTCGGCGTCATGGGCATGATGGGACAAATGCAACTCGCCGATATCCGCGAGAAGACGCGCCGCGGCATGGCGGGGCGCGTGCGCGTGCGCGAGGGCAAAATTCCGAGCGGCCTCACCTATGGCTACGCCGTCGTCCCGCCCCAGCCTGGGGCCAAAGATGCCGGCGAGCGCAAGATCAACCCCGCCGAGGCCGCAATCGTCGAGCGGATCTTCCGGGATTACGCCGCCGGCATGGCGCCACGGCAGATCGCCACGACACTGAATGCCGAAGCCATTCCGGGCCCGGGCGGCCGGCCCTGGGGCGACACCACGATCCGCGGGCAGGTCGATCGCGGCACCGGTATCCTCAACAACACGCTTTATATCGGCCAGCTGACCTGGAACGCCTGCAGCTACGTGAAGAACCCCGCCACCGGCAAACGGGTGGCGCGGGTCAATCCTGTCGAGCAGCGCGAGATCACCGACGTGCCCGAGCTGCGGATCATCGACGACGAGCTCTGGCAGCAGGCGAAAACCAGGCAAGCCGATGTCCGTACCGAGATGGGCAAGAACGAGGCCGGCAATCCGCTCAACCGCGCGCACCGGAGCAAGTTCCTGCTCAGCGGGTTGTTGAAGTGCGGCTGCTGTGGTGCCGGCTATGCCGTGGTGGCCAAGGATCGCTACGGCTGCGCCACGTATCGCTCCAAAGGCACCTGCAGCACCAATATCTCGATCACCCGGCAGATCGTGGAGGCCCGTGTCCTCGCCGGGCTGCAGGAACGGCTGCTGACGCCGGAGTTGGTCGCCACCTTTATCACCACCTTCCAGCAGGAACTGGCCCGGCTGCACCGCGAGTCCGGGCAGACGCAGGCGCGGCTGAAAGATCAGCTTGCCGCGGTGGATCGGAAGCTCGAGGGCGTGCTGCGCGCCATTGAGGATGGTGCCTGGAATGATGTCCTCAAAACCCGGCTCAACGATCTGGAGGCACAGCAGGCTTCTTTGCGGCAGCAATTACAGGCCGCCGCCAGCCCCACCCCAGTCGTGCGCCTGCACCCGAACGCCGCCGCGCTCTACGCCGCCAAGGTCGCTGAGCTGCAGACGGCTTTGGATCAGCCGGACATCCGCGTTGAGGCCATGGAGGTGCTGCGCACGCTGATCGAGCGGATCGTGCTGACCCCGGATGAGGCCGCCCCGAATAGTCTGGCGATTGAGCTGTTCGGCGATCTGGCGACAATCCTGAATTTGGCGTCGTCAACGGGCCGGATGCCGGGCAAATCTGCTGCGCTTGGCGCAAAGAAAAACCCTCAAGAAACTGTTGCCTCTGAGGGTTTACTGTCGGTGGTTGCGGGGGCCAGATTTGAACTGACGACCTTCAGGTTATGAAGCCTGACGTAAAAGCCTTTAGTAAATTTATTTATATAGATATTATAATTAACAATTTGTTTATGTGTTAGATAATGAGCTAACCGCGCTCAAATCGTTACGATAAATCGTGAAAAATGTGCTAATCGAACTCAGCAACGTGAATTAACCGACAAGCCTAACGCCACTGAACAGTCGTTCTGCTGTGCGCCCATCCGAGACACACAAGTGTAGCCCCGTTCATCTCAACAGCGGACGTTATTTTTGAACCGGAAAGCACAAGGCGCTATCGACGTTCAAGGAGCTGGGGTCGTGCCCCTGATGGTGGTGTAGGAGGCCGCCAATCGGCCTGCCATAGCGACCGCCCAGCGTCTCGCGGAGGCAGGCCGATCAGAGGCTCCCTAATTGCAACATGAACTCTGATAGGGCGACGAAGCGACAACTTTTTCAACAATATAAGCTAATTATTGTCTTTCGACGGGTGTAACTGGCGGCTCGAAAGCGGCCCCTGGACCGAACCGACGCTCTGAGCGAACGCGAATCTTATAGCTGTTCTTGCCGCGCCGTCGTAAAATTAGTTTGTGACCAAGACGGCTGACGAACCAGTTCCGCCGCCACCTCCCGTTCTTCGCGTCATCGAAAATCTTTGGGAGGACGGCGAAGTGCGGCTCACGCGTTGTTGGGCCGACGGTGGTCCGGCGGCGGTTCTGGTTGTCACGCCAGTTCACGACCATCCCTCAGCTTCCATCGTAAAGCAGCTGGAGCAGGAATTCGCTCTGCGCGCCGAACTCGAGTCAGCTTGGGCAGCGCGGCCTCTCGCGCTAAGGTTCGAGGGCGGGCAGATGCTGCTGGTGCTCGAAGATCCGGGCGGCCAGCTGCTAGAGCGTATGATCGGCATTCCTTTCGAGATTGGACGCTTCCTGCGCCTTGCCATTCACATGGCGGCCGCCCTTGGGGAGGTCCACCAGCGGGGCCTCATCCATAAGGATATCAAGCCGGCCCATGTTCTGGTCGATGAAACCGATCAAGTCAGGTTGACCGGCTTCGGCTTGGCTTCGCGCCTGCCGCGTGAGCGTCAGGCACCAGCGCCTCCTGAGGTGGTTGCCGGCACGCTCGCCTATATGGCGCCCGAGCAGACCGGCCGGATGAACCGGTCGATCGATGCCCGGAGCGATTTTTACGCGCTTGGCGTCACTTTCTACCAAATGCTTACCGGCGCGCTGCCCTTCACGGCGGCCGATCCGATGGAGTGGGTCCATTGCCATATCGCGCGCCAACCGGTCCCGATTGGCGAGCGCGCCGCGGTTCCCGCAGCGGTGTCGGCGATCGTGATGAAGCTGCTCGCGAAGACCGCCGAGGAGCGCTACCAGACCGCTGCGGGACTCGAGGCCGATCTGCGGCAGTGCCTCGCAGCATGGGACGCGCAGGGCTGCATCGCCCTGTTCCCGCTGGGGGCGCACGATATATCGGACCGGCTGTTGATCCCGGAGAAGCTTTACGGCCGGGAGCGCGAGATCGGCGCGCTGCTCGCGGCGTTTGACCAGGTCGTGGCCGACGGCGCAGCGGCACTCGTTTTCGTCTCCGGCTATTCGGGCATCGGCAAGTCCTCTGTCGTGAACGAACTGCATAAGGTGCTGGTGCCCCCGCGCGGCCTCTTCGCATCCGGCAAGTTTGATCAGTACAAGCGCGACATCCCGTATGCGACCCTGGCCCAGGCGTTCCAGAGCCTAGTGAGCCTCCTTCTGGTCCAGAGCGAGGCGGAGCTCGGCCGATGGCGGGAGGCTTTGAGTACGGCGCTGGGCCCGAATGGCCAGCTGATCATCGATCTCATCCCCGAACTCGAACTCGTGATCGGGAAACAGCAGCCGGTTGTGGACCTGCCGCCGCAGGACGCGCAGAACCGCTTCCAAATGGTTTTCCGGCGCTTCCTCGGCGTCTTCGCGCAAGCTGAGCACCCGCTCGCGCTATTTCTCGATGATTTGCAATGGCTGGATACCGCGACGCTCGACCTCATCGAGCATCTGGCCACGCATGCCGAGGTGCGGCATTTGTTGCTGGTTGGCGCCTACCGGGACAATGAGGTCGGTCCCGCGCACCCGCTGACGCGCACGCTGGAGGCGATCCGCAAGGCCGGTGCGCGGGTGCAGGAGATTGTGCTGGCGCCCCTCGGGCTGGACGATATCGGCCGGCTCGTGGCCGATGCCCTGCATTGCGCGCCGGAGCGAGCACAGCCCCTGGCGCAGCTGGTGCACGAGAAGACCGGCGGCAATCCGTTCTTCGCGATCCAGTTTTTTACCGCGCTGGCGGAGGAGGGGCTGCTCGCGTTCGACGCGGCCGCGCGCGTGTGGAAATGGGACATGAATCGCATCCGCGCCAAGAGCTATGCCGACAACGTGGTGGATCTCATGGTGGGCAAGCTGAAGCGGCTCTCCGCCCCGACCCAGAACGCCCTGAAACAGCTCGCCTGCCTGGGCAATGTCGCCGAGATCGCGACCCTGACCCTGGTTCACGGGGAAACAGAACAGGCGATGCGCGCGGCCCTCTGGGAAGCCGTCCAGGCCGAGCTCATCGTTCAGCTGGACGGCGCCTACGAATTCCTGCACGACCGGATCCAGCAGGCGGCCTATTCCCTTATTCCCGAAGCGCATCGGGCCAAAGTCCATTTGCGCATCGGCCGTGTCCTGCTGGCGAGCCTGACGGCGAACGAACTCGCCGAGCATCTCTTCGAGGTCGCAAACCAGTTCGGCCGGGGTGCTGCGCTGCTGCTCGACCGGGACGAGAGGGCGCAGGTGGCGGCCATCGACCTGCGAGCCGGACGAAAGGCCAAGGCGTCGGCGGCCTATGCGTCGGCGGGCGTGTATTTTTCGGCGGGCATGGCCTTGCTCGACGAAAGCGACTGGAACAGCCGGTACGAATTGATGTTCAGCCTATGGCTGGAATGCGCGGAGTGCGCGTATCTGACGGGTGACTTCGACAAAGCCGAACAGCTGATCGCGGCGTTGCTGCCGCGCGGGAGGTCGAAAGTCGACCAGGCAGCCGTCTATCAGCTCAAGGTCCGGCTGCATGTCGTGAAATCGGACAACCCGCAAGCCGTCGACAGCGCGCTCACATGCCTGCGTCTGTTCGACATCGACATTCCGGCACACCCGACCTGGGAGCAGGTCAAGGCCGAATACGAGGCGGTCTGGCCCGATCTGGAGAAGCGTCCGATCGAGGAACTGATCGATCTGCCGCTGATGACCGATCCGGAGCTTCTGGCGGCCATGCGTCTGCTCTCGGACCTTGACTCCCCCGCTTATTTTACCGACTTCCATTTGTTTTGCGTGCGCCTCTGCCGCATGATGGGCGTCGGCCTGCGGCACGGAACGAGCGGTGCGTTCGCCCATGGCTGCGCCGCCTTTGGCATGTTTCTTGGTCCGGTCTTTCATCGTTACCGCGAGGGGTACCGTTTCGCCAAGCTCGCGTGCGACGTGATCGAGAAGCACGGCTTCATGGCCCACCATGCGAAGGTCCACGTACAGATGGGCGAAGCTGCCTTCTGGGTGGAGCCGATCGCGACCGCGCTCGATTTCAACCGGAAGGCCTTTCGCAGCGCGATCGAGACCGGGGATCTGACCTTCGCCTGCTACAGCATCTACGAAACCGTCGCCTGTCTTCTCGCGCGGAACGATCCGCTCGAGGCGGTGTGGCGCGAAACGGAGATAGGCCTGGATTTCGTCCGGAAATCCGGATTCCACGATGTCGCCGATATCGTCGTCAGCCAGCAGCGTTTTGTGGCGGCCATGCGCGGGCAGACGGCTAGCCTGTCCCTCTTCAGCGGCGGGGCGTTCGACGAAGCGGCGTTCGAGGCGCAACTGGCCAGCGGCCGCATGCCCATGATGCTCTGTTTTTACTGGATCCTCAAACTGCAGGCGCGGTTCCTGGCGGGCGATTACGCCGCGGCGCTCGCGGCCGCCCGGCTGGCGGAACCGTTGCTTTGGACCGTTGTCATGGAGATCCAGAAGCTCGATTACGTTTACTACGCGGCGCTGACGCTGGCGGCACTCCACGGGAACGCTGCCGCCCCCGAGCAAGACGAGTGGCGCGAGCAGCTGACGGCGCACCAGGAGAAACTGCGCGAATGGGCCAGCAACTGCGCATCGACTTTCGCCAGCAAATACGCCCTGGTGTCGGCGGAGATCGCCCGCCTCGAAGGCAGGGACCCCGACGCCATGCGCCTTTATGAAGAGGCGGTTCAATTGGCGCGCGCATATGGCCTCGTCGAGGACGAAGGCGTCGCCCACGAGCTCGCCGCGGAATTTTACGGGACCCGCCGGGCCACGACCTCCGAGCGCGCCCACCTGGAAACCGCGCGTAGCTGCTTTGCGCGCTGGGGCGCGGAGGCCAAGGTTCGGCAGCTTGAGCAGCTCCATCCGCACCTTCGTGAGAAGCCGATGCCAGCGTCGCCCACCGCCACCTTCGGCACGCCGGTCGCGCAGCTGGACGTCGAGACGGTGGTCAAGGCTTCGCAGGCCGTCTCCGGCGAGATCGTCCTCTCCAAGCTCATCGAGACGCTCATGAGGATCACGATCGAGCATGCGGGGGCCGAGCGCGGCCTGCTCATCCTGTTCCATAGCGGCGAGCCTTGGATCGAGGCGGAGGCGAAGACCGGAAGCGGCACGGTCGAGGTCGCGCTGCGACAAGCGAAAGTGACGCCATCCGAACTTCCTGAATCCGTCCTCCATTATGTGATGCGGACGCGCGCGAACGTGATCCTGGACGATGCTGCCGCGCCGAACCTGTTCGCGGCCGATGCGTATGTGCAGCAGCGGCGGCCCCGGTCCGTGCTCTGCCTCCCTCTGGTAAAGCAGACCAAACTCGTGGGAGTACTCTATCTCGAGAACAATTTAACGCCACACGCCTTCACGTCTGACCGCATCGCGCTTCTGGAACTTCTGGCCTTGCAGGCCGCCATCTCCCTGGAAAACGCCGATCTCTATTCCGATCTGCAGCAGGAAAACATCGAGCGTAAGCGCGCGGAAGAGGAATTGCAACGCAGCGAGGCGTTTTTGGCGGAAGGCCAGAGAATCAGCCACACCGGCAGCTGGGGCTGGAACATTTCCACCGGCAAGCTCGTCTGGTCCGAAGAACATAGCCGGATTTTCGGTTTCGATCCGACGAAGGCGGAACCGACATTTCAATTTTTCCGAAACAGGCTCCATCCGGAGGATCGCACCATGGTGCAGCGAACCCTCGATCAGGCAATTCGCGAGAGAAGCGGTTTTTCACTAGAGTTTCGAATCCTCCTTCCCGATGGATCCATAAAATATCTCCACGGCGTAGGCCGCCCCATTTTAAGGGCGTCTGGCGACCTCGATGATTATATCGGCACCACGATGGACATCACCGAGCGTAAACGCAGCGAAGAGGCGCTGCGCAACGCGCAGGCGGACCTCACACGCGTGGCACGGCTGACGACGGTCGGCGAACTCGCGGCATCCATTGCACATGAGATTAATCAGCCGCTCGGCGCCATGGTTGCCAGCGGCAATGCCTGCATGCGCTGGCTTGCGAAAGACCCTCCTCAACTCGATGAGGCCCGGCGGTCCGTGGAACGAATCGTCAGGGATGGCCTTCGCGCGAGCGAAATTATCAAAAGTGTCCGTGCCTTGGCCGGAAGGTCTGCGCCGGTCAGGGCGGAACTCGACATCAATTCCACAATCCGTGAAGTTCTCAGCCTGATGCACAGCGAACTCCGCCAACACGATGTTGCGCTCGAGACCGACTTGGCCGACGGGCTCGAACCCGTCATGGGTGATCGGGTGCAGTTGGAGCAGGTCATTCTGAATCTGATCCTGAATGCGATCGATGCGATGAGCGTGAACACAAGCGAGCCGCGTGTGTTGCGCGTGCGATCGCAAAGCGGCGAACCCGGCACCGTGTTGATCGCGGTCGAGGACTCCGGTCCGGGCCTCCCTCCTGAAGCCATGGACCGCTTGTTCGAAGCGTTCTTCACGACGAAACCCAGCGGCATGGGTATGGGGCTGTCGATCTGCCGCTCGATCGTCAACGCCCATGGCGGCCGCCTCTGGGCATCGCAGCGTTCACCCCATGGCGCCGTGTTTCAATTCACCGTGCCGGTTGCCGCCAGGACGGTTTCTTGAGAGCTGCGGCGCTCGCCGCGCACGGCGTCAAGGGCGGGATGGTGCGCTGGATTGATGGTTGTCTCGTAGCGCCAGTCGACTCGCCAACTGGCGCCCGCGGTCAATCTGGAGGATCGGAATACATTATGCAGGCTCCCCTCATTCGGCGGCGGACACTGCGGCTTCGCGGGCTACTTCTCTTCTAACGCAGCTTCTTCAGCTTCGATTTCGCGCTGCCTCCGGCGGATCGCCGCATCGCCGATCGGTGGCCCTGGGAAGCGCCGCCGCTCAACGACGAACCAGCCGATCAGGAGCAGTCCCAGGATGCCAAGGAAATAGTTGATCAGGACATCGGTCGGCGGTTGCAGCCCAACCCAGAGGATGAACAGGCCGCCGGTCACCGCGATCGCGCCCAGCGGCTTCGACCAGATGCCAAGCCGGTAAGGCCCGTAGCTTCGTTTCCGGGAGACCATCGCCGCCATGATGGCCATGATGTAGCTGAGTTGGTAGAACAACGCCGTTCCGGCGACCAGAGCGACAAACGCCGAAGAATACAGCGTCACCGCGACGCTCACCACCGCACAGGCCCAAATCGCCGGCGCCGGCGTACGGAATTTGCGGGAAACCCGCTTCAGATGGGGGGGCAGCCCCTTGTCCCGGGCAAAGGCGAATACCGCACGCGAAAATCCCGTGAGGCCGCAGGCGCCGCAAATATACGCGGCGATGCTCATCGCCACCGCGATGAAGTCCTTCACAATCACAGGCGCGGCAATCTGGCCGAACAGCGTGGCGAAGGCATTGCCCCCCTGCCGGGCGATGGCGGCCTGGTCTTTCATGGCTAGGCCGATGAGGGTGAACATAAGAATGCCTATGGTCGCGGAGAGCAGAACCGCGTTTACCATGGCCTTCGGCACGGCTCGTGAGGGATCGAGCGTTTCCTCCGCCGTATGCGCCGAAGCATCGTAAGAGGTGATGATCCAGAGCGGCAATAACAGGGCATAACCGAAAACCAGCAGCAGATTGTCCGTATGCGGCACAATGTTGCCGCCCGCAGCGCCCGTGTTGTTCGCGAAGCTGAACACGTGCGCGATGTTCGCCGGCTGGAGATTGTAGAGCAAGACGGCGAACAGCAGGATGGCGCCGGTAAAGGTGATATAGGCGCCGATTTCGCTTAGCCGGGCGAGCAAGTGGACGCCCGCATGATTCAGAATTGCCTGGCTGCCGATGAGGAGTGTGACGCCGGCGACCTGCGGCCAGTAGCCCCAGCTGGACGTGTCGATATGGAACACCCAGCCCAGCACCATCTCGTTGAAGATGAGATAGATCCCAACCGCGGTGCCGCCGATGGAGAATGTATAGGCGAGCAGATTGATCCAGGCCGTTGCCCACCCCCAGCCCCGGCCTCCGAGCACCGACGACCAATAATAAAGGCCGCCGGCTGTTGGGATCGCCGAACTGATCTCGCCCAGGGACGCCGCGGTCGAGAAGGCGATCAGGCAGCCAATCAGAAATACGGCGCTGATGCCAAACATGCCGGCCGTGCTGAGGCCCTGTTGTATGTTCACGCAAGCCCCCCAGAACACGCCGATGATCATGAAAGACATGGCGAAATTCCCAAAAAGCGACATGCGGCGCCGCAATTGCTGAGCATAGCCAAGCTTGTGCAGCGCCTCGGCATCGCGGCGAATGATTTCTTCGGTGTCAAAAATAGGCATTGCCTCTCTCCCCGGGCCATGTTTCGCCACGTGGTGTAGGAACGGTGATTTGGAGCAGCAGTGATGGCCTGGTCAGGCAGTTATTGTTCGCAGACTGACACGGGGATTATCGCGCATCGACGCGATGATTTCCAGGTCATTTAGCGGAAGCGCTGAACGGCCCATTCATCGTCCTGCTCCAGCAGTAAGGTGCTGATTCGGGGCCCGCCTGAAAGCAATTTATCAAGCGCGTGCTCTGGCCCCTTGTAAAGCAGCGTCTTCTACTGCGCCAGTCAGCCCGCAATATCGAGCCTTGCCGCCCGCCTAGTGGCGAAGCGGGCCGAAGCAGATAGCCCCCGCCGGCGCCTCGCAGTCCAGCATCTCGCCCGCGTGAAGAGTGCCGGGGCGGGTTTTCAACGTCATCCCCTCACCCAGCGCCGCGCGCCTGATCGCCGGCGGTCGAAATCGCACAGGCGAGGGCGGCGGTTGTAGATCGATCAGGGATTGACCGCTTCCCCGGTAGGGGCGCCGGAAAGCGGTCAGGCCGTTATCGGCCCTTCAGGCCAAATTTGGACCTCGGCGAGATGGCAGCGACGGGGGGCGACTTTAAGTCGGCAAGGAGTTTAAGCGCCTATCGGCACGCCAACCATCAGATTTAGCCGGGTTTTATGGGGTCATAGTGTGACGGCCGACACTTGGCGGCCAAGGGAGGCCTGGTCGTGACGGAAGTGCTTATCCCTGCTAATCGTCAGCGATGCCATCGCTGAAGCACCCTGCGCCCGAGGAAGAGGCCGCCGCCAACCTGTCTGTCTGTGTCGCAGCATTATATAAGTTTGCGCCCCTTAACGATTGCGTGGGCATTCAAGAGGATTTGATAAAGCTTTGTCGCGCGCAAGGCGTGAAGGGCACGCTGATTCTCGCCCGCGAAGGGATCAATGGTACCGTCGCCGGATCGGATGAGGCGATGGGCCAAGTGTTGTCTCATATCAGACAATTACCGGGTTGCGCGGACGTCGAGGTTAAATTCTCCCGTGCGCAATCACCACCGTTTCACCGGATGAAGGTCCGGATCAAACGGGAGATTGTCACGATGGGTGAGCCGAACATCAATCCGCTGGTCAACGCGGGCCATTATGTTCCGCCGCAGGACTGGAATGCGCTGATTTCCGAGCCAGGAACGATCCTGATCGACACGCGCAACGACTATGAGGTGGCGGTTGGCAGCTTCGCCGGTGCCATTAACCCGCAAACACGGACGTTCCGTGAATTCCCTACTTGGTTCCGTGCCGAGCGCGATAGGCTGCTTGGCGAAGGCACGCCGCCGAAAGTGGCGATGTTCTGCACGGGCGGTATACGCTGCGAGAAATCGACCGCCTTTCTGGCGGCGGAGGGATTGGATGAGGTCTACCACCTGCAAGGCGGCATCTTAAAATATCTGGAAACCATCCCGCCGGAGCAAAGCCTGTGGGAGGGTGAGTGTTTTGTGTTCGATCAGCGTGTCGCGGTGGGTCACGGCCTTGGGCTGGGCAAGCATGGCTTGTGTCACGCCTGTCGTCGCCCTGTGAGCGAGGCCGACCGTTTGTCTCCGCTCTTCGAGGACGGTGTTAGTTGCCCTACCTGCCATAGCGAACGTACTGATGAGCAGCGCGCCGGCTATAGGGAGCGCCAGCGGCAGCAAAATCTGGCGGGCGAACGGGGAGAGGAGCATATCGGCGCTGTGCTGGTCTCGCAGCATCAGCAGGATTAGGGAATTTAATAAAAATCCCCGCCTGTGCCAATGATTCGCTCCTGGTAAGGGGGGCGTCGCAGCAAAGGCTGGGCGCCTTAGGTTTCTGATCACGGAGAGCATCCGGGCATATGTGGATACGTTACGGAGGGTGTCGGCGCTGAGCGCACAGCCGTCAGAGCGGGACGATGCTGAGCGTCCGCTTCTCTGGGGTGCCCGCCAGGAAGCGGTCAGGCCGGTATCGTGGAGAGTTTCGGGCGCCGCAGGCGTACGAAAGTCCCCGAAGAACGAACCCGCGGTCCACGAGCGATGCTATGGGGATTTGAGATTTTCGGAGAAGATGGTGGCGCTGGCGTGGCGCCGGATGGC
>NZ_JBKQJR010000079.1:0-27196 GCF_052326845.1 Acidocella sp. | reverse complement strand
TCAGCGGGTGGTCTCGCCACAACTCACGCGCAGGCTCGCCATAGTGCGGATCAATCTCAAAGCCTGCTGCTGCTTTGATACGTTTAGCAGGAAACTCCTGCATCAGCGCCGAATAGAAAGCCCCGGTGCCAATGGCCGGATCGAGGAAACGAACCGGCACATCACCGGGCAATAACTTTCTGGCATGGGCAAGAACATCCAGCGCAAGCAATGTCGGCGTGGCAAATTGCCCAAGCCGATTCCGCTCTTTCTGCGTTTTCGCGGCGTCAAGTTCGCTTTGCAACAAGAGGCGGCGCGTCTCGATAGGGGGGCGCGTGTCCATGTCTACAACCCGAACCCGGCGAGTTCATCGATGCGGTGCTCCCAAACCCAATCGATGCCTTCCGCCGCCTCGTACCCAAGATAACCTGTATCGAAATACCCACACAGAAACAGGATGAAGCGGACGCTGGCGCCATAGGTCGCACGGAGCTGATTCATTTTTACAGCCTCTTCCTTCCGGCGCTTGTTTACATTTGTAAAATCACCGGCAGATTTTGCTTCGATTAACAAGGGCAATTCGCCAGCCTTGCTGGTCTTCGGCATGACGACGGTGTCAACCGGAATGTTGATTGTATTCCCGTCGCCTTCAAGTTTTACCGGCACATTCAACCGGAAGCTGAACGTGCCGGGCGGCATGGCGTCGAATTTAATCTTCGGCGGAAGCAGCTTGTAGCCGCGCGCCTCTAGCCATGCCCCGATTGCCGCAAGTTGACGTTTCTCTTGAGCGTTTCGGATAATCGGATTTGCAACCGCGCCGCAAAGGCGATCTGCCACAATGGTCGCGGCACGATGTATCTCAACATCTGTCGCCGGAGCGGCGCGGCCGAGCCAGACGAAGATGTCCGGGTCGGCCATTTTCTCAATGATGTTCCCAATTTTGTCCAGATCGGCCGCGAGCGCGGTCGAATTCATGCGGGCCGGGATGGTTCCTGATTCCATACATTTGACTAGGTTGCCCGACACGCCAGCCAGGCCAATGAGCCGGTCAACCGCAATAGGCGGGCAGGTCGACATGCGCAGTGTCGGTAGAACGTCCGGCTTCCGGCGCAGAACATCCGCCCCCACATCCGCGAGGTTTTTCGTTTCAGCCAGGGTCGACTCAACGTCTTTCGTAGTCTGAATTCGCGTCTCACGATAAGCAGACGGCGCAAATTTCATGAACCAGTCGTTGTACATATCGACGGACAAGGCAATATCAGCCTTCCAGCGGTCGGGCTTGGTTCTGTTGACGCTAGTATTTTGATTATCCAACACGTTTGTTCTTTCTGTAGAGTTCCCAGATTTCAACAAAGAGAGTGTTCAACGGCATGCTTCTTTGCGCCGCTTCCACCTTCACGGCTTCGGCCAACTTCGCGGGCAGCCTGAAACCTATGATCTTGGACTCCTCTTGTGTCGTGAGGTAGTGGCGCCGGGCTCTCCTCTTATCTTCTGTCATCGTGATACCCTCCCGAGTCGACCTGTCGACTCCGAGTATAGCCCACAAGCGAGCCGACAGAAGAGAGCTTTTCTCTATTTCAGATTGCCATGGAACCTCTGTAGCTCTCCAACAACAGAGACTTGTAGAGCTTGCCAAAAAACGGCAGAACTACTGCACTAATTCGTCAATTTTTTCACATTTTCCTACACATAAGAAATTTGCTTATAAAAAATACATTTAAAAACAAATAGTTAAGTTACATGTAACCGGACTTAAAATCCGTTGGGACTTTGTCCTGTGGGGGTTCGAGTCCCCCCACCCGCACCATCTGTTTGCGCCAGATCAATGTTTTTCCCGGCCGCCGGCGCATGAAGGGCACGAAGGGGAGTTCGATATGTGCCTTGGCATTCCAATGCAGGTGGTGGCGATCGACGGCTTCAACGCCGAGTGCGAGGCGCGCGGCGTGAAGCGCACTGTGTCCCTGTTCATGATCGGCGAGAATGAGGTGGCGGTGGGCGATCATGTGATGGTGCATGTCGGCTACGCGCTGCGGAAGATGACCCCGGAGGATGCGCGCACGAGCTGGGAGCTATTCGACGAGATTCTCGCGGCTGCGGACGAATGAGAGAAGATTTCACCACCGCCAGGGCGTGGCTGGAGCGCATCCAGGCGCTGCCCATTGAGCACCCCGTGGCGGTGATGAATGTATGTGGCGGGCATGAGCGCAGCCTCACGCAGCTCGGCCTGCGCGGCGTGCTGCCGTCGAACGTAAAGCTGATCCCCGGCCCTGGCTGCCCGGTTTGCGTCTGCCCGGAGGAGGATCTGGCCGATGCCATCGCGCTGGCGCTCTCGGGCCAGGTGACGCTGGTCGCCTTCGGGGACATGCTTCGTGTGCCCATCAACGCGCCCAAGGGCGAGGTGCGCTCCCTGGCGGAAGCGCGGGCGAAGGGCGCGGATGTGCGGCCCATAAGCTCACCACAGGAAGCGGTCGCGCTGGCGGCCAAGAGCGAAAAGCCGGTGGTGTTCTTCGTGGCCGGGTTCGAGACGACGACCGCCCCCGTGGCGGCGATGCTGGCGCAGGGCGTGCCGGAGAACCTCTCCGTGCTGCTGGCGGCGCGGCTCACCTGGCCGGCGGTGGACGCGCTGCTGCGCGACCCCGAGGCCAGGCTGGATGCGCTCATAGCGCCCGGCCATGTGGCGGCGGTGATGGGCGCGAATGAGTGGGGGTTCGTCGCGGAAAAATACCATCTGCCCGTGGCGGTGGCCGGGTTCTCGGCCAACTCGCTGCTGGCGGCGCTGTATTCGGTGCTGCGGCAGACGCTCGCGGGCAAGCCCTTCCTGGATAATTGCTATGCCGAGCTGGTCGCGCCCGAGGGCAACAAACGCGCCCAGGCCCTGCTGGCCGAGGTGATGGACGTGACCGACGCCAACTGGCGCGGCATTGGGGTGATCCCCCGCTCCGGCTTCGCGCTCCGCGCCGAGTGGCGGCGCCACGATGCGCGGGAGCGATTCGAATTCTCCACCCTGCCCCGCCGCCATGCTGGCGAAATGCCGCCGGGCTGCGACTGCGCCGCCGTGGTGCTGGGCAAGAAGCAGCCGGACCAATGCCGCCTCTATGGCAAGGCCTGCACGCCGCAAAACCCGGTGGGGCCGTGCATGGTCTCGGATGAAGGCGCCTGCCATATCTGGTGGCAGGGAGGCACGCGGGCGGCGGCATAGCTGGTGGCCTGCGAACGGATAACCTTAAGCGGCGTAGTACAGGGGGTGGGGTTCCGGCCCTTCGTGTACCGTTTGGCGCAGCGTCTGGGCGTTTCAGGCTGGGTCCGCAACGCCGCGGGCGTGGTGGAGATCTGCGCCGCCGCCGCGCCTGAGGCGCTGGCGGAATTCCGCGCCGCGCTGCTCGCCAAGGCCCCCGCCGCCGCCCGCCCGGAGATCCGGGCCGTTACGCCGGGTGAGTTCACCGGCGCCGGGTTCTCAATCCTGGACAGCACGGCGGGAGAGATGGTGCAGGGCCTGCCGCCGGACCTCGCCCCCTGCCCGGACTGCCTGGCCGAAATGGAGGTCCCTGGGCGGCGGCACCGCTACCCGTTCATCAACTGCACGCAATGCGGCCCGCGCTATTCCATCATCCGCGCCCTGCCCTATGACCGCGCCAATACCTCGATGGCGGCGTTCCCGATGTGCGGAGCTTGCGCGGCGGAATATGCCAACCCGGCGGACAGGCGCTTCCATGCCGAGCCGGTGGCCTGCCCGGCGTGCGGGCCGCGTCTGCGCTTTGGCACGGCGGAGGGCGAGGCGGCGCTGGCGGCGTGCCTCGCGGCACTGCGGGCCGGGCGGATCGTCGCGGTAAAGGGCGTCGGGGGCTACCATTTGTTCTACGACGCGGCGGACGAGGCGGCGGTGGCCCGTTTACGGGCGCGCAAGCACCGGCCGGAGAAGCCGCTGGCGCTGCTGCTGCCTAAGGCGCGGGTACTGGACTATGTGGTGGCGGATGACCCGGCCTTGCACCTGCCCTCGCGTCCAATCCTGCTCCTGGAGAAGCGCCCCGGCCTGCCCGAGGCACTGGCCCCGGGGCTGGCCGAGTTGGGGGTGATGCTGGCGGATTCCCCCCTGCACCATCTGCTGGCGGAAGGGTTTGGCGGCGCACTGGTGGCAACCTCGGCCAATCGCTCCGGCGAACCGATGGTGACGGACGAGGCGCAGGCGGAAGCGGAACTCACCGGCATTGCCGACGGCTTCCTGCACCATGACCGGAAGATCGAGCGCGCGGTGGATGATTCCGTGCTGCGGATCATCGACGGCGCACCGAGGATCATACGCGCCGGGCGGGGGCTGAGTCCCATCGAGATGCAACTGCCCTTCACGCTGGAGCGCCCGGTGCTGGCGCTGGGCGGGCACATGAAATCCACCATCGCCCTGGCCTGGGGAGACCGCGCGGTGATCTCGCCGCATCTGGGCGAGTTGGACAACGCCCCGGCGCAGGCGAATTTCGCCCGCATGGCCGCGGATATTCAGGCGCTCTACGGCGTGCGGGCGGAAGTGCTGATCGCCGACGCGCATGCGGGTTACGCCAGCACGCGCTGGGCGCGGGCCCAGGGCCTGCCGGTGGAGACCGTCTGGCACCACCACGCCCATGCCAGCACCCTGGCCGGGGAGCATGGCGGGGCGGAGATGTTGGTCTTCACCTGGGACGGCGTGGGTCTGGGCCCGGATGGCGCGCTCTGGGGCGGCGAGGCGCTGCTGGGCCGGCCCGGCGACTGGCGCGTGGCGGCGAGGCTCAAGCGCCTGCGCCTGCAAGGGGGCGACGCCGTGGCCCGCGCCCCCTGGCGCTCGGGTGCGGCGATGTGCTGGCAGGCGGGCATCGCGCCCCCTGAAGGTTTGGTGCCGGATGCCCTCGCCCACGCTGCCTGGGCGCGCGGGGTGAACTGCCATGAGAGTTCCGCCGTGGGCCGGTTGTTCGACGGCGCAGCCGCCCTGCTCGGGCTGTGCCGCAATGCCAGCTACGAGGGCCAGGGCCCGGCGCTGCTGGAAGCTCTGGCGGACGCATTGTGCGAAGCCGCCCCTTTGCCCTTGCGTGAGGTGGACGGCATCTGGGAGGCGGATTGGGTCCCGCTGCTGCCGATGCTACTGGACGAAAGCCTGCCGAGGGCCGAACGCGCCGCGCGCTTCCATGCCGCGCTGGCGGCCACGGGGGCGGAGATCGCGCGCCTTGTGGGGGCGCGGAGTGTGGGACTGGCGGGCGGCGTGTTCCAGAACCGCAAGCTGGCCGAGGCGCTGCTCACCCGGTTGCGGGCGCAGGGCATGACGGCGCATCTGGGGCGCAGCATCCCCTGCAACGATGCAGGGCTGAGTTTTGGCCAGGTTGTGGAGTTTGGAGCGCGGCAATGGATGAGATGATTACCCTGGCCCATGGCAATGGCGGACGGCGGATGCGCGCGCTGATCGAGGAGATTTTCGCCCCCGCTTTGGGCAACCCGGACACCCAGGCCGATGCCACGCCCATCGCCCTGCCGGAAGGCGAGATCATGGTCACGACTGACGGCTTCACCGTGCAGCCGGTGCAGTTTCCGGGCGGGGATATCGGCGCGCTTTGCGTGCATGGCGTGGTGAACGATCTCGCCGTTTCCGGCGCCACGCCGCTCTACCTCACACTGGCGGCGCTGATCGAGGAAGGCACGTCCACGGCGCTGCTGCGCGAGTTGGTGGCGAGCCTGGGCGCTGCGGCGCGTGAGGCCGGGGTGCGCGTGGTCGCCGGCGACACCAAGGTGCTGCCGCGCGGCCAGGGTGGCGGCGTGTATTTCACCCTCACCGGCATCGGCGTGCGCACGCCCGGCTCCCCGCCCGGCATCGGTGCCATCCGCCCCGGTGACAAGATCCTGGTTAACGGGCCGGTGGGGGACCACGGCATCGCCGTGATGCTGGCGCGGGAGGATTTCGGCCTGCGCGGCGACGTGCGCTCCGATGCCGCGACCGTGCTGCCCCTTACCCAGGCGCTGCTGCCCCTGCCCGGGCTGCGCTTCATGCGCGACCCCACGCGCGGCGGGCTGGCTACGGTGGCGCATGAGATCGCGCTGGCGGTGAAGCTGGGCATCGAGCTGGAGGAAGCCGCCATCCCGGTGCGCGAGAGCACGCAGGCAGTGTGCTCCATGCTGGGTTACGACCCGCTTTACCTCGCCTGCGAGGGCCGGGTGGTGGCGGTGCTGGCGCCGGAGGACGCGGACGCCGCGCTGGCGGCGTGGCGGGCACTGCCCGGCGGCGCGGAAGCGGCGATTATCGGTATTATGGTCACGGCGCCCGGCCCGGTGGTGCTGCGCACGCCGATCGGCGGCAGCCGCGTTCTGCCCGAACTGGAAGAGGATGCGCTGCCGCGCATCTGCTGAACGGAGTCGTATTCGCGCGGGAACGGCCTATCTGAACACGAAGATTTTCAGGAGGACTCGGACATGTTCAAAAGCGTGAACCCGGCAACGGGCCAGGAGATCGCCAGCTACCCGGAGCTGACGCCGGCAGAGCTGGAACAGAAGCTCGCCGCAGCGCAGGCGGCCTTTTTACGCTGGCGCCGGACAGAGATTGCGGAGCGCACGGCGCTGCTGAACCGCCTGGCCGATGTGTTCGAGGCAAACAAGGTGCGGCTGGCGCGCATGGCAACCGAGGAGATGGGCAAGACGCTGGCCTCCGCCACCGCCGAAGTGGAGAAATGCGCCGCCTGCTTCCGGCATTACGCCAAACACGGGGCGGAGATGCTGAACACCGAACAGGTGAAGCTGACGGCGGGCGGGAGCGCTGAAATCCATTTCCTGCCGCTTGGCGTGGTGCTGGCGGTGATGCCCTGGAACTTCCCCTACTGGCAGGTGGTACGATTCCTTGCCCCGGCGATCCTGGCGGGCAATGCGGGGCTGCTGAAACATGCGAGCATCGTACAGGGCGTTGCCGGGCTGCTCGAAGAGATGGTGAGGCTGGCCCAGGCGCCGGAGGGGCTGTTCCAAAATCTCGCCGTCAAATCCAAGGATGTCGTGCAGATCATCGCCGACGGCCGGATTGCCGCGGTCACGCTGACGGGCAGCGAGGGGGCTGGCATCGCCGTGGCCGAGCAGGCCGGGCGGCAGTTGAAAAAAGTGGTGCTGGAGCTCGGCGGCTCGGACCCGTTCATCGTCATGCCCTCCGCCGATTTGGAAAAAGCCGTGACGGCGGCGGTGAAGGCGCGGATTCAGAATACCGGGCAATCCTGCATCTGCGGCAAGCGCATGATCGTGCATGCGGATATCTATCCGGAATTCCTGGCAAAATTCTCCGCCGCCATGCGCGCCGCGAAAGCGGGCGACCCGCTGGACAAGGCGACGGATATGGGCCCGCTCTCCAGCGCCGAGCAGTTGAACACCGTGCTGGGGCAGCTGGAGGAAGCCAAGAAACTGGGGGCGAAGCTGGAGGGCGGGGAAAAACTGCCGGGGCCGGGCGCATTCATCTCCGCCGGCATCCTCACGCAAGTGCCTGTGCAAGGCACCTTGATGCATGAGGAGATTTTCGGGCCCATCGCCATGGTGTTCAGCGCCAAGGATATCGACGAGGCAATTGCCCTCGCCAACCACATCCCCTTCGGGCTGGGGTCCTCGGTCTGGACGAATGACCCCGGCGAGCAGACCAGGTTTATCCGCGACATTGAAGCCGGGATGACGGCGATCAATCAGATGCTTGCTTCCGCGCCGGAGGCACCGTTCGGCGGGGTAAAACGCTCAGGCCACGGGCGGGAGCTGGGCGCTTATGGCCTGCACGAATTCATGAACCTGAAGACAGTGCTACGCGCGGCCTAGCCGCCTCGGCCGCCCCGGCCACTCCCTTGCGCAGCCAAGCGAGCCAGTCCTCCATACCCTCCCCCGTGCGGGCCGAAAGGGTGAGGCATTCCATGCCCGGATGCACCTGCTGGGCGTAGTCCTGCGCCGTCTCCACCGAGAAATCGAGATACGGCAGCAGATCCGCCTTGTTCAGCAGCATCAGGTTCGCGGCATAGAACATGTCAGGGTATTTCAGCGGCTTGTCCTCGCCCTCGGTGGTGGAGAGCACCACCACCTTATGCGCCTCGCCCAGGTCGAACCCGGCCGGGCAGACGAGGTTGCCGACATTCTCGATGAACAGCAGCCCGCCGCGCAGGGAGGGCAGATGCTCCAGCGCGTGGCCGATGCCATGCGCGTCCAGATGGCAGCCCTTGCCGGTGTTGATCTGATAAGCCGGCACGCCGGTGGCCTTGATGCGGTCGGCATCCAGCCCGGTTTGCTGGTCGCCCTCGATCACCGCGATAGGGAACTCGCCCTTCAGCGCCTCGATGGTTTTCACCAGCAGCGTGGTCTTGCCGGACCCGGGCGAGGAGACGAGGTTGATGACAAAGATGCCCTGCCCGGTGAAAAAACGGCGGTTGGCATCGGCGTAGCGCTGATTGAGCGCCATGATGTCCTGCTCCACCTGCACCATGCGGGTTTTGGAAAGCCCCGGCGCGTGCGCATGCTCCGGCCCGTGGGCATGGTGGTGGTGATCATGCGCGTGGTCATGATCGTGGGAATGATCTCCGCAACCGCAAACGCCACACATGTTACGATACCTCCAGCTGCTTGACCCGCATCTGCTGGCCTTCCAGAATCCGCAATTGATAGCTGCCGCAATTCGGACAGCCGTCGCCATGGCGGCGTACCGCCACGCGGGCGCAGCATTGCATACACCAGGCCTCGCCGTCCACGAGTTCGGTGATGAGCTCCGCGTCCTCGGCCAGCGTGCCACGCGCGACGATGGGGAAGTTGAAGCACATCGCCTCCGGCTCGATGGTCGCGAGCGCGCCGATCTCCAGCCACACCTTGTGCACCTTGGCGAAATGCTGCGCGATGGCCTGAGCCTCCAGCGTTTGCACCAGCCCCTCGCAGAGCGACATCTCATGCATCGGGATCACCCAAGCGAATGAACTTGTCCTTCGGCGCCTCGCAGACCGGGCAGTGCCAGTTATCGGGCAGATCCTCGAACCGTGTGCCAAGTGGAGTCTGCCGCGCCGCGTCCCCCTCCTCGGGGTCGTATACATGCCAGCAGATACGGCATTCGTAACGCAGGCTCATTGGCAGACTCCGCGCCGGGCACGCACGCGCAGCGCGCCGGGCTTATGGGCGGCCAAGGCCTGCTCGATCCGGTCCAGCCAGACATCGCCGGCTTCGCGCAACGCCGCGTCACCGGGCTGCAGCGGCGGGGTGTATTGCGCCAAGCTGCTGGGCAGAGGCAGGTCTGCGGGGCCTTCTTCCGGCGTGGCGAACATTACGCGGTTTGCTCCTGGTTGAAGATTTTACCAATTTCGTCGAGATACACCGCCCTGCCGCGCGTGCGCGGCAGGCTGAGCACCACCACGCGATCGTGCAGGAACAGCGTCGGCCGTACCGTGATCTTGAAGCGTACAGCAAGCTTTTTCTCTACATCGGGGTCGATCACGCCTGGAGCAATATGTGTTTAGGTTGAACAGGGCGGTGAGGCGCGTCCCTGCGTGCCGCCATCAACGGCGACTTTCATGCCGCAGCGCAACATGTTCTGCATATCATGCAAAGCTGGCAAGGCGGATTATCGTACGCCTGCTTATGTCCAAGCATTTCCGGATCGTCTATCACCCTGGCGTAAAGTTGTCCGGGACGGGGCGGCTTTAGAACTTTGTTCAGGCCTGGAGAAAAAACCGATGAGCCAAAACAGCCGGATCAAGCATGCCGCATTGCGGCAAAAAATCATGCCAGCCGAAGCCGCCGCCGAGTTGATTACGCCCGGCAGCACGGTGGGCATGAGCGGCTTCACCGGCTCTGGCTACCCCAAGGTTGTGCCGCAGGCCCTGGCCAAGCGGATGGAAGCCGCCACCGCGGCGGGCAACAAGTTCCGCCTGCGCGTGTGGACCGGCGCCTCCACCGGCCCCGAGCTGGACGGCGCCCTGGCCAAGGCGGACGGCATCGAGTTCCGCCTGCCCTACAACTCCGACCCTATCGCCCGCGAGATGATTAACAGCGGCAAGATGGAGTATTTCGACATGCATCTGAGCCAGGTCGCCCCGATGGCCTGGCAGGGCTTTCTCGGCCCGCTGGATACGGCGCTGATCGAGGTTTCCGGCATTACCGAGGACGGCTCGCTGATCCCCTCCTCCTCCGTTGGCAACAACAAGACCTGGCTGGACCGCGCCGAAAAGGTGATCCTGGAGGTGAACTCCTGGCAGAACGCGGCCCTGGAAGGCATGCACGACATCTATTACGGCACCGCCCTGCCGCCGAACCGCGTGCCCATCCCGCTGGTGAAGCCGGATGACCGCATCGGCCAGACCACCTTCCGCGTCGATCCGTCGAAGATCGTGGCGATTGTGGAAACCCAGGCGCCGGACCGCAACCTGCCCTTCAGCGCGCCGGACGCGACCTCGCTGAAGATCGACGGCCACCTCATCGAGTTCTTCGAGCACGAGGTGAAGAAGGGCCGCCTGCCGCCGAACCTGCTGCCACTGCAATCGGGCGTGGGCAACATCGCCAACGCGGTGCTGACCGGGCTGAACAATTCCCGCTTCGAGAACATGACCTCCTACACCGAGGTGATCCAGGACGGCATGCTGGACATGCTGACCTCCGGCAAGCTGCGCATGGCCTCGGCCACATCGTTCTCGCTGTCGCCGGAGGCCGCCGCCGCCCTGAATGCCAACATGGGAGCGTACCGCGACAAGATGATCCTGCGGCCGCAGGAGATCTCCAACCACCCCGAGCTGGTGCGCCGCCTGGGCTGCATCGCCATGAACGGGCTGATCGAGGCCGACATCTACGGCAACGTGAACTCCACCCATGTGATGGGCTCGCGCATCCAGAACGGCATCGGCGGCTCGGGCGACTTCGCCCGCAACGCCTATGTCTCGATCTTCATGACCCCGTCCACAGCGAAGGGCGGCAAGATCTCCGCGATCGTACCAATGGCCTCGAATGTCGACCACATCACCCAGGACGTGCAGGTGATCGTGACCGAGCAGGGCCTGGCGGATTTGCGCGGCCTGTCGCCGAAGCAGCGCGCTGAGACGATTATCGAGAACTGCGCGCACCCGGACTACAAGCCGCTGCTGCGCGACTACTTCAACCGTGCGCGCGAGCACTCCTACGGCAAGCACTCGCCCTGCCTGCCGGGGGAGGCGCTCTCCTGGCACCAGCGCTTCATCGACACCGGCTCGATGCTGCCCTGAAGCTGAACCAGCCTCGCGCGCTCACCCCCGCGCGAGGTGTTTCATCACCGTATTACGCTGCACGGCGCTTGCCGCCGCAGCGTCGATACGGGTCCACCGGATTTCCCCCGTTTCCAATGCCTGCTGGCGCCGCAGCACCGCCACCCCGGCATCCGAGGCATCGTCGCGCCGGGCATCAAGCCGCGCGATCAGCACCTCCTCCGGCGCATCCAGCCAGAACCCCGAAAAATCCACGCCTAGCCGGGCCGCCAGCGCGGCGGCTTCCTCCCGCTCCTCCAGCCGCAAAAACGCGGCATCCAGGATCACGCTGTATCCGGAGGCCAGCGCCGCCCCGGCCTGGGCGTGCATCTCCGCATAGACCTTGCCGTTCATCTCCCGCGTGTAGGCGCTCTCGGGCAGGCGCGTTTCCGGCGCGACGCCGCACAGTATCTTGCGCAGCACATCGGTGCGCAGAATGCGCGCCCCTGGCATGGGCACGAATTCCGGCGCCAGCACGGCGGCCAAAGTGGATTTGCCGGAGCCGCTGTACCCGCCAATGGCGAGCAGGCGCGGCATGGCGGGACGCAGAACCTCCGCCGCCAGCGCAAGATACGCGCCACCCTCCCCCGCCCGCTCCTGCGCCGCCAGCACATGCGCCCGGATGGCGGCACGCGCGGCGATGAAGAGCGGCATCGCCGCCATGCCCCCGGCCTCTGTGGTGCGGTCCAGATACCGGTTGAACACCAGGACCGCGAAACCCCGCTCACCCCGGCGCAGCAGATCCATGAGCAGGAAGGCGAGGTCGTAGAGCGGATCGATGCAGGCGAAATCCTCGGAAAACTCGATGCAGTCGAACAGCAGCGGCTTGCCCCGCCACAGCACGATATTGCCCAGATGCAGATCGCCATGGCAGCGGTGTATTCCAGACCCCCGCCCCGCCAGCAGCGCCGCCTGCGCCGCTACCGCCGCACGGCAACCGGCATTCACCTCATCCACCAGAGCCGGATCGAGCCCAAAGGCGGCGAGATTTGCGGCATTGCCCTCGACCACCTTGCGCAGCAGCGCGGCACCGTCGCGCGGGGTAAGCTCCGCCGTCTGGTGGAAGGCGGCGATGGTGTCGGTCAGCGTGCGCAGCAACGGCGCTGTCAACTTCCCGGCGCGGGCCATGGCGTCGAACAGATCCGCCTCGGCGAAGCGCTGCATCTCCAGCACGTACTCCACCGGCGCGCCCGGCCCGTTGAATTCCAACCCGCCCGAGGCGGCGCGGGTGACGGCGCGGACGCGGCGGTAGAGCTCCGGCGCGGTGCGGCGGTTGAGCGTAAGCTCGGCCTCGCAATAGGCCTTGCGCCGGGCCAGGGTGGAATAGTCGATATAGGAGAAGCGCACCGCGCGCTTGAGCTTGTAGGCGGTGTCTGCGTGCAGGAAGACGATGGAGATATGTGTCTCCGCCCGGGCCTCGGCCCCCTGGGCGAGAAAGGCGATAACCTCGTCCTGCTCAGCCACGTTCCGTCCAGGGCGGGATCTTGGCGGCAAGCTCGTCCAGCTTGGTGCCCGAGATCGTCTCGTCCTTCAGCAGTTCCTTTGCCGCCTCGCGCAGCACGGGCATATTCGCCTGCAAAATGGCGCGGGAGCGGTTGAAGGCGGCTTCCACCAGATCGTGAACCGCGGCGTCGATGGCCGCGGCGGTCTGCTCGCTGTACTGGCGCGGGCGCCAGTCCGGCACGCCCGTGGGGCCGAGCAGATGCGGCGCCTCGGGCTCGTAGGTCATCTGGCCGAGTTTGTCGTCCATGCCGAAGCGCACCACCATGGAGCGGGCGATATCCGTGGCGCGCATCAGATCATCCGCAGCGCCGGTGGAGACATCAGGGAAGATCAGCGATTCGGAGGCGCGGCCGCCAAGCAGCACGGTCATGCGGTCGAGCATCTCGCGCCGGCCCATGATGAACCGGTCCTCTCCGGGGCGCTGGATGGTGTAGCCCAGCGCCGCCAGCCCGTGCGGGATGATGGAGATTTTCTGGACCTTGTCGGTATTCGGCAGCGCCATGGCGGTGATGGCGTGACCCAACTCGTGATGCGCCACCACCTCGCGCTCCTTGGGCACCAGCAGGCGCGTGCGCTTCTCCAGCCCGGCGATGATGCGTTCCACCGCCTCGTTGAAATCCTCCAGCGTCACCGCCTCGGCCTGGCGGCGGGTGGCGAGCAGCGCCGCCTCGTTCACCAGATTGGCGAGGTCCGCGCCGGTGAAACCGGGCGTAAGGGAAGCGATTTCCTCGGCCGAGACATTCGGGGCCAGCTTCACCTTCTTCATGTGGATGTTCAGGATCTGCACGCGCCCGGCCTTGTCCGGCCGGTCCACCAGAATCTGGCGGTCGAACCGCCCGGCGCGCAGCAAAGCGGGGTCGAGGATTTCGGGCCGGTTGGTGGCGGCGAGCAGCACCACGCCGGAAGACGGATCGAACCCGTCCATCTCGGCCAGGAGCTGGTTCAGCGTCTGCTCTTTTTCATCGTTGCCGCCGCCGGGTATGGCGGCGTTGCGGGCGCGGCCGAGGGAATCCAGCTCGTCGATGAAGATGATGGCCGGCGCCTGGGCGCGCGCCTGCACGAACAGATCGCGCACACGCGCAGCGCCGACACCGACGAACATCTCCACGAACTCAGAGCCGGAGATGGAGAAGAACGGCACCCCCGCCTCGCCGGCCACGGCGCGGGCGAGCAGCGTCTTGCCCGTGCCCGGCGGGCCGACCAGCAGCACGCCCTTGGGGATATGCGCGCCGAGCCTTCCATACGCGCCGGGGTTCTTCAGGAAGTCCACGACCTCCTTCAACTCGGCCTTGGCTTCCTCCACCCCGGCGACATCCTTGAACCGCACCGGCACGTCGTTCTCGGCGTACACACGGGCGCGGCTCTTGCCCACGGCGAGCACGCCGCCGGCGCCGCCCATGCGCCCGCCCAGCAGCATGTACCACAAGCCCCCGAACAGCAGCAGCGGCGCCAGCCAGCCGAACAACGTAACCAGGAAACCGGGGGCCGGCTCCCCGGAGAAGGTGACCTTCTGCTTGGCAAGGTCCTGCGCCAAGGCGGGGTCCACCCGGTCGGTCTCGAACTGCGTCGGCTCACCGGGGGCGGCGTTCTTCAGCGTGCCGGTGATCTGGCCTTCGCCGACCACCAGATTATCCACCTGCCCCGACTGCAGCAGGGTCTGGAACTGGCTGTACGGAATGGTCTTGACCTGCTGCTCCGCCTGGCGGTTCAGCACCGAGACCAGCAGCAGCGAAAGCAGCACAGCGGCGACGATAAACCCAAAACGTGAAATCCCGTCGCCGTATTTATTGTTATTCGCCACGCCCAACCTTTCCCGCGCAACCGCAGTTCCATCCTAGCCGTTCGCGCCGCCGCGCGCGTTCAGCCCTTCCGCTGGACCGCAGCGATGGTGCGGATGATATCGGCGCGGCTGACGATGCCGACAACCTTGCCCTCGCGCAGCACCGCCACGCGCTTGATATGGTGCTGGACCAGCAGATCCACGATATCCGCCACGGGAATATCCTCGGTTACCGAGATCACCTCGCGTGTCATCACATCCTTGGCGATGCGCTTTTCCATCTTCAGGTACTCAAGGAAATCAGGCGCCAGATCCTCGCCCTCGGCCAGCATCCCCAGCCACCAGGCGCGGCGGCTCTCGTGCGTGGTACCCAGCCGGTGTATCAGGTCTTCCTCGCTCACCATGCCGAGCATCTTGCCTTCGGCATCCACCACCGGGGCGGCGCTGATCCCATGATCGCCCAGCACCTTCGCCACCTGCGACACGTTATCGAGCGGATGCACCACCACCAAGTTGCGGCTCATGATATCGGCTGCCACTACGGTCATCTCTCTATCCCCCTTTTATGTACCGGACATTGCCACGCACCGCCCGTACCGCATTGATTTCTATCAAGCAGAACGGACGGACGCCACGGGGAAGTTACTTGGCCTGCGAAGCCCGCGGCACGGTGGAACTCAGGCGGGCAGTTTTTCCTGCGGACGAGCAACGCCCCCGGCAATGCGCCGGAGAACCATGGCGGAAACCCGGCCTCTACAGGCCGAGCGAAGCTGCCTCAGCCTCGGTGAACACGCGCGAACGGGTGAGGAATCGCCTGCCCGTGCCATTTTCCAGCGAGAACATGCCGCCCATGCCGGGCACCACGTCGATGATCAGCTGGGTGAATTTCCAGTATTCGAACTGCGAGGGGCTCATATAGAACCCCGCGCCGCCGATCTCGCCGAGCTTCATGTCGTCAGGGCTGAGCAGGTAGTCACCCTTGGGGTAGCACATTGGCGAGGACCCGTCGCAACAGCCGCCTGACTGATGAAACAGGATCTCGCCATATTTTGCCTTCAGCTCGGCGATCAGCTCCAGCGCGGCGTCTGTCGCCAGAACCCGCGCTGGAGTGGTGCCCGCCTCAGAGTCTGTTTGAAAACTCGCTCTGGTGAGGCGCTTACGGGTGTTTTTTGAGCACCGGAGCGGAGCGTACTCCGGTACGTGAGCACCGGAGCGCAGAAAAACGCTCGTAAGCGGCCGCCAGAGTAGAGTTTTCAACAGACTCTCAGAAGAAGCCGAGAGCATTCGGGTTGTAGCTGACCAGCAGGTTCTTGGTCTGCTGGTAGTGGTCGAGCATCATCTTGTGCGTCTCACGCCCGATGCCGGACTGCTTGTAGCCGCCAAACGCCGCGTGCGCGGGGTACAGGTGGTAGCAGTTCGTCCACACGCGCCCAGCCTTGATGCCGCGGCCCATGCGGTAGGCGCGGTTGCCATCACGCGACCACACGCCCGCACCCAGGCCATACAGCGTGTCGTTGGCGGCGTGCAGCACCTCTTCCTCGGTCTTGAAGGTGGTGACGGAAAGCACCGGCCCGAAGATCTCTTCCTGGAAGATGCGCATTTTGTTGTTGCCGCGGAACACGGTCGGCTGGACGTAATAGCCGTCCGACAGGGCGCCGCCCAGATTGGCCCGCGTGCCGCCGATGAGCAGCTCCGCGCCTTCCTGCTTGCCGATGTCGATGTAGGAGAGGATCTTCTGCACCTGCTCGGAGGAGGCCTGGGCGCCGATCATCGTGGTCATGTCCAGCGGGCTGCCCTGCTTGATGGCGGCAACGCGCTTCAGCACCCTCTCCATGAAGCGGTCGTAGATGTTCTCCTGGATGAATGCGCGCGAAGGACAGGTGCAGACCTCGCCCTGGTTCAGCGCGAACAGCACCAGGCCCTCGATCGCCTTGTCGAGGAAGGCGTCATCCTCGGCCATCACGTCCTCGAAGAAGATGTTCGGCGACTTGCCGCCCAGCTCCAGCGTGACGGGGATGAGGTTGTGGCTGGCATACTGCATGATCAGCCGGCCCGTGGTGGTCTCGCCGGTGAAGGCGATCTTGGCGATACGGTTGGAGGAGGCGAGCGGCTTGCCCGCTTCCAGGCCGAAGCCGTTGACAACATTGAGCACGCCCGGCGGGAGCAGGTCGCCAATGACCTCCATCAGCACCAGGATGGAAATCGGGGTCTGCTCGGCGGGCTTCAGCACCACGCAGTTGCCGGCGGCAATCGCCGGGGCCAGCTTCCACACTGCCATCAGCAGCGGGAAGTTCCAGGGGATGATCTGGCCGACCACGCCCAGCGGCTCATGGAAGTGATAAGCTATGGTGGTCTCGTCGATTTCCGCGAGCGAGCCTTCCTGGGCGCGGATGCACCCGGCGAAATAGCGCATATGGTCGATGGCGAGCGGCACGTCGGCGAAGGTGGTCTCGCGGATCGGCTTGCCGTTATCCACCGTCTCCACATAGGCGAGCAGATCGAGATTCTGCTCCATGCGGTCGGCGATCTTGTTCAGGATGCCAGCGCGGAAGGCCGGCGTGGTCTTGCCCCAGGCCTCGGCGGCGGCATGTGCTGCATCCAGCGCCAGGTTGATGTCCGCCTCCTGCGAGCGCGCCGCCTGGGTGAAGGGGCGGCCGGTGATCGGCGAGACGTTGTCGAAGTACTGGCCGCCCAGCGGGGCGGTAAACTTGCCCTTGATGAAATTGTCGTAACGCGGCTTGAAGGAGAAGCCGGTCACCGAACTGCCGGCTGCGGGAGAAATTGCTGCATCGAGCATGTTTGTTTCCTCGTTTTGTCTCGTTATCTTTAGAAAGCGGGTACGTCCTCCGGCCCGATTACCTGGGCGGGCCTTGGCCAATTTCAAGGCAAGAGCCGTGCCAAACCGGCATGACACGGGAAAAACCCCGGCTGTCGGCGCCCATAATGCGGCTGGCTGGGGAAAATATTATGCGCTGGCACGCGCCGAAATGTTACGCTGTACCAAAATGGGACAGACTGATAGCATGTTTGCGTTGCAGTTGCCTCCGCGCCAACGTGAACACCAAGGACGTTGCATAAGCAAGCAAGAAGCGTCCGCAAAACACATTGGGACAGGAAACCGCGATGGCGATGCAGCCATTCACTTTACCCACTAGGGCAGAAGCGTTGAACCATTTTAATGCGGCGCCTGGTGGCGTCGATCCAGGAGATATCAGCCGGTCCTGGCAGCGCTGCCGGACGGCGGGGCTCACCCCAGAGCAGAACCGGCGCGACCACCCGCACCTCACCCAGGCGGAGCGGCGCATGGCGGCCGAGCGGCGCGCCACACTGGCCACCCAGGCACGGCCGGTGATGGATTATGTCTTCAGCCAGATCAAGGACTCCGGCTGCGTCATGCTGCTCTCGGACGAGAACGGCTATGTGCTGGACTCCGCCGGCGACATTGATTTCTGCACCCGCGCCGCCCAGGTGGCGCTCACCCCCGGCGCCTCCTGGGCCGAGGAGGCGCGCGGCACCAATGCCATCGGCACGGCGCTGATCGAGCGCAAGCCCATGGTCGTCAATGGCACAGAGCATTACCTGCGCCATAACAACTTCCTCGCCTGCGCCGCCGCCCCGCTCACCGAGCCGGACGGCAAACTGCTCGGCGTCATCGACATCTCCTGCGATGCGAGACGCTACCACCCGCATACGTTCGGCCTGGTGCGCGCCGCGGCGCAGATGATCGAGAAACGCATCTTCGAGCTCGCCTTCCTCCACCAGACCAAGCTGCGCTTCCATATGTCCAGCAATTGCCTGGGCAGTTTGATGGAAGGCGAGGTCGCCATCGCCGAGGACGGGCGGATCCTAGGCGCCAGCCGCGCCGGCTTTGCCATGCTCGGCCTGCGGCACGAGGATATCGGCACGCGCGAGATCTGCAGCGTGTTCGACCTGACCATGGCGGAGCTGACGACCCTCGGCGTGCGCGCCCAGGGCGAAGCGGTAGGCGTGCGGCTGCGCAATGGCGAACTGCTCTACCTCACCGTGGAACAGATGCGCGCGCCGGTCATCCGCCGCCCCGCCATGCCCGCGGCGGAAGTAGCACGGCCCGATGCACTGGCCGAACTGGACACGGGCGATGCCCGCGTGGCCAAGGCGATCAGCCAGCTGCGCCGCGTGCTCGGGCGCAAGGTGCCCATCCTGCTGCAGGGCGAAACCGGAGCGGGCAAGGATTTCTTCGCCCGCGCCATCCACGCCGCCGGGCCGCGCGCGAACGGGCCCTTCGTGGCGGTGAACTGCGCGGCGCTGCCGGAAACGCTGATCGAGTCCGAGTTGTTCGGCCATGCCCCCGGGGCGTTCACGGGGGCGCGGAAGGAAGGCGCGCCCGGGCGCATCCGCGAGGCCAATGGCGGCACTCTGTTCCTGGACGAGATCGGCGACATGCCGCTGGCGATGCAGACCCGGCTGCTGCGGGTGCTGGAGGAAGGCATGGTCACGCCCATCGGCGGCAAGCCGGTGCCGGTGGATTTCCTGCTGATCTCTGCCACGCACGCGGACTTCTCGGCCCGCATCGCGGCCAAGACCTTCCGTTCGGACCTGTACTACCGGCTGAACGGCCTCTCCATTTCCCTCCCGCCCCTGCGCCAGCGCACGGACCTGCCGGCGCTGATCGGGAACATCCTGGCGCGCGAGGCGGCTTCACGCGGCGGGCGGGTTCCCACCCTCTCGCCCGAACTCGCGCAGGCCTGCGCCCGCCATGCCTGGCCGGGGAATCTGCGCCAGCTTTCCGGCATGCTGCGCACCGCCTGCCTGATGCTGGAAGAGGACGAGGACACGCTGCATCTGCATCACCTGAGCGAGGAGGCGCTGCGCGAACTAACCGCCGCCAAGCGCCCGGCCGTGGCGGTGGAACCCGCCGTCGCCACGCTGCGCGCGCAGTCCGACGCGGTGATCGCCGCCGCCGTGGCCGGGGCAGGCGGCAACATCGCAGCCGCCGCGCGCAACCTCGGCATCAGCCGCAACACGCTGTACCGGCGCCTGGGCAATGTGCGCGAGCATCGGGAGGCATCGCCCTGGACAGGCGCGTGACCAAAAATTTTCCGGGTTATTTTCGACTTTTGATTTGTATCAAGGAATACCTCCCCGAACAGAGGCACATATTGGTCATCCCAAAGCGGATACACTCCCCAGACTTGGCCCTGCCATGGACTCCATGGCAGGGTATTTTCTTGCCCGAAGCGCGAGACTATTTGTTGCGTATACGCAGCAATAAAGCCGCCGGTATCCACCGGCAAAAAATCGCTTCCGCTGAGCTGGAGTTAAGAGTCCCTTTCAAAACCCGCTAGGCCGAGCTGAATGGCACCGTTTTTCGAGCACCGGAGCGCAGAAATGCGGTGCCAGACGGCCGGCATAGTAGGGTTTTGAAAGGAACTCTAAACGGCGCTGGCGTGGCGGGGCGTGACGGCGCTGGCCTGCTGCAAATAAACGTCGAACAGGGCAGCAACGTTGCGCACAAAGGGGCGGCCGCGCTCGGTCACGGTCACGCGCGCGCCATCCCATTCCACCAGCCCGTCAGCGGCAAAACCGCTGAGTGGTGCGGCGTCTTTCAGCAGCGGCGCGGGATCGGCGCCCATGGCCTTGGCGAGGGCCGGGATATCCAGCTCCAGATCGCACATGATGCGCTCGATCACGGCGCGGCGCAGCCGGTCATCCGGGGTGAGCGCAACACCGCGCGCGACAGGCAACTGGCCTTCGTTGATGGCAGCCTCGTAGGCTGGTACGCCCGTCGCGTTCTGCACATAGCCTTGCGGCAGCGCGCCGATGGACGAAGCCCCAAGGCCGAGCAGCACCGGGGTGGCATCGGTGGTGTAGCCCTGGAAATTGCGGTGCAGCGCCTTGTTGCGCATGGCGACAGCCATGGCGTCGCCCGGCAAAGCGTAATGGTCGAGCCCGACGGGAACATAGCCGCCCTCGTTTTCCAGCACCTGGCGGATCATCCGCTCCTGGGCGAGGCGCGCCTCCGCCCCCGGAAGTGCTGCCTCTGGGATCAGCTTCTGGTGCTTTTTCATCCAGGGCACATGCGCGTAGCCGAACACGGCGGCGCGGTCGGCCCCCAGCGCCAGCGCCTGGCGCGCGGTGCGGGCCACGGATTCGGCGGTCTGGTACGGCAGGCCGTAGATCAGGTCGAGATTCAGCGAGGTCACACCCAGCGCCCGCAGCGCCGTGGCCGCCGCCTCGGTCTCCTCATAGCTCTGGTGCCGGCCGATCGATTCCTGCACCTGGTCGTCGAAATCCTGCACGCCCAGGCTGGCGCGGTTCACGCCCATCAGCCGCAGCGCGTCCAGGCAGTCCAGGGTCAGCGTCGTCGGGTCGATCTCAATCGCCACCTCGGCGTCCTCGTGCAGGTGAAACCGCTTGCGGACATGATCCATGATGCCGGTAAGACAGTCGCCCGGCATGGCCGTGGGGGTGCCCCCGCCCCAATGCACCTGGGTGACTGTGGCACGGCGGCCGATCAGGTCCGCCAGCAGGTCCAACTCGCGCGAGAGCTGCACGGCATAGGCGCGCTTCGGCCGATCGTTGCGCACCACACTGGTGTTGCAGCCGCAATACAGGCAGAGCCGGTCGCAGAAGGGAATGTGGATATAGAGCGAGATCGCCGCATCCGCCGGCAGTTCCGCCAGCCATTGCGCGTAGATCTCGGCGCCGATGCCGGGGTGGAAATGCGGCGCGGTGGGGTAGCTGGTGTAGCGCGGTACGCGCCCGTGATAGCGGGAGATCAGCTCGGCATCGCTCATGGTTTTTTCCATGGCCCGATGCCGATAGGCTCACATTGATTCAGGTCAAGCGGGCAGGAAATCCGGCACGGAGAGGTAGCGCTCGCCCGTGTCGTAGTTGAAGCCGAGGACCCGGCTGCCCGCCGGCAATTCGGGGAGCTTCTTGGCAATCGCCGCCAGGGTGGCGCCGGAGGAGATGCCGACCAGCAGCCCTTCCTGCGTGGCGGAGCGGCGAGCGAATTCCTTGGCTTCTTCAGCCTCGACCAGGATCACGCCGTCAATCGCGTTGACATGCAGGTTGGCCGGGATGAACCCGGCGCCGATGCCCTGGATGGGGTGAGGTGCTGGCGAACCGCCGGAGATCACCGGCGACGCCGCCGGCTCCACGGCAAACACCTTCAGCTTCGGCCAATGCTTCTTCAGCACCTCGGCGCAGGCGGTGATATGCCCGCCCGTGCCGACGCCGGTGATGATGTAGTCCAACCCCTCGGGAAAATCGGCCAGGATTTCCAGCGCGGTGGTGCGGGCATGGATGTCGATATTCGCCGGGTTCTCGAATTGCTGCGGCACGAAGGCGCCGGGGTTCTCTTCGGCCAACTCGTTGGCCCGGGCGATGGCGCCCTTCATGCCCTTCTCGCGCGGGGTGAGGTCGAAAGTCGCGCCGTAGGCCTGCATCAGGCGGCGGCGCTCGACGGACATGCTCTCCGGCATCACCAGGATCAGCTTATAGCCCTTCACCGCCGCCACCAGGGCGAGGCCAACACCAGTATTGCCGGAAGTCGGCTCGATGATCAGCCCGCCCGGCTTGAGCGCGCCGGAGGCCTCTGCCGCCTCGACCATGGAGAGAGCGATACGGTCCTTGATCGAGCCGCCCGGATTGGCGCGCTCGGACTTCACCCACACATTCGCCTCCGGGAACAGCCGGGCGAGCCGGATATGCGGGGTTTTACCGATAGTGTCGAGAACGCTGCTGGCCGGCATCTGTATTCTCCATATATTTTATAGAGTTATTGCGCCATTCGCAGGGGCGTGCAACCCCCCGTATTGTCTAAACACAAAAAAGGCGAGCTGTCAGGCTCGCCTTTAGAGTGCGATCGCTTCACGGCGTAGAACGCCTGATCCGCCCGCGTGCTCAACCCTCCCGGGCACGGCTCAGGCTCCGGCGCAGCAACTGCCCCGGCTGGTGATGCTCCCGCAGCGCGGCGGCGAACTGGGCCGGCGCATGTTCCGGCGGGGTGACGAAGGAGGTGAAGCCGCAGGCGATGAGCGCGCCGAACTGATCGGGGAGGAAATGCCCGACGGCGCGAAGGTCGCCCTGGTAGCCGTACCGCTCGCGCAGTGTCCGGCCCAGGGTGAAGCCGCGCCCATCGCGGAATTTCGGAAACTCGATCTCGATCAGCGCCAACCCCGGCAACTGCGCGGCGATATCCTCGAGCTTTGCGTCGGGCAGCAAATGCAGCCCGGCCACGCCCGCATCGGCGATCTCCTCGCCCTTGGTGTTAACGAGCGCCATTGACGGCCTCCTTGAACGGCGCCGCGCCGAGGCGGCGGTAAGTGTCGATAAACCTCTCGCCCGGGGTGCGGACAGCCACATAGGCATTCACAATCGCCTCGACGGCGTCAGGCACTTTCGCCGTCGGCACGGCCGGGCCGATGATGCTGCCGATCGCCGCCTTCTCGTCCGCCGCGCCGCCGAGGGTGATCTGGTACACCTCCTCGCCGTTCCTATCGACGCCAAGCAGGCCGATATGCCCGACATGGTGATGCCCGCAGGCATTGATGCAGCCGGAAATATTCACGTACAGCGTGCCAATCTCATCCTGCCGCCCGGCGAAACGCTCGGCCAGGCGCTGCGCCACCGGAATGGAGCGCGCGGTGGCGAGCGAGCAGTAATCCATGCCCGGGCAGGCGATGATGTCCGAGATCAGGCCGATATTGGCGGAAGCGAGCCCCGCCTGCACCAGCCCCTGATACAGCGCGTGCAGATCGTCCTTGGCGACATGCGGCAGAACCAGATTCTGCACATGGCTGACGCGGATCTCGCCCAGCGAGTACTTGTCCGCGAGGTCCGCCACCGCGTCCATCTCATCGGCGCTGGCATCGCCCGGAATGCCGCCGACCGGCTTCAGCGAGATCGCCACCGAGATATAGCCCGGCGCGCGGTGCGGATGCGTGTTCTGCTTCACCCAGGCGGCGAAAGCCTTGTCCGCGCCGAGGGCATTTTCCAACACGCGGGTATCCAGGCGCGCAAACTCCGGCACCGGGAAGCGCGCCGCCACGGCGGCAACCAGCTCCGGCGTTAGCGCGCAGTAATCGGGCGGCAGGGCGGCGTATTCATCCTCGACCATCTGGATGAAGGCTTCCGGCTTCATCTCGCGGATTAGGATTTTGATGCGCGACTTGTACATGTTGTCGCGCCGGCCAAGGGCGTTATAGACGCGCAGAATCGCCTCGTTATAGCGCAGCAATTCGGCCACCGGCACATCGTCGCGCAGCTTGATGGCGACATAAGGCGTGCGCCCCAGCCCGCCGCCGGCGAAAATGCGGAACACCGGCTCGCCCGCAGCGTTGCGGTGCGCCTCGATGCCGATGTCATGCACGCGCACGGCGGCGCGGTCATGCGGCGCGCCGGTGATGGCGATCTTGAACTTGCGCGGCAGATAGGTGAACTCGGGGTGATCCGTGGACCACTGGCGCAGGATCTCGGCGTACAGGCGCGGGTCGATGATCTCATCCGCCGCGGCGCCGGCATATTCATCTGTGGTCACATTTCTGATGCAATTACCTGACGTCTGGATGCCGTGCAGATCGGCCTCGGCCAGCGCCGCCAGAACGGCGGGAGTATCCTCCAGCCGCAGCCAGTTGAACTGGATGTTCTGGCGGGTGGTGAAATGGCCGTAGCCGCGGTCGTAATGGCGGGCCACGTAGGCGAGCTGGCGCAGCTGGGTGGCGCTGAGCACGCCATAGGGAATGGCGATGCGCAGCATATAGGCATGCAACTGCAGATACAGCCCGTTCATCAGGCGCAGCGGCTTGAACTCATCCTCGGACAGCTCACCCGCGCGGCGCCGCGCCACCTGTTCGCCAAACTCATGCGCGCGCTGGCGCAGGAAATCGCGGTCGTATTCGTCGTAATGGTAGATACCGGCATGCGGCGAGGTGGAACTGGCCGAGGGGAGCGGCGGCAGGGTGCCTTCACCGTCGCGCCAGGGTCCGGCGGGGAGGTCTTCCCGCACGGAGGGGCCGTGCGCGCGGATCTGCTCGCGGTGCGCCACCGGCGCCAGCTTGCCAGCCTCCTGCGTCACCTCGACAGCGCGGACATCCACCACATGCGCCGCCACATCCTCGGGCTGCGCCGCGGCGAGCGCGCCAGGAAGCGCCACATCGTCATAGGCCGTCGCGGCATCCACATGCTCCGCCCAGCCCGGCGCCCCGGCGAACCAGACGGACACGCCATCGCGCAGACGGTTGGCGGTGATCACATGCAAAGACATATCCACTCAGCTTCCTACACTTGAACCCGGAACGCGAGATAAAGCTTTTTTCCGCCGCGTCCAGGCCGGAATCTCAGCCTGGAAAAGAAAATTTTGTGGATCCCAGATTACCCCGGACGAATAAGATAAAGTTTTCCTGCAAACAAAAAACCACCGAAAATTCTCACAAAAAAACCAATGCCCAGAGAGCGGATTTGCAATCGCTTCGCCGCCTCTTGCGCCGGCAACATACCTATAATACCCATTGTTATTATAGATATTAAGAGGTTGCTTTGCGCATTCGTACCGGCTTCACGCCCATTCTCGCCGCCTTCACCTTGGCCGCCGCGCACCAGGCCCGCGCCACGGAGGGGTATTTCGCCAATGGCTACGGGACCATATCCAAGGGCATGGCGGGTGTCGCCTATGCGTTGCCAACGGATTCCCTTTCCATCGCCAGCAACCCGGCCTCGGCCAGCTTCCTCGGCAACCGGGCGGACTTCGACGCCGATCTCTTCGCGCCTCAACGCAGCGCCAGCATCACCGGCAACGCGTACGGTCCGGATCAAGGCTTCAACGGCAACAAGATCAAAATCTTCGTCATCCCCGAAGCCGGCGTCATCTATCAGCTGCCGCATAATCTCTCCGCCGGGCTCGCGGTCTATGGCGATGGCGGCATGGATACGGATTACGGCTCCAATCCCTATGCGCGTTTTGGTGCCAAAGGGTCAGCGGGCGTCGATCTCCAAACCATGTTCATTTCGCCGACCCTGGCCTGGAAATTCGCTCCCGGGCAGAGCGTGGGCGTCTCCCTCGACGTCGTTGACGAATTCTTCCGCGCGCATGGTCTCGGCGTGTTTTCCGGCGCCTCGGAATCGCCCGGGAACGTGAGCAACCAGGGCGAGGACAGCGCATTCGGCTACGGCTTTCGCGTCGGCTATCTGGGCCAACTTACCCCGTGGCTTGCCGTCGGCGCTTCCTATCAGTCCAAAGCCTATGGCGCCGGGTTCGACAGGTATCGCGGATTGTTCGCCGAGCAGGGCGGCTTCAATACACCGGCCACCTACGGCGCGGGCATCGATGTGAAGCCCCTGGCAGGGCTCGATACCGCGCTGGATGTGCAGCGCATCGATTATCGCAGCGTCGAGTCCATCGGCGACGCGTTCCAGACCCTGCTTTCCGGCGTGCCGTTGGGCGCCAATGGCGGCCCAGGTTTTGGCTGGAAAAACACCACGACCATCAAATTCGGCGCGAACTACCATTTGACGCCCGCATGGCAGGTCCGTGGCGGCTACAGCTACACCACCGAGGCAATCCCAGCCAACCAGACCTTCCTCAACATCCTCGCCCCTGGCGTGGTGCAGAACCAGTTCACCCTGGGCGCCACCTATACCTCCCATGGTGGGGTGCTTCCCACCGGGCTGGAGCTTAGCGCCTATGGGCTCTACGCCCTGCCACAGACCGTGCATGGGGAAAACTCCATCCCCACGGCCTTCGGCGGCGGCAATGCGAATATCAAATTGAGCGAGAAGGCGCTCGGCGTGGGAATCGGCTATATGTTCTAGCATGAACGTAATTCTCGACCCCGCCATGCTGGCGGACTCTCTCGCCGGTGGCGTGCTGATCGGCGCTGCCTCCGCCGGACTGCTGCTGGTGAATGGCCGCATCGCCGGCATCAGCGGTATTTTCGCACGGGCCACAGGGCGTGGTGCTGCGGGCTGGCAACGGGCCTTCCTGGCCGGGCTGCTTGTTGCCGGGGCAGGCGCCGCCCTGGCGGGGCTGCCGGTGCCGGGCGGCCTCACCGGGCAGAGCCTGCCCTTGCTGGCCCTGGCCGGCGTGCTGGTCGGGTTCGGCACCAAGCTCGGCAACGGCTGCACCAGCGGGCACGGCGTGTGTGGCTTGGCGCGGTTCTCCTCCCGCTCGCTGGCGACGGTGCTGGTGTTCATGGGCGTGGCCGGGGTCACCGTATTCATCCGGAGGCACGTCCTGTAATGCGCGCGCTCACTGCCTTTGGTTTCGGCCTGCTGTTCGGGCTCGGCCTGCTGCTCTCGGGCATGACCGACCCGGACCGGGTGAAAGCCTTCCTCGATGTTGCGGGGGCCTGGAATCCGGCTCTGGGGCTGGTGATGGGCGGGGCGATCGCCGTTGCCCTGCCCGCCTTTGCCCTGGCCCGGCGCAACAGTCGCAGCCTGCTGGGTGAGGCCATCGACCTGCCCGGCAAGCGGCAAATCGACGCCCCGCTGGTCATCGGCGCCGCCATTTTCGGGCTGGGCTGGGGCCTGGCCGGAATCTGCCCCGGGCCGGGCCTCGTGCTGGCCGGGCATGCCGCCCCCGGCGCGCTGGTCTTCGTCGCGGCGATGTTGATCGGCATGCGGCTGGCGGAATGGCTGCCAAGCCGCGGCGCCTGACCGGTTTACAGCGGCTTACCCCGCGTATTACCCTGGATTGCGGCCAAGCAAGGCCGCGCCAGGACACGATCGACATGGGTATTAACGA
>NZ_JBKQJR010000078.1:0-15371 GCF_052326845.1 Acidocella sp. | reverse complement strand
CCGTCCAGATCCAGCCACGGAGAATTCGTGAGGGCTGCCAATGGCATCATAAACGCCACCCCTTTTGGAGTAGGGTGAAAATGTCCACCCAATGCGGCAATAAGTGCCCTTGTCCGGGGCGGATGCTCGACGCGCGCCAACAACTCTCGCTCGGAATGGAAATGGACTCCCGTCAATTCAAGAGAGACTGTTTGGCCAATTCTTTTGAGCTGCACTGCAATTTTTGTATTTGCTGGAACATTCTGCAATGCGTCGCGCAAAAGCGCATTCAAAAACATACCAAAGGTAAGTTCCGCAATTACTGTTGGCGTAACGTCAATCGGTGACGTCTGGCAGTTGATAATTTTAATTCCACACGAGGAAAAATTTTTTAAGGCCGACATCTCCCGGTTCATCGCAAGAACCAGGCATGGAGCATCACTGCCGCTCAAGCGAAGCCGTCTTTCAATCTCAATCGAGATCGATGCCACTTCCCGCGCAGCTTGTGACAAGTGATAACGGACCATGGCATCTTTTGACTTATCAATTCTCTCCGTCACGATCGCCGTAACCCTCCGGATAGCAGCGCGGACCTCATGCGCCGCTTCGGCAACAATCAAATCAGCTTGAAGGCAATGATAATTCTGGATTGAGCGGTCGATATACATGAGCAGGCTCCATCGTTTTTTTGCGGGGTCAACTTGTTGCAGCGATGATGATTTGTCCTCAGAAGAACACCGGATGAAGCCGGTCGAAATTGTGCCGGATATTTGCAAGTAGAAATGAACAGTAATATGGCCCGCAGAGCGGAAGCAATTATACGCGCATACTCGGCCACTACTAACTAGGTAGGGGCCGAATATCGGAATGTTGAGGAACGCTAAACTTAAGTATTAGGTGGCGCTGCTGGATGCGCCCGCCGGAGTGGATCCCTGGCGTTGATTCCGGGGCAAGCCGCCCAGCGTTTCCGACATGATGGTGTCCACCCATCCCCCCTTGTTTTCCGCGGCGTTCCGTGCTTAAGCCGCGCCTTCCCTGCTGGGTGCGTGGCATCGCGCCCGGCTATGCTCGCCCCGATCCCCGGGCGGTCCAGACCAGGACCTGAGCTGAATCAGCCGTAGGGAGGGACATATGCCGCTTTATGAAACCGTGGTGATCGCGCGCAGCGAGATCACCCAGGCACAGGCCGACGCCGTCGCCGATGCCGCCGTCGCCACCATCGAAGCCGATGGCGGTGCCGTCAAGAAACGCGAATACTGGGGCCTGCGCTCGCTGGCCTACCGCATCAAGAAGAACCGCAAGGGCCACTACATCCTGCTGGGCCTGGATGCCGCCTCTCCTGCCATGCAGGAAATGGAGCGCCAGCTGACCCTGAACGAGGACGTGCTGCGCTTCATGACCGTGCGCGTGGAAGAAATCTCGGAGGAGCCCTCCGTGATCCTGTCCCGCAAGTCGGACGACCGCGAGCGTTCCTTCCGTGGGCCGAAGCCCGCTGGCCGCTTCGAGTCCGGCCGCAAGCGCGGCTTTGATGAAGGCCGTGAGGAGTTCCGCGCGCGTGACGAATTCCGCGCCGACCGCGACGATTACGGCGCCGAGGAGGAAATCTAATGTCCGAAACCACCGAACCGACCCCCGGCCTGCGCCGCCCCGCCGTTGGCGCCCGCCGTCCGTTCTTCCGCCGCAAGAAGTCCTGCCCGTTCTCCGGCCCTGGCGCGCCGGTGATCGACTACAAGGACGTGCGGCTGCTGTCGCGCTTCCTCTCCGAGCGCGGCAAGATCGTTCCGTCCCGCATCACCGCGGTCTCGGGCAAGAAGCAGCGTGAGCTGGCCAAGGCCATCAAGCGCGCCCGCTTCCTGGCCCTGCTGCCCTACGTGCTGAGCTAAGAGGAGCAGAGACAATGGCAAACGTTGAACTGATCCTGCTGCAGCGCGTCGAGAAGCTGGGGCAGATGGGCGAGCTGGTGAAGGTGAAGCCGGGCTACGCCCGCAACTTCCTGCTGCCGCAGGCCAAGGCCGTGCGCGCCACCAAGGCGAACAAGGAGCGCTTTGAGCGCGAGCGCGTCCAGCTGGAAGCGCAGAACCTGAAGCGCCGTGAGGAAGCGGAGCGCGTGGCCGAGCGCGTGGCGGGCCTGACCGTCACCCTGATCCGCCAGGCCTCCGAGTCCGGCGCGCTGTACGGCTCCGTCTCCAGCCGCGACATCGCCGAAGCTGCCATCGCGGCTGGGCTGACCATCACCCGCAACCAGGTGCTGCTGGTCCACCCGATCAAGACGCTGGGCATTTCCCCCGTGCGCGTTGAGCTGCACCCGGAAGTGATCATCGACATCAAGGTGAACGCTGCCCGCTCCGTGGAAGAGGCGGAGAAGCAGGCCCGCGGCGAGGCCATCGTGCAGGAAGCCGAGGAGAAGCCTGAACTCGGGCCCCTGTTCGGTCAGGAAGAAGCCTAAGCTTAAAACCCGTTCATGGGTCTTTAAAAAAACGTCCTTCACCCGCCGGGTGGAGGACGTTTTTGTTTGCGTCTCTTTTTTTTGTGTTATGGTCAGCCTCGCTGAGAATCTCCAGAAAAAAGGAGAGAGACGTGATCTGGCTATGGGAAAGGCTACTGGATCGCATGCTCGCCAGGCTGGTGCGCCGTGGGGCGTTCCTGGTCATCTGGCCCGGCGGCACGCGCAGCGAATATGGAAATGGCGAGGGATTCCGGGCGGGAATCCAGATCAGGGACGAAGCGACCCTACGCGGGCTGGTGCTCAATCCCGGCATGATCCTGGGTGAAGCCTATATGAACGAGGGGCTCGTGCCCCTGAATGGCACAATCCACGACGTGCTCTGCGTGATGTTGGATAATCTGCGCGATATCCGTCTGCCGGCCCTGGCCATCAACGCGCGCCTGGCCCGGCTGCTCCGCCCGATGCTGCAGGCCAACGGGGCCAGCAAGTCGAAGCATAACATCGCGCATCATTACGACCTCAACGGCCGGCTCTATTCCCTGTTCCTCGACCGCGACCGGCAATATTCCTGCGCCTATTTCCAGCACGGGGACGAGACGCTGGAGGAAGCCCAGGCGGCGAAGAAGCGCCATATCGCCGCCAAACTCAATCTCAACCGCCCGGACCTCGAGGTGCTGGACATCGGCTGCGGCTGGGGCGGCATGGCGCTCACGCTGGCAAAGGATTACGGCGCCCGCGTCACCGGCATCACCCTCTCCGAGGAACAACTCGCCGCCGCCCGCGCCCGCGCCGAAGAGGCCGGGCTGTCCGGCCGGGTGAATTTCGAGCTGATGGATTACCGGGCGATGGACCGGCAGTTCGACCGCATCGTTTCGATCGGCATGTTCGAGCATGTCGGCGTGCCCAACTACCCCACCTTCTTCGCCACGCTGAAGCGGTGCCTGAAGCCTGACGGCGTGGCGCTGCTGCATTCCATCGGCCGGTTCCAGGGGCCGGGTGCCACCAGCCCCTGGATCACCAAGTACATCTTCCCCGGCGGCTATTCCCCGGCGCTGTCCGAGGTTCTGGGGCCGGTGGAGAAATCCGGCCTCGTCATCGGCGATATCGAGATCCTGCGCTTGCATTATGCCAAGACGATCGCGCATTGGCGCCGGCGCTTCGCCGCCAACCGTGACACGATCGCGGCGCTGTACGACGAGCGCTTCTGCCGCATGTTCGAGTTCTATCTCTCCGGCTCGGAGCTTACCTTCAGTCTCGCGGATCACATGAACTTTCAGATCCAGCTCATGCGCGACCAGGAGGCGGCGCCGCTGACGCGGGATTATATGTTCGAGCAGGAACGGCAGGCTAGGTTTGCCGCGGCCTCCGACTAGATCAGCATCTTTGAAAACCCTACTAGGCCGGCCGCCTGGCCGCGCATTTCTCCGCTCCGGTGCTCAAAATGCACTACCATCCGGCTCGGCCTAGCGGGTTTTGAAAGATGCTCTATCTTGGGGGCATGAAACTCCCCTTCTCGTGTCCCAAGATCCCGGTCATCGCCTTTCGCGGGCTGATCGCCGCGCGGCCTGGGTTGATCAGCCTCGAAGCCTATGCCGAGACCATCGAGCGCGGCTTCGCTTTGGGCAAGAAAAGTGGCAATCTGGTTCTCGCCATCGAGAGCCCCGGGGGCTCGGCGGCGCAGTCGGACCTCATCGGTCAGCTCATCCGCCGCCGCGCGGAGGAAACGAACGTGAAGGTGACGGCGGTGATCGGCGATGTCGGCGCCTCGGGCGGCTACTGGCTGGCCTGCGCGGCGGACCGCATTCTCGCCAACCGGCTCTCTATCGTGGGCTCCATCGGTGTCGTCACCGGCGGGTTCGGGCTGGACAAGTTCATCGCCCGGTACGGCATCGAGCGGCGCGTCTTCACCGCCGGCGAGAACAAGCGCCGCAACGACAGTTTTGCCCCGCTCAAGCCCGAGGATGAGGTCTTCACCCGCGCCCTGCTGGACGAAGCGCATGGCATGTTCAAGGCCTGGGTGCGCGAGCGCCGGGGCGGGCGCCTGACCGGCGAAGAGAGCAAGATCTTCGACGGCGGCTACATGCTGGGCAGCCAGGCGCTCGGGCTGGGGCTGGTGGACGGATTCGCCGATGTGGACCAGGTGGTGAAGGAGCTGGGCGGCGAGAAGGCGAGGCCGGTATGGCTGCGCCCGCGTCCGCCGCGCGGCATTCTGCGCTTCTTCATGCGCGGCGCGGCGGAAGCCGTGCTGGACGCCGCCGAGGACCGGCTGGCAGCGCCGCTACTTAAATAGGGCGGCTGATCTCAGCGCCATACCGTGAGCAGGCCGATCAGCAGCAGCACGACGACGGCGAGGACGACGTTGACGAACAGGAACTTGGTGAAGAATTCCCAGCCCTTTTTGGAGGGGGTGTCGAAATCCACCGGCGTTTCCGGCGCGGCGGCATGGACGGGCTGCGTCGTCTGAGTTGCCATTTGTCTCTCCCCAATCTCGGCGGATTTTACATCCCGCTGCTGAGATTTAGGGGCTGGGCTCAGCCTCTGGCAAGCGGATTTTGCGGGCAAGCTCGGCCAGGGCACGCGGGTAGATGATGTGCTCCTGCTCCAGAACCCGCGCGGCAAGCTGGTCCTCGGTATCGCCGGGAAGCACCGGCACCTCGGCCTGAGCCAGGATCGGGCCTTCATCCATGCCCTCGGTGACCAGATGTATCGTGCAGCCATGCTTGCCTGCCCCTGCCGCGATGGCGCGGGCATGGGTATCGAGGCCCGGAAATTCGGGCAGCAGGCTGGGGTGGATGTTGAGCATCCGCCCGGCCCAGCGGTCCACCAGATACGGGGTGAGCAGGCGCAAATACCCGGCGAGGCAGACGATCTCGACGCCCGCCTCGGTCAGCTTCGCGTCCAGGGCGCGCTCATGCGCCTCACGGTCCTTGCCGAAGGGCTTGGCGGGCACCGCCTCCGCCGCCACGCCGAGGGCGCGGGCGATTTCCAGCCCCGGAGCGTCGGCCTTGTTGGAGAGCACGAGCACGATCTCGGCCGGGAAGTCCGGGGCCTGCGCGGCCTTGATCAGCGCCTCCATGTTGGAGCCGCGGCCCGAGATCAGCACGCCAACACGGGGTTTGCTCATGCGAAGAGTTTTTCCGTGCCCTCGATGGCGATGCCCGGCTGGTCCGTAACATGGCCGAGCAGGAAGGGCGCTTCGCCGGCCTCGCGCAGCACGGCCATGGCGGCCTCGGCGTCGGTCACGATCAGCGTCATGCCCACGCCGCAATTGAACACGCGCAGCATTTCCTCGGGCGCGACATTGGCGGTGCGCGCCAGGAAGGGGAAGATCTCTGGCATCGCCCAGGGGCCGGTAAGCGCGGCGCCGCAGCCCTCGGGCAGGGCGCGCGGCAGGTTGCCGGGCAGGCCGCCGCCGGTGATATGCGCGGCGCCCTTGAGCAGCCCGGCCTTGTGCAGCGCCAGCATGGGGCGGACATAGATGCGCGTCGGCGTCATCAGCACGTCCGCGGCGCGCTTGCTGCCCAGGATTTCAGAATCCCAGCTCAGCCCGGCATCGGCGAAGATGCGCCGCACTAGGGAGAAGCCATTGGAATGCACGCCGGAGGAGGGCAGGGCCAGGATGGCGTCGCCCGGGCCGACATTGGCGGGCAACAGCGCGTTGCGCTCGGCAGCACCTACCGAAAACCCGGCGAGGTCGTAATCGCCATGCGCGTACATGCCGGGCATTTCGGCGGTCTCGCCGCCCACCAGCGCGCAATCGGCCAGCTTGCAGCCCTCGGCGATGCCACCAATGATCCGCTTGGCCGCCTCTACGTCCAGCGCCCCGGTGGCGAAATAGTCCAGGAAGAAGAGCGGCGCCGCGCCCTGCACCACCAGGTCGTTCACGCACATCGCCACCAGATCGATGCCGACGTAATCATGAATCCCGGTCTCGATCGCGATTTTGAGCTTGGTGCCGACGCCATCGGTGGTGGAGACCAGCACCGGGTCGGTGAAGCCCGCCGCCTTCAGGTCGAACAGCGCGCCGAAGCCGCCTAAGCCCCCCATGACCCCGGCGCGGGTCGTTGCCTTGGCCAGCGGCTTGATCGCCTCGACCAGCGCGTCGCCCGCCTCGATATCAACCCCCGCGTCCCGGTATGTCACGCTAGTCATGCAAGCCCCCGATGCGCTAAGCCATGTCCCATGGCGTTGCTCTGTCCTCAAACACCGTCGCGTTTCATCACAGGCGGTTGCCCCGTGCAATCGCCGAAGGGCACGCAATGAGCGAATTCAGCGGAGATAGAAGCCTCATCGCCCGCGTGCACTGGCAGCGGTTGGGGCTGCTGGCCGCCTTCCTGTTCGGGGTGTGGCTGTTTTTCCACCTGTTTTCGTCGATTCTGCTGCCCTTCGTGGTTGCGGCGGGGCTGGCCTATTTCCTCGACCCGGTGGTTTCCCGGCTGGAGCATCTCGGCGTGCGCCGCTGGCTCGGCGCGCTGGTGCTGCTGTTTGCGCTCGGCATCTTCGTCGTCTTGTTCATCCTGCAGCTCTACCCGGTGATCGCCGATCAGGCTGCGGCACTGGCGCAGAGCCTGCCCGGCTATATCGGCACGGCGCAGAAGGATTTCGGACATCTCATCAGCGATCTGCAGCAGCGCCTCGGCCCCGGCACGGTGGTGAGCGCCAAGCTGCGCGACATCGTCGCCAACCAGGCTGGTGCCATCGTCTCCTTTACCGGCACGGCGGTAACGAACATCATCGGCAGCGGATTCGCGGTGGTGAACGTGCTGACGCTGCTCATTGTCACCCCCATCGTCACTTTTTATCTCCTGCGCGACTGGCCTTCGATCATCCGCCATGTCGATAGCTGGCTGCCTCGCCCCTACGAGGCGGTGATCCGCGCTCAGGCGATGGAGGTGAACCGGGTGCTGGCCGCCTGGATTCGCGGCCAGGCGATCTGCTGCCTGGCGCTGGCGCTGGTCTATGCCCTGGGGCTGACGCTGATCGGGCTGGATTTCGGCCTGACCGTCGGTCTCGCGGCGGGGCTGCTCTCTTTTATTCCCTATGTCGGCACGCTGCTGGGTGGCATCACCGCCATCCTCATCTCGCTCAACCAGAATCCGGGCTGGCACGGCATTCTCATGGTGCTCCTCGTGTTCGGCTGCGGCCAGGCGTTCAACGACTATGTCATCCAGCCGCGCTTTCTGGGCGACCGGCTGGGCCTGCCGGCGGTGTGGGTGATCTTCTCGCTGTTTGCGGGCGCGGCGGTGTTCGGCTTCCTCGGCATCATGCTGGCGGTGCCGGTTACCGCCACGCTTGGGGCGCTCACCCGGTTCTGGCTGCGCCGCTACTTGCAGTCGCCGCTGTACCTGGCTCCCGCGCCGGAGTGACCGGGGGCGCATGAAGCAATTATCGCTGCCTTTCGTGGAGGAGCAGGACTTTGCTCCCGAGGATTTCTGCCCGGCGCCCTCCAACGCGCAGGCGCGGGAATGGCTCGCGCGCCCCGATGCCTGGAGCAATGGCCGGCTCGTGCTCTGGGGCGAGGCTGGCTGCGGCAAGACGCATCTGCTGCATCTCTGGGCCAAGGCGAATGGCGCCATGATCGTGGAGGGCACGCGCCTCCAAGGGCTGATCCGCCCCGCCGGCTCGGTGGCGGTGGACGATGCCGAGCTGGTGCCGGAGCCGCGGGCGCTGCTGCATTTGCTCAACGCCGCGGCCGAGGCCGGATTTCCCGTGCTGCTTGCCTCCCGCCTGCCGCCCGCGCGCATGGCCTACAAGCTGGCCGACCTCACCAGCCGTCTGCGCGCCGCCCAGAGCGTGGAGATCCTGCCGCCGGAGGACGAGCTGCTGGAGCTGCTGTTGAGCCGTCTCTGTGCCTCGCGCCAGCTGCAACTCAGCCTTCCTGTGCGCAACCTGCTGTTGCTGCATTTGCCGCGCGCTCCGGCCTATTACCGCGAGGCCGTGGCGCGGCTGGACCGCGCGGCGCTGGACAAGGGCGAGCGCATCACCCGAGGTCTGGCGATGGAGATGCTTGAGGGGCTAGCCGACAGCGACTAACTGTTACAAACTCGTCATCCCATAAAAATCAAGGCGCTGCTAAGGATTACAGTATGGATCAGATCATTTCGGCGGAAGTTCCGCATTTCGGGCTGGACGATCCAGCCCGTTTCATCAACCGCGAACTGTCCTGGCTGGATTTCAACTTCCGTGTGGTGGGGGAGGCGCGCAATGCCCGCCACCCGCTGCTGGAGCGGCTGCGCTTCGTCTCCATCAGCGCCTCCAACCTCGATGAATTCTACTCCGTGCGCGTCGCCGGCCTTATCGGCCAGGAGCGCGCGGGCGTGCTGGAGCGCTCGGCGGATGGCCTGACGCCGGCGCAGCAGCTGCATGCGATCAATACCCGGGCGCGGGAACTCATCGCCGCGCAGCAGGCGGCCTTCGCCGATCTGCGCGAGTTGCTGGCCCAGGCCGGGCTGGTCGTCTGCACCTCCGCCGAGCTGACATCGGACGATGCCGTCTTCCTCGACTCCTTTTTCATGGAGCGCGTTTTCCCGGTGCTTACCCCGCTGGCGGTGGACCCGGCGCACCCGTTCCCCTTCATCCCCAATATGGGCCTGGTCATGGCGCTCACCTTGGCGCGCGATGACGACCGCGGCCAGATGTCGGCGCTGATCCCGCTGCCCAGCCAGATCGAGCGTTTCGTCCGCCTGCCGTCGCCCTCCGGCCCGATCCGCTTCATCATGCTCGAGGAGCTGGTGGCGATGAACATGGGCCGTCTGTTCCCCGGCTTCACCGTGGAGGGCTCGGGCCTGTTCCGCGTCATCCGCGATACCGATGTGGAGTTCGAGGAAGAGGCGGAAGACCTCGTCCGCTCCTATGAGACCGCGCTGAAGCGCCGCCGCCGCGGTGTCGCCATCCAGCTCACCATCCAGGCCGACATGCCGGCCGATCTGCGCGAGCTGGTGATCGACGCGATCGAGGCCCCGGCCGAAGAGGTGTACAGCGAGACCGGGCTCGTCGGGCTGGTGGATGTGAAGCAGCTCATCGTCGATGACCGGCCGGACCTGCTGTTCACGCCCTATACCGCGCGCTTCCCCGAGCGTATCCGCGACTTCGCGGGCGATTGCTTCGCCGCCATCCGCGCCAAGGACATCCTGGTCCACCACCCGTTCGAGAGCTTCGACGTGGTGGTGCAGTTCCTGCGCCAAGCGGCGGCCGACCCGGCGGTGGTGGCGATCAAGCAGACGCTCTATCGTACCAGCCGCGACTCCCCCATCGTCAAGGCGCTGATCGAGGCGGCGGAGGCGGGCAAATCCGTCACCGCCATGGTGGAGCTGCGCGCCCGGTTCGATGAGGAGGCCAATATCCGCCTCGCCCGTACCATGGAAGCCGCCGGCGTGCAGGTGGTGTTCGGCTTTGTCGGGCTGAAGACCCATGCCAAGGTCTCTTACGTCGTCCGCCGCGAGGCCAACGCGCTACGTGCCTATGTGCATTTCGGCACCGGCAACTACCACCCGATCACGGCGCGGATCTACACCGACCTGTCGTTCTTCACCTGCGACCCGGCGCTGACGCGCGATGCGGCGCGGCTGTTCAACTACATGACCGGCTATGCCCGCCCGGAGGCGATGGAGCAGCTGGCTTTCTCGCCGCTGACCACGCGCAAGACGATCGGCACGCTGATCGACACCGAGATCGCCAACGCCAAGGCCGGCAAGCTGTCCGGCATCTGGCTGAAGATGAACTCGCTGGTCGATGCCCGGTTGGTCGACCATCTCTACGAGGCCTCGCGCGCTGGCGTGCCCGTTTCCATTGTGGTGCGCGGCATCTGCTGCCTGCGCCCCGGCGTGCCGGGCCTGTCCGAGACGATCAAGGTGAAATCCATCGTTGGGCGCTTCCTGGAGCATTCGCGAATCTGCGTCTTCGGCGACGGCCACACGCTGCCCTCGCGCGAAAACAAGGTGTTCATGTCCAGCGCCGACTGGATGGCGCGCAACATGGATTTCCGGGTGGAGACCTTCGTCCCCATCCATAACCCCACGGTGCACGCGCAGATCCTGGACCAGATCATGGTCGTGAACCTGCGCGACGACGCGCAGAGCTCCGTATTGCAGGCCGACGGCACCTGGCACCGCGTGACCCCAGGCGATCCGCCGGCCTCGGCGCATGAATATTTCATGACCAACCCGTCCCTCTCCGGGCGTGGCTCCGCGCTGCATGGCGGGCTGGCCGCCGATAGGCCGAAGCCGAAATACAAGCGCCGGGTGGACTGATCCCCCGGCGCCGCCCTAGTTGAGCGTGTACAGCGTGCCCGCGCGCCACTGCGCCGGAGTAATGAGGTCTGCTGCGCCGACGCGCACGGAATGCAGCTTGCCGTCCAGATTCCGCTCCCAGAAATCCAGGAATTTGCGCAACACGGGGAATTTCGGAGCCAGGTCAAGCTCCTGCCAGATATAGCTCTGCAGCAGGTCCGGATGGTCCGGCATGTGGTAGAGAATCTCCGCCGTGGTCAGGCGGTAATTGCGCATCTGCAAGGCAAGGCTCATGCTGCTCCACTCCTTAAACATGAACGGTTTGCCCCGGGGGTGTCATCAGATTGACACGAAGCTGCGCCGGAGATGCAACAAAAAAATTGGCGATTACAGAAGCTTGGCACTCGCCGCTGGGGAGTGCTGCGTTTTCTTGACTTGCAGGGCTGGCGCGGCTAAATCCGTGGCACTCCCGCCATGGGAGTGCTAACAGCCGCGGTGCCGCGTGCCGGGCCGGACAGGCTGGAAAGCTTTTAAGACAATAACGTTTAGGAGCGATCAACATGGCGAATTTCCGCCCCCTGCATGACCGCGTCGTGGTCCGGCGCATCACCGCCGAGGAAAAGACCGCGGGTGGCATCATCATCCCCGACACTGCCAAGGAAAAGCCGCAGGAAGGTGAAGTTGTCGCTGCTGGCCCGGGTGCCCGCAACGAGACCGGGGCCCTGGTGGCCCTGGAAGTCAAGGCTGGCGACCGCGTGCTGTTCGGCAAGTGGTCCGGCACCGAGGTCAAGATCAACGGGGAAGACCTGCTGATCATGAAAGAATCCGACATTCTCGGCATTGTCGTTTAATCATCGAATTTAAGGAGTCACACACATGGCTGCCAAAGAAGTCCGCTTCGGCTCTGACGCCCGCGACCGCATGCTGCGCGGCGTCGACACCCTCGCCAACGCCGTCAAGGTGACGCTGGGCCCGAAGGGCCGTAACGTCGTCATCGAGAAGTCGTTCGGCGCGCCGCGCATCACCAAGGACGGCGTGTCCGTCGCCAAGGAAATCGAGCTGGCTGACAAGTTCGAGAACCTGGGCGCGCAGCTGATCCGCGAAGTCGCCTCCAAGACCAACGACATCGCCGGTGACGGCACCACCACCGCGACCGTGCTGGCCCAGGCCATCGTGCGCGAGGGCGTGAAGGCCGTGGCCGCTGGGCTGAACCCGATGGACCTGCGCCGCGGCATCGACAAGGCGGTTGCCGCCGTGGTCGAGGAGCTGAAGGCCCGCACCAAGAAGATCACCACCCCGGCCGAGACCGCCCAGGTTGGCACCATCTCCGCCAATGGCGAGACCGAGATCGGCGAGATGATCTCCAAGGCCATGCTGAAGGTCGGCAATGAGGGCGTGATCACGGTTGAGGAAGCCAAGGGCATCCAGACCGAGCTGGACGTCGTCGAGGGCATGCAGTTCGACCGCGGCTATGTCTCCCCGTACTTCATCACCAACCCGGAGAAGATGATCGCGGACCTCGACAGCCCGTACATCCTGATCTTCGAGAAGAAGCTCGCCCAGCTGCAGCCGATGCTGCCGCTGCTTGAAGCCGTGGTGCAGACCGGCAAGCCGCTGCTGATCATTGCCGAGGACGTTGAGGGCGAAGCCCTGGCGACCCTGGTTGTGAACAAGCTGCGTGGTGGCCTGAAGATTGCCGCCGTCAAGGCGCCGGGCTTCGGTGACCGCCGCAAGGCCATGCTGGAAGACATCGCGATCCTGACCGGTGGCCAGGTCATCTCCGAGGATCTGGGCATCAAGCTCGAGACCGTGACGCTCGCCATGCTCGGCCGCGCCAAGAAGGTGCTGATCGAGAAAGAGAACACCACGATCATCGAGGGTATCGGCGCCAAGGAAGACATCGCCGGCCGCGTCAGCCAGATCCGCGCGCAGATCGAGGAAACCACCTCGGACTACGACCGCGAGAAGCTGCAGGAGCGTCTGGCCAAGCTGGCTGGCGGCGTTGCCGTCATCCGCGTCGGCGGCGCCTCCGAGGTTGAGGTGAAGGAGCGCAAGGACCGCGTTGACGACGCGCTGCACGCGACCCGCGCCGCCGTCGAGGAAGGCATTGTCCCGGGTGGCGGTGTCGCCCTGGCCCGCGCCTCGCTGATCCTCGCCAACCTGAAGGCCGAGAACAACGACCAGCAGACCGGTATCGAGATCATCCGCCGCGCCATCCAGGTGCCGCTGCGCCAGATCGCCGAGAACGCCGGTGAAGACGGTGCCGTGATTTCCGGCAAGGTGCTCGACATTGCCGAGTACGCCCATGGCTTCGACGCCCAGTCGGGCGAGTTCAAGGACATGGTTGCCGCGGGCATCATCGACCCGACCAAGGTCGTGCGCACCGCGCTGCAGGACGCCGCTTCCGTGGCTTCGCTGATCATCACCACCGAGGCTGGTGTTGTTGAGCGCGCCGAGAAGAAGCCCGCCGGCGGCATGCCGGGTGGCATGGGCGGCATGGGCGGCATGGGCGACATGGATTTCTAATCCAGCCCATACGTTCGGACGAAAAGAGAGCCCCGGGGGAAACCCCGGGGCTTTTGTTTAGCGTGCTAAACTGGGCATAGTCGTGCCAACCCCACCCGCGAGGCCCTGATGACGACCGAAACCGCTCTCGACAACTTTGCCCACAAGCTGCGCGACGAGGAGCTGGCCCTGCTGCACAGCCTGCGCCGGCGCCAGCGCCTGGAGCAGCCGGCCGAGATGCGCTACACGCTGGGCGAGCGCGTCGCCGACCAGGTGGCCGCAGGCATGGGCTCCTGGCCCTTCATCATCATCCAGAGTGTGCTGCTCGCGGTCTGGATCGCCCTCAACGTCACCGCCTGGGTGTTCCATTGGGACCCGTATCCGTTCATCCTGCTCAATCTGGCGCTGTCGTTCCAGGCCGCCTATGCGGCGCCGTTCATCATGATGAGCCAGAACCGCCAAGCCGCCATCGACCGGCGCGACGCCAAGAACGACTATACCGTGAACATCAAGGCCGAGCTGGAGATCGAACTGCTGCACCAGAAAATCGACCAGATGCGCGAGGAGGAAATCGCCCGGCTGCGCTCACTCGTGGAGGATCTTACCGGGAAGCTAATGGAAATCACCTCCCGGCCAGTGGCTTAAGCGCTAAGCCCCTCTAAGCGGCGCAGCTTTCAAAGCCGCGCCGCAGCTGCGGCCGGTTCAGGTCGCGCCCGATGAACACGATGCGGCTGACGCGCGTCTCGCCTTCCTTCCAGGGGGCGAGGAAATCGCCATCGGCGATCATGTGCACGGCCTGGAAACCGAACCGCCTGTCCTCGTCCTTATAGGCCAGGATGCCCTTGGTGCGCAGGATGTTCTGCCCCTGCGTCTGCAGGATATGCCCGATCCAGGCGTTGAATTTCTCCGACGCCAGTTCCTTGTCGGTGGAGAGGCTGATGCTGGTCAGGTGCTCGTTATGGGTGTGGGAGTCTTCCTCCAGGAAGTCCGGCACATTTTCCAGCACGCGCTTGAGGTCGAAGGCGTTCAGCCCCAGCAGCTGGTCCGGGGCCACATCGCCGCGCGTGGCCTTGTGGATGACGGCGTAGGGGTTGATGGATTTGATCTTGGCTTCAACCGCCGCGACCTCTTCCGGCGTGGCGAGGTCCAGCTTGTTCAGCACCACCACGTCGGCGAAGGCGACCTGATCCGCGGCTTCCGGCGAGTCTTCCAGGCGGGTGAGAAAATGCTTGGCGTCCACCACGGTCACGATCGCATCCAGCCGGGTCTTCGCCTTCACGTCGTCATCCACGAAGAAGGTCTGCGCCACCGGGGCCGGGTTGGCGAGGCCGGTGGTCTCGACGATGATGCCGTCCAGCTTGCCCGCGCGCTTCATCAGCCCGCTGATGATGCGGATGAGGTCGCCGCGCACAGTGCAGCAGATGCAGCCATTGTACTGCGCGGGCCGGCTCGGGCGGGACTGTCATTGCCTTTGTGACCCCCGAGCAGCGCCCACTTGCTTCGACGCTACAGCGCGGGCTGGCGCTCGCTGGCCACACCGCCGAGGTCCCGGCCAGCAACACCTCCAAATACGCTAAAACACCAAAAACCGGTAATCCTGAGGCGACCAAGTTCTCGGGACGTCCCGAACAGGAGCGGACCTCGGGTGCGGCGCGGCGGTCTCGCTCCGGCAACAAGACCGACCTTTCCACCGGACGCGTTTACAGGCCGACGTCACAAAGCGGGCATCGTGGGCGCATAAATCGACCGGCGCGTTCTGGGGGCACCTGGTCGCGCTAGCGAACACGGGGCGGCGCGGGGGCATTTCTGCCGGTGCTGCGACGAGACGGGGCCCGCTGAGCGCCTGAGCTTGGTCGCACAAAGATTTAGAGCCCAGAGCTCAGCTACGACTGGTGAGCGCCGCCGATATTTCACGGAGCAGACCCGCGATCCCCAGAAGAGCGTGGGCCGTAGCGAGAGCAGTCGCTTGGTCGTGGGACATTGCAGCCGGTGGGCTGTCCTCCGTTGGGTAAAAGGTACCGGTAAGGTACTCGGCTGCCATTAGGTGCTTGTCTGCGTCGAGCATGCCTTGCCTTTCATTTTTGGGTCCAAGCTTAGTGTTGAGAGGGCTGGGCCCCGCCGGGTTGCCTTGGAGGCGCCACGTCCGTGAAGAGCAGACATCTTCGTCGGGACCATCAGATCGAGTGAGGGAAATTGCGGCGGCATATTCTGCG
>NZ_JBKQJR010000077.1:0-25638 GCF_052326845.1 Acidocella sp. | reverse complement strand
TTAGAGTCTTCTGCGATTAGGTTGACGCATATCCTGCGTGCCTGATGTAGTTTGCGCACTCTGTTGGGGGGAAGTGATCGAGCAATGAACCGATACGCTTCCATGTTGCCTCAATGGTTCTCTCGGCGGCCTTTCTGAGCAGGGTTTTGAGTTTAGCAAAGACCTGCTCGATGGGGTTGAGATCTGGGCTGTAGGGCGGGAGGAAGAAGAGCTTGGCGCCGGCTTTTCGGATGGCGTCACGTGCGGGCTTGGCCTTGTGGCTGCTGAGATTGTCGAGGATGACGACATCGCCTGGGCGCAGGGTTGGCACCAGGAATTGCTCGACATAAGCGGTGAAGCTGCGGCTGTTGATGGGACCATCGAGCACACATGGCGCGGTGACCTTGTCCGCGCGCAGGGCGGCGATGAAGGTTAGGGTTTTCCAATGTCCATGCGGCACTTTGGCGTGTAGCGTCTGCCCGCGTGGACAGCGCCCGTGCGTGCGCATCATGTTCGTCTTGGCCCAGGTTTCGTCCAAGAACACCAAGCGCGAGGCATCGATTTTTTCTTGATACCGCCGCCAGCGCGCCCGTTTGGCGGCGATGTCAGGCCGGTCCTGCTCGGCGGGCAGCACGGTTTTTTTTAAAGCTGATGCCCTCGGCACGAAAGAAACGCGACAGCATGCTTGTGTCCGCGCGCACGCCCCGCTCCTCCCAAAGGCGCACGCTCAGCGCCGCCAGCGTAATGTCGGGCTGCTGCTCAAGGACCGCCAACAGCCAGGCGCGCTCAGGCTTCATCTTCGACGGACGGTGCCCGCCAGTACCAGCACTCTCCCGGTCGCCAACACGATGCAGGCGCTGAACCCACTTGATCGCCGATGAAGCGCTCACACCAAACCGACGTGCCGCAGAGCGGCATGTCTCCTCGCCGCTCTCAATAACCGAAATCACACGCTCACGCAGATCACGCGAATAAGCTCGGGGCATAAGGACTGGCCTCCTCAACCAGCCCTAATCGTGAATCATATCAACACCGCGCCGGTAAAGACAATTGATTCAACCTATTCGCCGAAGACTCTAGCCATTGGTGACAGCTCCCCTCATCGCCGCGGCGGCTTGCCGCACGGCGGCGCGGATGCGGTTATAGGTCATGCAGCGGCACAGATTTCCGGTCATCACCGCGTCGATATCCTCGTCGGTCGGGTTGGGGATGTCCCTGAGCATTGCCGCCGCCGTCATGATCTGGCCCGACTGGCAATAGCCGCATTGCGGCACCTGAAGCTCGCGCCAGGCAACCTGCACCGGGTGGTCGCCATTCGGGTCCAGCCCCTCGATGGTGACGATCTCCGCCCCCGCGACATCCTGCACCGGCGTGATGCAGCCGCGCGTCGGATGGCCTCCGACATGAACGGTGCAGGCCCCGCACATCCCCACGCCGCAGCCGAATTTCGTGCCTGTCAGGCCAATTTCGTCCCGGATGACCCAAAGCAGGGGAGTGTCTGGTGCGACGTCCAGGCTGACCTTGCGTCCGTTGATGGTGAACTCGATCATGGTCCTGTCCTCGTCAATTCGTTCCGGCGCGCTCACGCACGGATTGCACGCTCGCCTCAAGGTTCTGCCATGGCGGCAGGCCAGCCTGGGTGGTGCGGAGATAGGCCGCAATGGCCGCGATCTGGCTGTTGTCGAGCGCCGTACGGAAAGCGGGCATGGTGACCCCATGCACGCCCTGCGATGCGGGAACGCCGTCGAGGATCGTATGGATCAGGTTCGACGGATCATCCAGCCGCGTGGCGGAGATGATGCCCAGATCCGGGCGCTCGGGCTCTAGGCTGTCAGGCGAGGCATTGTAGTGGCACGAGGCGCAGGCAGAGGCGTAAAGCTGCTCCCCCGGATCCTGGCGGTAATCCGGGTCAGGCTTGCCGGCGTTGATGCTCGCCACTAAAGCCGGGATCTGCGCCGGGTTGCTGCCCGTGGCGCCAGAGATGCTGCCTAGATAAGTGCCAATCGCCGCTATATCGCTGTCGGGAAGCTGGCGGAAACCAGCCACCACTTCCGCCATCGGCCCCGAGGCGACGCCGTGGTAAGGGTCGGAGCCGGCCTTCAGATACGCCGTGAACTCAGCCGCGGTCCACGGCACGGCGGAGGGGTTCGCATTGGTCAGCGGCGGCGCCGTCCAGTCATCAACCACGGCCCCCGCATATTGCTTGCTCTTTTCTTCCGCGCCGAGCGCGTTGCGCGGCGTATGGCAGGCGCCGCAATGCGCGACGCCCTCGACCAAATAGGCGCCGCGGTTCCACGCGGCAGATTGCGACGGGTCGGGCTCGTAGCGGCCGAAATGGACGAAGAGCAGCTTCCAGCCCGATTGCAGGAACCGGATGTTCAGCGGAAAGGGGATGGTCGGCTGTTTCGTGATTTCCTTCACCGGGGGGATGTCGGTCATAATGTAGGCGTAGACCGCATCCACGTCCGCATCCGACATTTTGGTGAAATGGTCGTAGGGGAAGGCCGGAAACAGGTTGCGCCCCTCGCGGTCGACCCCCTCATGCATCGCACGGCGGAAGGCTTCCGGCGACCATTCGCCGATACCGGTTTCCGGGTCTGGGGTGATGTTCGAGGCGTAGATCGTGCCGAAGCTGGTCACCATCGGATAGTTGCCCGCATAGGGCGCGCCGCCCGGTGCGGTATGGCACGCTGCGCAATAGCCGGCAGCGGCAATAAGGCGTCCCTGCTCGACCGTGGCGGCATCGAAGCTGGGCCGCGCGGCGGGGCTCATCGCAGGCAGGCTGCTATGCCAAGCGTAGATCCCAAACCCGCCAATCACGATGACTGCGGCGGCGGCAAGTGCAGAGAGGGTGAATTTAAGCATAAGGGCGTCAGTCCTTGGCATATAATGCATGCCGCTAATGCGACATGGCGCTCCCGTAATCCCCCGCTTTTAACGGGGGTAGTTGTGGAATTTATGTGGCCAGCTTCAGTCTCTGGGCGGGTGCCATTCCGCCACTATCCATATTTGGCAACTTTTATTGTAAGTCCAGAGCATGGCTCCGTTCCTGGACCCAGCGATGCAGCCTCGGCATGGCGATTGCTGCCCCCTGAAGCTGCGCGCCGCACGGGCTAAAGGAGTGTGGCGATCTTGTTGGTGCCGTGCAGAAGGGACTGCCAAGCGACCCCGCAAACCAGGGCAATGACGATGACGCCCTCCGTGGGAGAGCCGGTGCGGCATAGCGGTATTCCCCAGGTTTTGCGAAGCGGCCATGCCAGCCTCAGTCCTCGCGGTGTTAACATGTCTGCCGCCAGGTGAGACAAGTAGCCAACGGCTAAGGCGGACACCTCTGCTTGCTGGTATCCTGCGTGCAGCAGCAGCGCCACGAGGCCGGCCACCGCGACGGCCGAGTGCGTTAAGCCACGGTGGCCTAGGGCCGCGGCGATCGCCGTTGAGACCGGCCGGGATCGCCGGCCGATCCAGGAGTTGGGGTGGTCCACGTCCGGCAGGAGTGACCCGGCCACGGCCAGGGCGAGATAGAGTGGATTAACGGGGGAGAGATGCAGCAGGGGCGCCGTGGCAACCCACGTCGCGATGCCGACAACAACATGAGACTTCGCCATCATTCTGCGGCGCTACACGTACCGCTTCGGCCGGGCAAGTGCGGCATATGTGGAGCAGCTTTTCATAAAGGCCGCCCTCTGTGCTTAGTGCCCCTTGGGTCGTCACCCGCGTCTTTCGTCGCCTGCTTTTGCATGGCCTTATTGTAAGGCAGTTCTCCTATTGGAAGGCCGTTGCGATCTGCCCATGCAGTCCTAAGGGGGCGTCGCCCGACTGTTTGCACAGGGCCAGAAGCCAGGTCCGGAAACCCCGATGAGTCTCGGTGCCGCGCCGCGCCGGATCCTCAATGAGGTAGTATCCGGCGCTGCTGTGCACCGGCGCCGGAAACACCGGCAGCAGCCGTTCTCCCTGGATCGAGAGATCGACCAACGGCCGCCAAGCCAGCGCGACACCCTGGCCCGCAATCGCTGCCTGCTGCACCATCGTATAGGTATTGAAGAAATAATCGCCTGCCGCCGCCGCGCGGCTGAGGTTGTGGGCGGCAAACCAGCTCGACCAGTTGAGCCAGGGAGAGGCTGCGCCGCTTTCCAGATGCAGCAGCGGCAAGGCGGTCAGCGCAGCCGCGTTATCCACGGGTGCGTGCCGGGCCAGAAACCCGGGGCTGGCGACGGCGTATACGGTCTCGCGGAACAGCAGCGTGGCCGCCAAGCGCGGCCAATTGCCATTACCGAAGCGGATGGCAAAATCTGCGCCCTCCAGCGGGGTCTCGCTTGACTGGGAGGCGACGATGCGCACCTCCAGCCCTGGCGCTGCCTCGGCCAGCGAGGCGAGTTGCGGGATCAGCCAGTCCCCGGCGAAGCCGTAATCAGTGGATAGCGTCAAGCGCCGTCTTCCGGCGCGGGCGGTGATCTCGCCCTGCGCGGCTTCCAGCGCCTCCCGGCTACGGGCGGCGGCGTCGCGCAGTAACGCGCCCTCCGCCGTTAATGTCGCGCCACGGTGGCGCCGCTCGAACAGGCGGCACGAGAGCGCGGCCTCCAGCAGTGCGATTTGCTGACTTACGGCGGGTTGAGTTGTGCCGAGCTCTCGTGCCGCGCGGCTGAAATTCTGGTGCCTCGCAGCCGCCTCGAAAGCCGGAAGGGCGGACAGCAGGCTGCGCCAAACGACATTAGTCACTCTTATACCTCGCATAAGTATTTTTACGCTTTAAAAGCATATCATTTATAAACTATAGGCAGAGTAGATTATTTAAGCCACTGGAGCCTGCGCCTTGCCTATTTCCCATAGCGGAAAGCCTAATATATTGATCTTTATGGCCGATCAGCTCTCCGCGCCATTTCTACGCACTTATGGTGGAGAGATTGCACGCACCCCGAATCTGGACCGGCTGGCCACGGATGGCGTGGTATTCAAAAATGCTTATTGCAACTCGCCATTGTGCGGACCGTCGCGTTACGCGTTCATGTCCGGGCGCCTGCCCTCGGCCATCGGCGCTTACGACAATGCGGTGGAATACCCGGCGAGCCTGCCCAGCTTCGGCCATTACCTGCGCGCCGCCGGTTACCGCACCATCCTGGCCGGGAAGATGCATTTCGTCGGGCCAGACCAGCTGCATGGCTTCGAGGAGCGGCTGACCACGGACATCTACCCGGCCGATTTCGGCTGGGTGCCGAATTGGGAGGATTTCTCCACCCGGCCGGACTGGTATCACAACATGAGCTCGGTGCAGCAGGCCGGCACCTGCCTGCGCTCCAACCAGATCGAGTTCGACGAGGAGGTCATTTTCCACGCCCGGCGCAAGCTGTTCGAACTGGCGCGCGAGCCGGATCAGCGCCCCTTCTGCCTGTTCGTTTCCCTCACCCATCCGCACGACCCGTTCGCCATCACCGCCGAGTACTGGAACCGTTACCAGCCGGAGGAGATCCCGCTCCCGCGCCACCCGGAGCCGGCACGCGACCCGCACTCCCTGCGCCTGCGTCACGTCTCCAACATGGATAGCGAGCCGGTCACGGCGCAAAACATCCGGGATGCACGGCACGCCTACCATGCCGCCATATCCTTCGTGGACGACCAACTCGGCGCGCTGCTGGGCGTGCTGGACGAGAGCGGGCTCGCAGAAAATACCGTCACCGTCTTCACCGCCGACCATGGCGAGATGCTGGGTGAGCGCGGGCTGTGGTACAAGATGAGCTTCTTCGAGAATGCCTGCCGTGTGCCGCTGGTCGTTCATGCGCCCAAGCGGTTCGCGCCGGGGCGGGTGGAAAATGCCGTCTCCACGCTCGACCTGCTGCCCACCTTCGCGGAGCTGGCCGGGGCGACCACACCGCTGCCGCTGGAAGGGCGTTCGCTGCTGCCGCATCTGGCCGGAGCGGGCGGGCATGACGAGGTCATTGGCGAGTATCTAGGCGAAGGCGCCATCGCGCCCATCGTGATGATCCGGCGCGGCCGCTACAAATTCATCCACTGCCCGGTTGATCCGGACCTGCTCTATGACCTCGCCACGGACCCGGACGAGCTGACCAACCTCGCCGCCGATCCGGCCCAATCTGGGCTGGTGGCCGAATTCCGCGCCGAGGTGGCGCGGCGTTGGGACCTTTCCGCCCTGCGCGCGCAGGTGGTCGCCAGCCAGCTTCAGCGCCGCTTTGTCCACGACGCGTTGCGGCAAGGGCGCTTCGCCGCCTGGGACTACCAGCCCTTCACCGACGCCACCGGGCAGTACATGCGCAACCACCTCAAGCTCGACGATCTGGAACGCCGGATGCGTTTCCCCGCCGTCGCCTGATCCGAAAAAGGGAAAATCAAATGAAGCACCTGCACCGAGCCCTTCTGCTCGCCTCTGCCCTGTCCGGTCTGGCTCCCGCAGTAGCCCATGCCGACCCGGCGGCCTGCGCCAATGTGCGCGTGGGGCAGCCGCCCTGGGGCGACATCGCCGTGACCAACGCGCTGACTGATACCGTGCTCAACGCGATCGGGTATAATACGCAGCCGCAGACCTTGGCGGTGCCGGTGATCTATCAGGGCCTCAAGGACGGTCAGGTCGATCTGTTCCAGGGCAACTGGATGCCGGCGCAATCCGCGTTCCGCGCTAAGTACCAGGGCGGCTACGAGGTGCTGACCACGAACCTCACCGGCGCCAAGTTCACTCTGGCCGTGCCGGATTACGTTGCTACGGCAGGCGTGCACAGCATTGCCGATCTTGGCAAGTTCGCTGTGAAGTTCGGCAGCAAGATCTACGGCATCGAGCCCGGCGCGCCGGCGAACAAGAACATCAGCGCCATCATTGGCGACAGCGCCTATCAGCTGAGCGGCTGGCAGCTTGTCGCGTCCAGCGAGGCGGGGATGCTCTCGCAGGTGCAGCGTGCCGAGGCCGCGCACCAGTGGATCGTGTTCCTGGCCTGGGAGCCGCACCCGATGAACGTGCGCTTCCACATCACCTATCTGAGCGGCGGCGACAAGTATTTCGGCCCAGACTACGGCGCGGCGACCGTTTACACGCTTGGCCGTCCGGGCCTCGCCGCGCAATGCCCTAATCTGGTGCGTTTCATCTCCCAGGTGCGGTTTGACGTTGATACCGAGAACGCGCTGCTCGCGCCGGTGGCGGAGGGCAAGGCCGAGGTGGAACCTGAAGCGCGCTCGTATCTCGCGGGCCATCCGCAGTTGCTGGCCGCTTGGCTGAAGGGCGTGACCACGCTGGACGGCCAGCCCGCCTTGCCCGCCGCTGAAGCGGCGCTGAAGAGCAATTGAGTTGAACATGACGGCCGTGGCGGATATCGCGGACTGGATCAGCGGACACAAGCTGCCCGTCGGCCCTTGGGCGGAAGCGGCCCTGGCGGCACTGACCGCCCATTGCGCCGGGCCGGTCAACGCGCTGTCCGCCGGGCTTTCCGGCCTGCTGGGGGGAACGGCGGCGCTGCTGGGGGCGCTGCCCGCCGTGCCGGTCATCGTGGCTGTCACCGTTGCCGCTTGGCTGCTCAAGCGGTCCTGGGCGCTGACCTTGTTCGTGCCCCTTGGGCTGCTGTTCATCCTCAACCAGGGCTACTGGCCCGCCATGCTGCAGACGGTGGCGCAGATCCTCTACGCCACGCTGGCCTGTATGGCGTTGGGCGTGCCGCTGGGCATACTGCTTGCCCACCATCAGCGGCTGCGTGGCGCCGTGCAGCCCGTGCTGGACCTGATGCAGACCTTGCCAACCTTCGTCTATCTGATCCCGACGCTGGAACTGTTCGGCCTGGGCGATGTGCCGGGGTTGATTTCCACCATCATCTTCGTGCTGCCCACGCCGATCCGGCTGACCTGCCTTGGCATCCTCAACGTGCCGCAGGAGCTGCTGGAGGCGGGAGATGCTTTCGGCGCAGGAGTGTTCGCGCGGTTGCGCAAGGTGGAACTGCCGGCCGCGCTGCCTGCGGTGCAAGCCGGGCTGAGCCAAACAGTGATGCTGAGCCTGTCCATGGCGGTGATCGCGGCGCTGGTGGGCGCCGGCGGGCTCGGCGACCCGGTGGTGGAGGCGATGGAATCCGTGCAGGTGGGCGATGGCGTCACCTCGGGGCTCGCCATCGTCATCGTCGCCATCATCATCGACCGGCTGTTCCGGCCGAAGGCGGCCACATGACCAGTGCGATCGAATTCGAAAACGTGGACATCCTGCTGCCGGCAGGGCGCGGATGGCGGGCGCGGCGGGCCCAGGCCGCAGCGCTAGCGGCGCTGGATGAAGGGGTAGGACGCGAGGCGATCCGCGCCGCTCACGGGCTGACGCTTGGCGCGGCGGGCGTGAACCTCACCGTCAGCCAGGGCGAAATTTTCGTCATCATGGGGCTCTCTGGCTCGGGCAAGACGACCCTGCTGCGCGCGGTGAACGGGCTCAACGCCATCACGCGCGGCCGTCTTGCCGTGCGTCAGGGCGGCGTGCTCACGGATATTTCCGCGCCCAGGCGCAATGTGCTGCGCAAGCTGCGCCGTGGCGGCATCGCCATGGTGTTCCAGCATTTCGCGCTGCTGCCCTGGCGCAGCGTGCGGGCCAATGCCGCTTTCGGGCTGGAGTTGCGGGGCGTGGGGCGGGCGGAGCGGCGGCGCATCGCCGATGAGTGGCTGGAAACCGTGGGGCTGTGCGACTGGGCGGAGCGGCCGGCGCGGGAACTCTCCGGCGGCATGCGCCAGCGCGTGGGCTTGGCCCGCGCCTTTGCCACCGATCCGGAGATCCTGCTGATGGACGAGCCATTCTCGGCGCTCGATCCGCTGATCCGCGCGAAGCTGCAGGAGGAATTGCTCGGGCTGCAGAAGCGGCTCGGCAAGACCATCCTGTTCGTCACTCACGACCTCGACGAGGCGCTGAAGCTCGGCGACCGTATCGCCATCATGCGCGAGGGCCGGATCATTCAGACCGGCACGCCCGAGGACATTCTGCTGCGCCCGGCGGATGACTATGTGGCGGAATTCGTAAAGCACATGAACCCGCTCACCGCGCTGCGCGCCGGGGCGGCGATGACGCCGCTCAAGCCCGGCGAACAATGCCAGGTGGAGGGCTGCATGCTGGCGCTGGATACCGCCGGAGGGCTGGCCGGGCTGTGGCGGGACGGGGTTGCGCTGACGCCGCGCTTTGCCGGGGAGGCGGCACCGCTGCAAGCCGTGCTGGCGCTGCGGGAGGAAAGCGGCGCCCCGGTTCTGGTCGGTTCACCCGGGCGTGTGGCGGGCTATTGTGGCGCGCGGGAACTGCTTGGCGCCATGGCCGGCAGAAGCACCCCCGCCCAGGCGCGATGTTGCGCGGCCTGAGCCGCCACTGAATTCCCTCTCCCCTACCCTCTTCCCCGCGTGCTGCCGCGCGGGCCGGGGACGTGCGTCCCTTAACCAAAGCAAAAAAAGGAATAATTTGTGCCAAATCATCTCTTCCGTCGTGGATTGGCCGCCCTCCTCATGAGTGGAATCTCGCTGCATGCCGCGCTGGCAATGAACGGTGCCACGCCGCTCATCATTGATGGTGGCCCGCTCGGCCAGTTCGACCTCTCCGGCGCGACTGACGGCTTCTTCTTCGCGCAGACCGGGACGGCGGATAAGGAAAATGCCGACAACAGCATCCTCGGCAGCGATGCGACTGGCGCGCGTCTCGGCGGCATGCAGTTTCACCTCAAAAAGAGCACCGGCATCGTTCAGTTCAACGTCATCGCAGGCGTGTTCGGCGGTGCGCCGGTCCTGGGCACTGCCCCGCCGAGGGCGAACACCCACACCTTCCCGACCAGCCCGGTGAAGCTTGCCTATGTCACCCTGGCCTTGCCCGGCTCGCCGGTCACGATCTCGGCCGGCCAGGTGCCGTCGCTGGAAGGGTATGAGGACGCGGTTGACTACAACAATGCCAATATCTTCGCGTCCACGGCCTGGTATGTGGAGAACGGTGCAAGCCGCGGCATTTCCGCCAGCTACACAAAGGGGCCGGCCGCGCTTACCGTGACCTATGGCGATGGCTGGGAGACCGGCGTGTTCAACGTCATCCAGACCATTGGGAGTTATAATTTCGATGCCAATAACAGCCTGAGCCTCTTTTATACAGGCAATCTCAGCCGCACCGGCAACTATACCCGCACCTATGGCGGCTACAAGCTCGTCAGCTATGGCACCAACTACGTCAACTCGCAGCTTTTCGGGGCGTTCTATTCCTGGACTAGCGGCAATCTGAATCTCGTACCGGAAGTGCAATACGTCTACGCCAAACCAGATCAGGACGTCGGGATCAAGAAATACACGGCCAATTTTACCGCCGTGGCGGTGGGCGATTACAATTTCGGAGCTTCACCCTATTCGCTCGGCGGCCTGGTGGAATACTTTGACTCCGTGGGGACGACGCACAACAGCCAGAACTATTGGTTCATCGCCCCTGGCGCGGCGGGCGTGGGCGTGGAACTGACGCCCACCTGGCAACATGGCGATATCTTCGCCCGTGCGTCCGCGGGTTATCTGTATCTGACCGATCAGGGCTCACCTGCCGCCGGTTACGGCAATGCCGGCAAAACCCGCGATATGGTGCAGGTGGCTCTGGAAGGGGGCGTGATGTTCTGAACATCGGTGCGATATAGGCATGCCGTATGCCGCCACTCACGTTGGCCGGCGCCCTTTGGCGCCTGAGTCATACTCTGAATGTCCCACAACTTTTCTCCTCTTCGCCCAACAGACACCAACGGCCGCGGCGCGCCGGACGCTGCACCGGATCAACGGCCATCCCGCGCGCTAGTGCTAGTTGTCCTCACGCAATGGCCAATCGACTGTCAGAAGACACAGCATGGCGGAGCCGATGAAGATGCCAAGCAGACGCTCCAATCCAGGCGTCACAGAGGTGATTTCGCCCGGTCCTTGAACCAGGGTGATCAGCAAGCCCAGTGTGAATTGCGTTCCGAGATAACCAATTCCCTCCCGCCCAATCTGGATTGAATAGCCGATCCAGACACCGGCAGCGAGGGTGAGCGCCATTGTGCCAAACCCCGTACCGAAGAAACCGATGCACAGCAGGGCAACGGTGCCACCGAGCAGGCACCCCAGCGTTCGATGCGTCATCCGTTCGTAGATGGTCAGATGCCGGCGTTCCCGCACCACGGTCGACGAAACGATCATGACGATGTACGACGTGACCGCAGTCTGTGCAAAGCCCCGGATACCGAACCATCGCCAGACAAGCGGGAGCAAGGCGACCGCCAGCGCGCCGCGCGTGCTATGTTCGAGCAGTGGCCAGTGTTTCCGCAGCCAGTCTTCATTCAAGACGTCACGCACACCTCCGAACCAAAGCGCTGCAACTGCGCCTTGCCCTTTGTTGATCGGCTCATTCGAAAATAGACTCGAAACAACAAGGCACGAACAAGCCCCCACCGTGATCTCCACCACGCGCGTCGCGGCGAAATGCACGACCGCATCAGGCGCGGCGAGCCCCTCGGTGAGGACCATCCCGGCCGTGAGCCCAAAGAACAGCCATGCGTAGCTGTATTTGGTCGCCAGCGACTGGAAGATACCGATCCATGATACGGCGAAGAGGAAGATCATCAGCAGCATGGGGCTGTTCGCGGCCCCAGGCGCAAGCAGCAGGCCAAGCAACGCGCCTCCGATCGTGCCGCCTATGCGCATCAGCCCGCGTGGAATCGTTTCCACCACACTCCCGCGCATGACCATGTAGCCACTGAACGCCGCCCAGGAGAGATCATCCAGATTGAGAATGGCTGCGGCCGTGACGGCAATGAGCACCGATAGTACGGGCCGCAGGGCTTCCTTTGCGCGCGGGCCATGCAGCCTCAACGATTGCAGCTCGCGCAGGAGCGCACCTGGTATGGGGCGGCACGCCGAGATCAGGAGCGCTACGCCCACCGGACCGCTCCTCGCTTAGTAAATGACAAGGACGCGGGCATCCGCGCCCATGAAGAGTTGGTCGCTGCCTGGCGAGGCGAGCAGTATGAATCGAACGGGAATCCGGCGTTCCAGGCGAATCCAGTTCACCGTCGGGGACACATAAGGCACCAATGCCTCGGTCCCTTTCTGGCGGCTGATGCCGTGTGCCAGGCCCTGGATGCGTGCCCGGTAGAGATGCCAGGGATGGCTGTCGAGCCAGATCCAGGCGATGTGGCCGGGAGGGAGGTGGCGCAAATAGTATTCCTTGTAATTTGCGACCACGCGCCAGGCGTTGCCGTCCACGATCGCAACGGCCGGATGGCTCGAAGAAACCATGTCGCCAGGCTGAACGGCAAGATCCGTCACGTAACCGTCCACAGGCGCCACGACGTTCGTTCGGCTCAAGCGCCATTCAGCAAAAAGCAGCGCCGCATGGGCCGAGGCAACGGTCGCCTGATCCAGGCTCAGGGTCTCGGTCGCTTTTTGTACGGCGGCTTTGGCGGCAAGTTGCTGTGCGACGCTCTGTTCCTGTGAGGTCCGCGCCAGATCGAGTGATTGCAGTGGGATGGCGCCCTCCGGACCGAGCGGCGTATCGCGATGCAAATTCATTGTGGCGAGCTTCACCGCGTCATCCGCCGCGTCCATCTGCGCTTGCAGCACCTGCACCTGGGCTTGATCAACCGGTAGTTGCGCCTCCGCGCGCTCTTCCTCCGCGCGTGCCTGCTCCACGGCGATCTGGAAAGGCTCGGGATCGATCGTGAAGAGCGGCGTCCCTCGTTTCACCCACTCGTTGTCAGTCACGTGAACGGCTTCAATCGGCCCCGATACCTCGGGCGTGATCGCGACGATATCTGACGTCAAGTACGCGTCATCCGTGTAGGCGAACACATAGCCGGACGCCCACCAGACTATGACAACAGCGGCGATGGAGAGGAGGACAAGTAGAGCTCGCTTGCGATGGGAAGGCACACGCGGCCGCTCAAGCGGCGGTTTCTTTGGGGGCGCAGCGGCGTCAACCTGAAAGCTGTGCGCCTTGTTTTCGATCATCGGCTCTGGGGCTTGCCTTTCAAGCTGAGCGCTCATGTTCGAGGTCAATTTCTGCTGTCCATATCAATATCAGGCGGCCCCGCAGGTTGCCTGAGCGGGTAATTGACATCTGGGGGATATACAGTCCAATATATTGCAAAATCATTCTTGATTGCTTTTGTGAATAGCCAATGGAATTACGTCACGTTCGATACTTCCTTGCGGTTGCGGAAGAGAAAAACTTCACACGTGCGGCTGCCCGCGTCGGAATCGGGCAGCCGCCGCTTAGCCAGCAGATCAAGGATCTGGAAGCTGAAGTCGGAGCGCCTCTGTTCCACCGCATTCCTCAGGGGGCCGAACTGACTGAAGCCGGGCGTGCCTTTTTAGAGAACGTGCGGCTCATTCCCATCCAGGCGGAGCGTGCAATTCGAGCCGCGCAAAGAGCGGCCCGCGGCGAGATCGGCTCGCTCCGCGTCGGCTTCACAAGCTCGGCGCCGTTCAATCCCGTCGTGACCTCGAACATCCGGTCATTCAGGTGGGCTTATCCCGACGTGGATCTGACACTGGAGGAGGCCAATACGACCCAGCTTGTTGCCGGTCTTCGGGGCGGTGAGTTGGACGCCGTGTTTCTGCGCTCTGACGCTGGCGGTGATGACCTGCAGCTCCGGCACGTATCGGAGGAGCCGATGCTCGTCGTTCTTCCCGCCAGCCATCCTGTGGCAACGTCGGTTGAAGTTGATCTTGCCCAACTGCGGGGCGATGCTCTCATTCTTACGCCGAGAGACGTTGGGCCAGCTTTGTTCGACACTGTGATCCAGGCCTGCTGGCAAGCGGGCTTTGAGCCAACTCTTGGGCAGTCTGCGCCGCAGATCAGTTCCGTCGTCAATCTTGTCGCAGCAGAACTCGGCTTTTCGCTCGTGCCGGCGTCAATGCGCCAGCTTCAGGTGACCGGCGTCGTCTACCGTGAGATCAAAGGGGATGCCCCCATTGCACGCCTGTCGTTGGCCTTCCGGCGTGGAGACACATCGAAGATCGTTCGCAACTTCATCGCTCAGACGCTGGCGTAAGAGGACGCGAAGGGGGGGAACTCCAACTCCACGGCGGCTGCTTGGTGCCGAGCCGCTCAGGGGCCCGGTGAAACGTCGCTCCTCTCCTACAGCGGCCAAATAACGAAGATGCCTCAGATCCATCCCTGGCATACAAAAAACCTATCACGTTCGGCAGGACAATATATTGGACGATAGGCCTCACCGACCTTAACTTGTACGCCGATGATGATGAGAGTGTCTCCATGCCAAGGAACGAGATTGCGAGAACGGCCGCGGCGCAGCTCGCTGAAATTCTGGCGGTGTCGGGCATGAAGCGGATTCGCGGGATCGTGGGCGGCAGCTTGAACGGCTTGGCGCGTTAGCCCCATGGGCAAGAAGAGCATTTATGCACTAGGCTTCGTCGTCCGCTGCTCTGGCGCGGCGACGGCCGCCTACGAACTGGCCGCCGTCTTGGGCCTGCCTGAAGCAGTTTGGGCGGCGATGTCGGCGATCATCGTTTCTCAGGAACAGCTTCACGAAACGAAATCGCTCTTGATCGGGCGCATCCTTGGCACCCTCATAGGGATTGCCATCACCATCTCGGTGAGCGAGGTTGCCTCGCGCATGGCCGTCTCCGTCGCGGTGCAGATGGCCGTGGCGGTGGCCATATCCGCGATCATCTCACGTGAGTTTCCCAAGCTTCGCGTCGCGATGTGGACCTGTCCGGTTATTCTTCTTTCCGCGCAGTCTTCCGTGCCAATCTTCTCGGCGGCATTTAGCCGTGGCAGTGAAGTCGTTTTTGGTGCCATCGTGGGCTGGGCGTTCCACTGCGCGGCCGAATTCCTCGTTGACATGATCACCGGAGCCGCGCACCAGCGCCACGGCGCACGAGATCGGCAGGGCCGCTCCGGGAGCCACCGGGGGTTGCAGCGGCTTGGAGGACGATTGCCATGACCGACACGGTCAGTTCGACAGAAAGCCGGCCCGCGCACCTGACGCGCACGGCGGCGCTTGAGACCGTCGCGGCTACGGCGGCGCTTCTGTTCAACAATGGCCAAACCACGGAGCGCGTGGCCGTTGCGGCTGAAAGGCTCGGTCACGCGCTCGGTGTGCCGCTGACATTGCATCCCCACTGGGGCGAACTCGCGCTCCAGGTCAAAGGCGCCCCGTTCTCAGAAATGGTCCCGGTCACGCCGATCGGCGTCGACATGGGCAAGGTGCTGGCCGTCATGACGGTTGTGGACCAGGTCTGCGACGGCGCGCTCCCCCGCGAGGCCGCGGGCCCCGCGCTGGAGGCGGCCGGGCGTCTGCCGCCGGCCTCCACGCCGCGCTTCTCGCTATTCGCGGCCATTGGCGCGGCATCCCTGGGTGTGCTCTTTGGCGCGCTCGACGTCCCGAGCCTGTTGCTGATCGCGCTCAGCGCCGGCGCTGGCGCGCTCCTCCGCCGCTGGCTGGTGACGCTTGGCGGCAATCCCTTCATCCAGCCGCTTTGTGCGGCCGCCCTCGCCGGCGTCATCGCCGCCGCCGCTGACCGGTTGCGGCTGGCGGAAGCACCGTCTCTCGTCGCGCTTTGCCCCTGCATGATGCTGGTTCCCGGTCCGCATATTCTCAATGGCGCGATCGACCTCGTGCGCACGCGTATCACGCTCGGCCTCGCGCGCCTCACCTATGCGGGGCTTATCCTCCTCATGATATGCGCCGGGTTGCTGACGGGGCTCGCCGGCGGCGGCGCAACCGTGCTGGCCGCCGGAGCTTCCTCCCCCGTGCCGCTTGCCGCCGACGTGATCGCGGCGGGGTGCGCCGTTGCGGGCTTCGGCACCTTGTTTTCCATGCCGTGGCGCCTGCTGCCGTTACCGATCGCCGTCGGCATGCTGGCGCATGCGGCGCGCTGGGCGATGATCTCGCTCGCGGGCGCCCATGTCGCGGCCGGGGCTCTCGTCGCCTGCATCCTGGCGAGCATCATCATCACGCCGGTGACCGACCGGCTGCATCTGCCCTTCGCGGCGCTCGGCTTTTCGGCGGTTGTCTCGATGATGCCGGGCTTCTTCCTGTTCCGCGCCGCGAGCGCCCTGACGGAGCTGGTCTCCGTCGGGCCGGACGCGCCGGCGGATCTGCTTACGAGCATCGTCGTTAACGGGATCACGGCGTTCCTGACCATCCTGGCCATGACCATCGGGCTGATCCTGCCGCGCATGCTGTTCGAGCATTTCCTGCCTGCACCGGCATCACGCCGGTGGCCATCCGCCATCCCGGATACCCGAGACAACTGAACCCATTGAGAAGGGAAGTCACATGTCAACAAACACGATCACAGGCTACTCATTGCTGCGCACGCCGCGGCTGAACAAGGGGACCGCGTTCACCCCTGCCGAGCGCCGGGACCTTAAACTCGAGGGTCTGCTGCCTCCCGCGCCGCTGTCGCTCGAGCTGCAGCTCGCGCGGCTGCAAGCGGAGCTGGCCAAACTCGACAGCGACCTGCAACGCTACATGCTGCTGTCCGACCTGCAGGTGCGCAACGAGACCCTGTTCTACGCACTGCTGATGTCGGATCCGGCGCATTTCATGCCGATCGTCTATACGCCGACGGTGGGTGAGGTCTGCCAGAAGTTCGACCATATCTTCCGCCATCCCCGCGGCATGTATCTGCCGATCAGCGCGCGCGGCCGTCTGCGTGAAATCCTCGGCAACTGGCCGCAGCAGGACGTGCGGTTCATCGTGGTGACCGATGGCGAGCGAATCCTGGGCCTGGGCGATCTGGGCGTGAGCGGCATGGGCATCCCCATCGGGAAGCTGTCACTCTACACCGCTTGCGCCGGCGTGCCGCCGCAATACTGCCTGCCCATCACGCTCGATGTGGGGACGAATAACGAACAGCTTCTGGAAGACCCGCTCTATCTCGGTCTGCGGCAGAACCGCGTGCGCGGCGACGAATATATGGCGTTCATCGACGAATTCGTCGATGCGGTGCAGGCACTCTATCCGAAGTGCTGCATCCAGTGGGAAGACTTCGCCAACCCCAACGCCGCGCCGATCCTGGCGCACTACCGCGACAAGGTCTGCACCTTCAACGACGACATTCAGGGAACCGCAGCCGTCGCGGTGGCCGGAATCTATGGCGCCCTGCGCATCTCCGGGCAGGCGCTCACCGAACAGCGCTTCCTGTTTCTTGGTGGCGGCTCGGCAGCGACCGGCATCGCCGAGCTGATCTCCCAAGCGATGGCGATGGAGGGGATGGACATCGCCGAGGCGCGGTCCCGCAACGCGCTGTTCGACGTCAACGGCCTGCTGGTGACCTCGCGAACCGATCTGAACTCGTTTCAGAAGCCTTTTGTGCTGGAACATGAGCCGATCACGAGCTTCGTGGAAGCGGTGAAAGCGCTCAGGCCGACTGGAATCATCGGTGTCAGCACGGTGCCCAAACTGTTCAATCAGCATGTCATCGAGGCCATGGCCGAGATCAACGAACGGCCGATCATCTTCCCGTACTCCAACCCCACATCGCGGTCTGAGTGCACGGCCGAGGAGGCTTATGGCTGGTCGGAAGGCCGGGCGATCTTCGCCAGCGGCAGCCCCTTCCCGCCGGTAGAAATCGGGGGAAAGACCCTGGTGCCGGGCCAGGGCAACAACGTTTATATCTTCCCCGCCATGGGCTTGGCCGTTTTCGCGACCGAGGCGACGCGCATCACCGACGAGATGTTCATCGTGGCCGCGAAAGCCGTCGCGGAACAGGTGACGGAGGCCAATCTCGACACCGGGCTGATCTATCCGCCGCAAAGCAAGATCTACGAAGCCTCGCTGCATGTCGCGACGCGGGTCGCCGAACACATCTTCGACAAGAACCTGGCCCGGGTCGATCGGCCGGCGGATGTTGCAACATTCATCCGGTCGCACGTTTATCGCCCCACCTACGGGGTATGATGTAAGGGGCGGGCTGATTGCGACGACCGCGATATAGTCGTCCAATCAGCCAAGCTATGAATGGGCACTTAGCTGGGACCCAACGATGGACGCCGTGAAGGCACTGAATTTATTTGGGAAAATGGCATTTCGCCGAAGGCACGATTGGGTGCCGACCGGCCCCTCCAGCACGATGCGGTTCTCGTCCTCGGCCGAGTAATGCCGCCGTGTGGCCCGGCGGATGTCACGCACAACCGCCTCGGCGGGGTGCTTGGCCGGTTTGGGCGGCAAGGATTTCTGGATCATCTGCACGCCGCCCGTCGTTAGCATGAGCCAGAAATCCTCCGTTATTCAATCATCCCAATCTGTCTAATTGGCCCTGACGGGGGACGCCCCCGGGCGGTTCAGTCTCCAGCGATCCGGTGACGTAAAAGAAGGACAGCGGAACGCGCGTGAAAGCCGGCTACAGTGTCAGGGGCTAGCTCCCAAGCCTCGATCCGCCTTGTCCGCCCCCGGGGCGGGCGATGCCGCCCTGACCGGCCTGCGGGCGTTTGCCCTGGTTTGGCGCCGGTCGCGCGGGAGGCTTGTTGCCAACGCTGGGCGCGCCTTGTCCGCCGGTGGGGCGGGTCGCGTTACCGCCTTGGCTTACCGGCGGGCGGGTGCCACTCGCCGGCTTTGCCACAGGCTGCTGTACGGCAGGCTTCTTGCCACCACTGGGCGCGCCTTGTCCGCCAGTGGGGCGGGTGGCGCTGCCGGCTTGGCTTACGGGGGGGCGGGTGCCATTCGCCGGTCTTGCCGCATGCTGCTGTACGGCAGGCTTCTTGCCACCAGTGGGTGCGCCTTGTCCGCCACCGGGGCGGGTGGCGTTGCCGGTTTGGCTTGCCGGCGGCAATCGCCCGCCGGCAGTCGCGGGAGGCCGGGTAACCCCGCTGGGAGGCCGCCCGGCCGCGCTCGCTGGCAAGGAGGTTGGACCGCCCGGCCGCCCCACCGGGCCGCTGGCTGGTGGGCGGTAGCCACCGGCTGGCGTGTATCCACCGTTTGGCCGCCAATTGGAATTATTGATCGGAGGGCGGTTCACATTGATCGTGTTATAGCGATTGACGTTGACGTGGACGTTGCCATAGCCCCAGTTGGGGCTGGCCCAGCCCCATAATCCAGCGGTAAGGGCAATACCGGCGCCAAAGGCCAGCCCGGTCAAGAGAGCCGTACCGACAGCGTAGCCTGGCGGCGGCGGCAGATAGACGGGTGGATACGCCGGATATGGCCATGTGCCATAGACGACGGTAGGATTGTACACCGGCACGTAGACGACATTCGGTTGTGCCGGCGCGATGACGATTGTCCCCCCTTCCGTGCGGACGGTCTGGTACTCTGTCGATTTCAACTGGCCCGCGATCTCCGCTTGCCGGCGGAGCCGCTGGATGGAAGCCATCACGTCGCTCTGCTGCACGTCCATCGCGTAGCCGAGCTGCTGCGTCCAGTCGAGTTGGTCGCTCATCATCTCCAATACCTGCGGAAACGGGACGAGCGATTTCACCGAAGGATCCCAACTCTGCTGCGCGATCGCCTGGGTCAGAGCATCGCCCTGCAGCGCCTGGTTGGCGGGGGCTTTGACCCAGCGCGCCGCGGCAACAATGTCGAGCGGGTATGCCGAGGCCATAAGAACCTGCACCAGCAAATCATCGGGATACAGCGCGATCGGCGCCAGCAAGGCGTCGAGCTGCTCTGCGCTGTAGCCTTGCGCCGCGGCATAATCTGGCGTCGCGGATTCCTGCGCCCGCAGGGGCGCCGGCGTTGTGCCGATTAAAAATCCAGCGCAGGCAACGGACGCCGTGAGACGATACAGAAAAACATAAGCCAATGGACGACGCCTCTTTGCCGAAAATTCACCCGCCGTTTCGCGCTTGCCCATAATCAGCTCCTCAGGCCAAAGTGTATGTCATACCTATCTTTCCGAGGTTTTTTTGGACGGATTTGAATTTTAATCCCACCATACGGTGGTTGGGAAACTTATGCGGTTCTCAGTAATAATGCCAGCGGCCATATCGATAATACCGGTGGCGAAAATACATCCCGTGATAACGATACGGGTAAGACCGCCCGTGGTAATAATAGGCTGTCTCCGTCAAGATGCTGCATGGACATAACATTGGCTGAGCCAAAGGCATTAACATTGGAACTGCGGAAGCAGCCTGCGCGGTTGCGGCGTGCAGGAAGGCGGCGAGCGCGATCGTCAGTAACAGGCTTGAGTATCTGAAAGCCCGTCGGATCAATCTCCGCCCTCCAAAAAAGAAAAGCCTCGGTTCGGTTCCGGGGTTTACCGCGTCTGACATATTGGACATACCGGCCTCTTCCTCAAAATGTTTTCATCCGGCACCAGAACTTGGAAATGACCGCGCAGCCTGGTATCCGATGATGATATCCGCGACCTGATCAGCCATTGCCGCCCAAAGCTCACTCATTTTCGCAACAACCTCCGAGGCGTCTGGGCCGTTTGAATCAGCACCGCCATTGCTCAGAGCGCTGCTGCTCTCGAAGGTTCGCGTCGTCCACAGCGCGCGGTCGGGCCCAGACTTGACCGCGATCTGCGCGCCCAGGACAATATTCCCGCTGCTATCAGGATCAAAGCGCAGGATATTGATTTCGACGAGAATATCGGAAGACGCGTCAATCGAACCTCCGCTGCCGAGCACGGTTACTGCTGGCAGACGTTGTGCCAGATCCTGTACCATAACGGTTTGAAGCATGCTGGAGAGCGGTTCCGCCCATAGATCGTTGCTGTAAAAATCAAACCGATAGTCGCTGCCAACCTTGGCAATTTCGTCTCTGTCGAGATAGCCAGGAATGCTCACATTGCGAACAGCCACGGTAATTGGCGCGGTATGTTGGACGGTACCTGGAACCGCCATCAGACGATAGTAACGGGTAGCGGGCGAGGAGCAGGCAGCCAGCGCCGCCGCCAACATGACCGGCCCGGTGAGAAGGCAGGCGCGCCGGGACGTGCTCATTGGTTGCTCCGGCCGCGCAGCAATGCTTCAGGGTGACGGTCGAGATAGCCGGTGAGCTGATCCATCGATTGTAGCGTGCTGTCTGCCTGGGTCATGAGCTGTTCCAAATTATGTTCAAAATCAGAGTCATTGCCATAGCCCCGATTCACGTTGTTCAGTGTCTGAGTCAACGATGCCATAGCCTGCTGGAGGTGAGCGTCGGCGACGGTTGTGTTAGTGGTAACGAGCAATTTGTTGAGGTTATCTCCAAGTTTACCGAACTGAACTTTTGCCAGATTATCCGAGATGGTAGAGAGCGATGAGGCAATGGCGCCGAAGGCGCTGCCCTGGCACGGCAACACAAAGGCGTCTCCCTCGGTCGTGACTTGCACCGGGGCGGCACCCGGCACCGTGACGAGGGAGATGATCTGCTGGCCGGTGACGTAGTTGGCCGTGGCAACCTCCACGCGCAGCCCGCTGTTAACCAGTTTCTGTATTCCTTGTTCAAGCGTCATGTTATTTGGCAATATCTTGGCCTGGAAGACGCGTTCGGGCTGCAGCTCCATCGCCACGCGCACCTTGGGAATAGCAGTATTCATATCTAGAATCAGCTTCACATCCGTCACCTGGCCGACCTGGATGCCCAGAACATCCACCGGCGCACCCGCTACCAGGCCGTTAACCGAAGATTCAAAGTACGTGACGACAGGTATCTTTCTTAGAAAACCTGCGGCATTCGCTGCGTCGCGCGATGCATACAAGGGAAACCTCGCATTATCCGGGCTGGGTGCGCTGGTTGCGGCTTCTGACGGAAGATCGAAGCTCACACCGCCAGAGAGAAGCGCCTGCAGCGACTGGAACTCGATATGGAAGGCGCCGCCCTGGATGCCGGCCGTGATGCCGGAGGAGTTCCAGAAATGGCTTTGCGGCCGGACAAATTGATCATAGGGCGAACGCACGAAAATGTTCACGGTCACAGGGCCAAGGCCGTTGCCAATATCGTACCCTAGCACTTCGCCCACGGGAATATCACGGTAGAAAACCGGCGAGCCCGTGCCGAGTGAGCCGATGTTATCGGCTTTAAGCACATAGGTATGACCGGGCACATCGGAGCGGACGCCAGGCGGCTCCTCCAGCCCGGTAAAACTGGTGAGGTAATGACCGCCGGGCAGACCTGGGTCCACGGTGATATAATCGCCTGAGACCAGGGTCTGCAGACCAGAAATGCTGCCCCCACCAAACGACGGCCGAACGACCCAGAAGCGGGCATGGTCTGTCAGGAAACGGGCGCCCACATTGTTCATGCGCACCCTGACGATCACATGCTTGTTGTCATTGCTGAGATCGACGCTCTCGACCGTGCCAAGGGCCACGGATTTATACTGGACCTGCGTCTGCCCTGAAGTGAGCCCGCTGGCGGTATCGAATGTAAGCGTAAGCAACGGCCCGCGCTCGGCCACTGTCCGGTATCCTAAATAAGCCGCAATAATTGCAGCGATGATTGGAATTACCCAAACCACGGAAAAGCGCGGGGGGCGCGTTTGGGCCGGTGGCGGATTGCCTTTTTCTCCGCTGGTGGTGGGCGTGTCGCTCATGCTGGAGCCCTTTTCACATCGGCCATGCTGACATCGGCGGTTGGCATTCGGGACGCGTCCTGCGCATCCCACATCAGCCTTGGATCAAAACAATCGACCGCGAACATGGTTAGCACAACGACCGCGGCAAAGCAGGTTGCACCGATCTCGGCGACAAAATTCGCAAACTGGGCGAACTGAACCAGAGCCACCAGGATCGAAAGTCCAAAGACGTCGATCATGGACCAACGCCCAACGAACGCGATAATCCGGTAGGCCGTTGTGCGGCCAGGAAGGTGTTTGGCGCTGCCTGTCTGCGTCTGCGCGAGCAGGCATCCAAGCGTGATGATTTTCATCATGGGGACGGTGAAGCTCGCAAAAAACACCAGCGCTGCCAGCGGCCACAGACCGGCTTCGTACAAATCGACGATGCCGCCCATGATGGTGTAAGGGTGTGCCACCGCAACCTCCGTCATGGTCATGATCGGATAAATATTCGCGGGAAAGTAGAGCACCGCCGCGGCGACCAGCAACGCCCCGCTGCGGTTGATACTGTCATGCTTGCGCCGGTGCAGCACAACGCCGCACCGGCGGCAGCGCTCGCCGGGTTCGGCGCGGTTGACGAGATCGCAGCAGTGACAACCGATAAACCCGAGCGGAGCGCCGGTTGATGAGACTCGCATGGGGTGGTGGACTTGCTCCGCCTTGCCGGGTGCTGCTTTGCGATCCGCAACATCAAGCGCGCGCCATACCGTTTCGGCGTCGAGAGTGGCATCCGCCGCGGCCATCGCCAGCATGACGCCGACCAGAGAAAAGAGCGCGGTGTCCAGGTGTATCGAGGCAAGGGCAACGATACGGGTATAGGCCACCAGGAAGCCGAGCAGATAGACATCGATCATCGCCCAGGGCGTGATTGGCCCATACCAGCGGAACAGCTCCTTCAGCAGGCTGGCTGGCATGAGGCGGGTTCTGAGGCCGAGCAGCACGATCAACAGAATAGCCAGCTTGAAGCCGGGAAATATGACCGTGGTGGCCAGCACGAGCCAGCCAACCACCTGGTAGCCTTCGGCCATGAGCTGGGCCGGTCCTGTCGAAACGCTTGCCAGTTGATATCGGCCATAGGCCGATATCTCCAGAAACGGGGCGATGAGAGCAAAGCAGTAGAACAGAAGCGCCGATACGCCGAACGCAATAGGAAGTTCAAACGGGTGCCGGCGCATCTGCCACAAAGCATGCCGGCAACGCGGGCACACGGCGACCCGATCAGCCTGCATCGGCGGCAATGCCGAGATGAGGCCGCACTGCGGGCATTCGCGCCAATTCTCGGCAACAGGATCGTCCGAGACCAGTCCCGGCGTGCCGTTCGCCGTGGCCATGGCTAGGGACCGACGCTGATAGCTGTGATTTTTGCTCCTTCGAGACCAAGTCCGGCCATCAACCCCGTCTGGCCAAACGGTATCGCATAGACATCCTGTGTCAGTGTGGTGGATGTCATGCTTGCGGCCGCACCTTTATCGAGAACCACAACGCTGGGCCCCGACCCGATAGACCAGCCATAGCTTCTTTCAAGATAAGAGAGCGCGGAAGCTTTCATGAAAAACAGCGCATAGCTGAAAGACTGCACGCCGGCCTGCAACCCGAATGACGCGGCGGAGATGTTATAGTAATTCGTCGGGAGGCCACCTTCGAACAGAACGCCATTTCCAGTCTGTGCGCCAACTATAAAGCCTGCTTTGACGATAGAGGGAAATACCAGAATAGCCCTGGCGCGTTGACCGAGAAGCTTGGCTTTTGGTTGCTTCTCGTAAAGATTTGCCAGCGCTGCATCTGATGAGCGGATCAGCTCCGTGGCGGATGCGGCTGAGGCAGGTTCGGCCAGGGCAAACGTTAGCCCGGTTACTGAGATGAAACCTATCATGGCGTCACGGCGTAGGATGCCCATCAGCATTCTCCTGTTGTCTTATTGCGATACTCCATAGTCCGGCGCTGCAATGTTGTAGTGCCTTATCCAATTAATCTTCGACTATAGTTCCCGGGATATTCTTTGAGCGGGACCTACTTTTATATTTCGCTAAGCTGGGCGGTAGTTCCTATTTCAGCACAATCTCGACACGGCGGTTTTGCGGTTCACGCACATCGTCACCCGTCTGCACGAGAAGCAGGGTGTCGCCGAAACCCTGCACGGTAATTTCGGAGGCGGGAACGCCGTCGGAAACCAACTTTCCTGCAACGGCCTGCGCGCGGCGCATGGAGAGATCCTGGTTATAGGCAGGGCTGCCCGACGTATCCGTATAACCACTCACCTCGATCGTCGTGACCTGGTTTGTGCGGCTGTCTGCCGCAGCCTGATCAATGACCTGGTTGGCGCGCGGGGTGAGCGTGGCCTTATCCCAATCGAAGAAAACAAGATAAGTCTTGGCCAGAGCCGGTGCCGGTGCGGCGGCCGGCATACTGGTTGGAGGTGGAGGCGGAGACGGCGGGGGGAACCTGAAGCCGACACCGAAAATGGGGCCATAGGTGGTCAAGTGTATAGATCGACGCACCCCGAGCGTATTGCTGCCGAGCCCAAACCGCTCGGTGTCCAGCGCCCGAGCGGCCGCAATCACGCTGAACCATTCATTGACTGCGTAGGAGATCCCGCCCGACGCGCCCCAGCCCCAGGACCCACCATCGACACCAAAGCCCTGCACCAGTCCGCCGAGCTCAATGCGCCAGTGCGGCGAGACGACAAAATCAGCCCTTGTGCCAAGCCAGGGCTGCACGAAGCTGGTGTTTTTGCTCGAACTGAGGCCGGCCAGGTCTTCCTCGCCAGTATAGTCCTGCCAAGTGGCAAAAAAACTGAAACCGGCACGTGCATCTACAGATGTAGGAACGCCGTAAACATTGCCGGCGTAAACCTGATAGCCGACGCCCGGGGCAACTCGCAACAGTTGCAGGGCCGAATTCACCCGGCGACCACGCTCCAACGGGCCAGTGGGCAGGTCCTGGCTTTGGCTCACAGAGAGATACTGGATATCCATTTCGGCGGAGTAGGGACCATAGCGCACAAGGCCATCGCCAATGAAGGCTGCATGGAGAATATGTGCAATATCACTCGGACTCAGCAACCCGGTGTCGAAGGCGTTGGGTAGCCGACTGTTGGCGATCGGCGTGGCATAATTCACTGATCCGGTGAAGCCGGGCCACCAGAAGTAGGGGTCGAGTTCCACCTGCACACGATACCCCCCGGCATCTGTGTAACCATCCCGATTG
>NZ_JBKQJR010000076.1:0-7896 GCF_052326845.1 Acidocella sp. | reverse complement strand
CTGCCCGGTCGCAAATTCACCACTAAGCGAGTTAATGAAATCCTGGATTTTGTCGGCAACCTCCGGCCTATCCGCCCCATATATATTGCGAAGGCGCTTTAGAGCAATCGCCACGCCCTCAACGGCTTTGATCTTTTTAAGAGAGGCTTCATCCGTGGGTACCTCGTCATCATCAGGAACGTCTCCCGTTTTAACCAGCTCTTTCCGCTTATTATGCGTTTCGAGACGCTCACCAGTAAGCTTGAGACCCAAAACGGCAACGGTTGCCGGTTTCTTGCCTGATCGGGCTGCCGCCACGTAATAGCGTGCCGTCCGTTCGCTGAAGCCGCATTCCCTTTCTACGAATGCGAGGTACTCGCCATGTTTAAGTCTGGCTTTGACCATGATCAATTCGTGGCCTGTTGCGATGGTCTCCGCTGCAGCTGTCTCTGTGTTATTCCCATACCGCTGGTGTCCCGCCCTCATTCTGGCACCAGCGGCCTTCAACCAGTTATCGCCAGTAGTTACTGGCCGGTCCTTCTGGAATTGGTTCCGTTATCGAGTTCATGATTCAGCCTTTCGGCGTGTGGTGGTTACATCTGTAATACGCTCGATGAAAAACGGCCCTTACCATTTGCCGCGCCCGTGCATTTGTGGACAACGCAAAGCAGCCGAAATCAATGGGTTGTGAATTTTGGCGAATCATAAATCATGCGCAGTTCTATAAATACGGTTTTGCTTGTGGCTCGATTTCAACCCGCCCCAGGTGCGCGCCAGGGCGGTCTATGCGTTCTCCGGCTTTGGGGTGCGGCCCGGCTCTGAAAACGCCCTGGCGCTAATACTCTCCAGGCGCACGGGGCATGTCTCCGGCGGTGGCGATGGGCATAAGAAAGGGGACCAAAAGGCCCCCCTTGTCGTAGTCATGCAGGACCGGCGCTATGCCGATTGCAACTGCACCACGTTGCTGCCCTCCTCCGGTGCGGCATTTTGTTAAGGTTTTGACCTTGGCAGCGGTCAAACCTTCGGCCTTCCTAGGCATGACCCGCCTCCTCCTTGGCGTACTCGCCGCGCATGAATACCCTAGCATTGACATGGGCCTGCACGGCATCAAGCGTGGCTAAGTTACGCCCCCCAGTTGCACTCCTCAGCGTAACGCCAAAAAATGAAGCAGAGTAATCAGTTAGCTCTTTCAAATAGGCGTCAATCCGGTCCTTATGGGCCAGAAACGCCGCCATCGCGGCCATATTTTCCTCACTCATGTTCTTCTTCTTTGTGCCGCTTGAGAAACGGAAATAAGTCCCTCAATCGGTTCCACAAAAAAGCAGCTGAATGTGGGCATATGTCAAGCTACAAAGACGTACATTGGCGGACTGTAGATTGCGTAAAACAGTATGATAACTGCGGGCTTGTGGTGGTTTTGGTTTACAAAGGCGAACGTCCGCGAACTTCGGAAGACCGTTTTTTTGTTGGGACGCCCGGACCTCCACCTCCCCCTTTAGCACGCAGCAGCGGCTTTTTGCCCGGTTAAGCCACAGTTAATGCAGAAATGCCGGCTACAAGCAGGCATCACTAAAAGTTTACATTTGACTTTCGATATGACATTCCGCAAAAACAACAAATAAACCATTCAAAAACAACGAATTATTAAATATTTTTGCAGAATTTCCGACGAACAGTTCCAGCGCCAGGCGCTGACAGAATTATTGACTAAACTAACAAAGAATAGGACAAGCGCGCACGCAACTTTACATAGCGTTCATCAACAGGAGACTCACGAAATGTTGACCACCATGATCCGCGCCTCCCTGCAGAAGTTCAACGTTGACCGTCGCGCCGTGACCGCCATCGAGTACGCCCTGATCGCCGCTCTGATCGCCGTCGTCATCATCGCCGCCGTCACCTCCCTCGGCGCGAATGTTTCCAAAACCTTCAACACCGTCGCCAGCGAGCTCTAAGCCCTAGGCATCGCCTGGCCTGAAGACTGGTGGCGGCCGCAAGGTTGCCACCAATGTTGGGAACGCGACAAAGAAACCGTCACCAGAAATGGTGACGGTTTTTTGTGCCCGCCCCGTCACAGCTCTGCCGCGACGCGCTCGATCACCCCGGTCCAGTCATAGGGGCGCTGCTGGCGGAAAATCCGGATCGACGGATACCAGGGGCTGTCCTCGCGGTTCAGCAGCCAGCGCCAATCCGGGGCAAAGGGCAGCACCAGCGAGGCCGGCACGCCGCTCGCCCCGGCGACATGAGCGACCGAGGTATCGATCGTCACCAGCCGGTCCACGCTTTGCAGAATCGCCATGGTGTCGAGGAAATCGCCAATCTCCGGGCCGAGATTCACCAGAGGCGCGCGGGCATAATAGCCGCCCACCTGGGCAATCGAATCGCCCTTCTGCACGGTGATAATGGCAATGTCCTCACGCGCGAAGAGCGGCGCGAACTGCACCAGCTTCAGCGAGCGCTTCTTGTCGTTCTTGTGCGTCGGCCGTCCGGCCCACACCAGGGCGATTCGCTTCTTGCCCTTCGGCACCAGCCGGTCCAGCTTTTCCGACCATTCCCGCACCAACTCCGGCGCGGGCTTCAGGTAGCCAGCGGGCGGCACGTTGTCGGTGCCAATTCCCGCCAGGCGAGGCAGACCGGAGAGCGGGATATAGGCCTCGTAATCGCCGGCATCCTCCCAGCGCGTGACCATTTTGCCGATGCCTGGAATCTGCCGCAGTAGCGGCGTCAGCTCGCCAGAGCAGGCCAGCACCGGCTGCGGGCAGAGCAAAGCCGCCCAGGGGATCAGCCGCCCGAACTGGATGCAGTCGCCAAAGCCCTGGTCGCCGATGATGAGCAGCTTGCCCGGCGCCAGGGGCTTGCCATCCCATTGCGGCTTGTCGGTTTTCGGCAGCATGCCCTCGGCCTGCTTGAGCTTGAAGCGCCATTCATAGCTCTCCCAGCCTTCCTGCATCTTTCCTGCCAGCAGCAGCGCCTCGGCCTTCTCGAAATGCGCCTCGGCATAATCCGGGTCCAGCGCGATCGCCTGCTCGGACAGGCGCACGGATTCGTCCAGCTCCAGCCGCTCGTAATGGATCAGCGCCAAATTAAAGTAAGCGCGCGAATCGTTCGGCGCCAGCTCCACCGCCCGCTTGCCCGCGCGCAGCGCGTCATCCAGCCGCCCGGCGCCCCGATACACCTCGCACATGTTACGCGGATACAGCGCCATATCCGGGGAGATTGCCTCGGCCTTCTCCATGCGCTCGAGCGCCTGCTCCACCCGCCCGTTGCGATAGGCAACGATGCCGGCCAGATGCAGGATATGCGGATGCTCGGGCATCGCCGCGAGCATCCGGTTGGCAAGATCGTCCGCCTCGGCGAGCTTGTTCTCCTGCTCCAGCCGAGCCAGCTTCTCCAGCGCCTCGGACAGCGGAATCACCTGCTTGCCAGCTTCCTGCGTGCCGCTCATGGCGCCGCCTCCCCGTCCTCATAGCCCAGCGCCGTTATCCAGGGGGCCAGCTCTTCGCGCACCTCGTCGAACAGATGCGGCATCTCGGCAAGATAAGCCCGGTGCCGGAACGCCGCGCGGCCATGCACCGGCTCGCGCACGGCCAGATGCGCCGGCACGGGGCTGGGCAGCGCCGCCGCATTCGCGCGCAGCACCGCCTTCTTCTGCACCGGCCTGTCCACGCCGATGAACTCCAGCACCTCGCGCAGCACCGCCTGCGGGTCCTTTACCAGCGCCTCGTAGCGTACCGGCAGGTAACGCAACGTTATCTGGCCGCGGTAATGGCTGATCATCGCGGCCTGCAACGCAAAATATTTCGCCAGCGCCGGCACGCTCGCCTGGGCATTGCCCTCCAGCCGCCGGTCCTGGGCGAAATTCGACAGCATCAGGTCATACGGGTGGCGCAGCACATGGATGACCGGCGCCTCCGGGTAGAGCAGCTTGATCAGCCCGAGATGCCAGAAATTGCTGGCTGCGCGGTCGGTGATGAAGTTTACACCCGGCCGCAGCAGGCCGAGCTTTTCCCTCTTGCTCTCGTACACGGCGCGCAACCGGTCCGGCAGTTCCACGCCATCCCCGGCAATGAAGCTGTCCAGCGCCTCCGGATAGGCCGCATCGCCGCCCGCGAGCCGCGCCGCCTCGTCCACCAGCCCCGCCACCGGCGCGGCTTCATCACCTGCGGCAAAACCCGGAACCTGCGTCAGCAACTGTTCCAGCAGGCTACTGCCCGAGCGCGGGAAACCGAGCAGGAACACGGGGGTGAACGCACCGGCACTTGCGCGCGGCATTGGCTGCACGCGGTCGGCGGCAAAATAGGCCTTATACGCGGCGGCGCGAGCTTCCAGTGGTTCAGGCTGGTAGGCCAGGCCGTTACGCTCGCGCTGGATGCGGCGCGCCGTGGCAAAGGCGGTTACCGCCTCCCGGCGGCGCTCCAGCTGCGCCATGGCCTGGCCCAGCGCCAGCATCTCCAGCGGCAGCAGATGTTCCGGCGCGCCGAGCCTGTCCAGCGCCGCCTGCGGCTGGTTCATGGCCAGGTCCGCCATCACCCGCAGCAGGCGCAGCGTGCGGTCATCCGGCCAGCGGGCCAGCGCGCCGTCGAGCATCGCCGCCGCCTTGTCCCGGTTGCCCCGCCCGAACTCCACTTGGGCGAAGCCGCCAATGGCGCGCCGGTTCTCCGATTCCGGCGGGAGCACCTTTGCGTACAGCGCGGCCGCCTCATCCAGGCGTCCCTGCTGGCGCAAATTCCAGGCGAGGTTCGCCAGTGCCAGCGCATCCTCCCGCCCCAGCAGCTTCAATGCGCGGCGGTAATGGTATTCCCCCGCGGCGAAACTCCCCGTCTCGGTAAGCACCACGCCCATCATGTGCTGGGCCGAGGCATCCTTCGGCCCAGCCTTCAGCGCTTCCGTGGCAGGGCCCAGCGCCTCGGCATGGCGCCCCTGCCCCACCAGATATTGCGCGAACTGCGCGTTGGCGGTGGCACGCGCCGAGGCCGGGCCGGGTAGCGCCGCGAGCCGGGCGCCCAGCGCCTCCGCCGCACGGCCGCGCTGCTGCGCCTTGCGGATCTCGAACAGCACGCGCAACGCCACCCGGTGGTTCGGCGCGAGGTCGAGGATCTTCAGGCTCAGCGCCTCGGCCTCGGCGTATTTCTTCTCATTGAACAGCCGGGTCGCGTCATGGCCTTGCGGGTCCAGCAGCGCGATGCTGTCTATTTCGGCCAGGGCCTCCGGCGGCATGGCGCAACAGCGTACCGCCCGCAAACCACTCCCGCATGGGCACAAGCCGCTCGCCTTTTGTTCCTTCACCGTCTCATGCCCGTTCGTTGCGCGGTCATATTTGGCAGGCTTTCCATGCCGGGGCAACGCGCCAGGACTTCAAGAATTTGCGAGTCATTCTCATAACATGATGATTATCTTGACTTTTTGGAAACCAGAAGCCAGATGACGCGAGGAAGTGAGGAGAGATCCATGCGTGATTTTTCACAGCTGAGCGAGCGCGAAGTTCTGGCCCTTGCCATCGGCGCCGAGGAAGAGGATGGCCGCATCTATCTCGACCTCGCGGAGCGCCTGCGTGAGGAATATCCAGCCTCGGCCAAGGTGTTCACCGAGATGGCCGCCCAGGAATCCGAGCATCGCCACAAGCTGCTCGACCTCTACCGCGCGAAATTCGGCGAGCACATCCCGTTGATCCGCCGCCAGGACGTGCGAGGCTTCCTCGCCCGCAAGCCGGTGTGGCAGCTGCCCAGCCCGAGCATCGACGATATCCGCGACCTCGCCGAGAGTATGGAGGTGGAGACCCAGCGTTTCTACCGCTACGCCGCCTCACGCACGACCGACGTGTCGATCCGCAAGCTGCTCGCCGATCTTGCCGATGCCGAGGCTGAGCACGAGCAGCGGGCCGAGGCGATCTCGGCCAAGAACCTGCCCGATGCCGTGCGCCATGAGGAAGACGAGCACGCCAAGCGCCTGTTCGTGCTGCAATTCATTCAGCCCGGGCTGGTGGGGCTCATGGATGGCTCCGTCTCCACCCTGGCGCCGATCTTCGCCGCCGCCTTCTCCACGCACCACCCGTTCGACGCCTTCCTGGTTGGCGCGGCGGCCTCCATCGGCGCGGGTATCTCCATGGGCTTCGCCGAGGCGCTCTCCGATGACGGCTCTCTCACCGGGCGCGGCACGCCTTACATTCGCGGGCTCGTCACCGGGCTGATGACCACACTGGGCGGGCTCGGCCACACTTTGCCCTTCCTCATCCCCAGCCTGCATCTCGCACTTATCGTTGCAATCTGCGTCGTCGCCGTGGAGCTTGCGGTCATCTCCTGGATCCGCTGGCGCTTCATGGACACCTCGCCCATCCGCGCGACGCTGCAAATCGCGCTCGGCGGCGCGCTGGTGTTCGCCACGGGCGTGCTGATCGGCGGGGGCTAGCTCCCCGACGGCTCCCGGGCATAGGTGATAATGGAGAGATAGGTCATCGGCTTGACCAGCAGCCTCTCCGGCCCGTGCGGCGCGGCGGAGTCGAAGAGCAGCGCATCGCCCGGCGTGAGGTGGTAGGACTGTTCGCCATGGCGGTACTGCACCTCGCCGGAGAGCATATAGATGAACTCCGTGCCCTCATGCTGGAAGGCCGGATACGGCACCGCCTCCTTGGACAGGGTGATCAGATACGGCTCGACCACGACATCGCCGCCCAGCGCATGGCCAAGCAGCGAGTATTGGTGCCCCGCCTTGGAGCCGCGCCGCTCAATGACCACGCCGGTACCGGCCTTCACGAAGGAGCAGTCGCGCTTTTCCTCGAAGGTTGAGAAGAAGGTGGTGATCGGCACGTTGAGCGCGTTGGCCAACGCTTGCAGCGAGGCCAGTGACGGCGAGATCTGCCCGTTCTCGATCTTCGAGAGCATGCCCCCCGAAAGCCCGGCAGCCGCTGCCAGTTCCGAAACCGTAATGCCGACGCGGCGGCGCAGCTGGCGCACCTGCACGCCAATCGCCTGCTCCAGCGTGAGGTCCGAGACCCCGGCGGCGCTGCTGCCCGTGGTGAAGGGCTCGGCAATCTGCTCGGGCAGCCCGGCCTCTGCCAGGGCTTCCGGCAATGAAGCCTTGATACACGAGCCTTTTCCTGCACCGGGTTTTTCTGCGCACGCACCGCCATTACCTCACCTCTCCGTCATGGAATCTTATGACGCGAGGGTAAAAAAGGCCAGCCTTGTTTACAAATCAGGGACAAAGCTGTGGCAATTGCACGACGCCAACACTCTCCGTCAGTGCGCGGCTTCCAGCCGCTTGGCGGCAGTAAGCGTGTTGCGCAGCAGGCAGGCGATGGTCATGGGGCCGACACCGCCCGGAACCGGGGTGATCTTGCCCGCGATCGGTGCTGCTTCGTCATAAGCCACGTCGCCCACCAGCTTCGTCTTGCCCTCGCCCGCCGGCACGCGGTTGATGCCGACATCGATGACCACCGCGCCGGGCTTGACCCAGTCGCCCTTCACCATCTCCGGGCGGCCGACGGCAGCCACCAGAATATCCGCCGTGCGGCACAAAGCCGGCAGGTCGCGGGTCTTGGAATGCGCCATGGTCACGGTGCAGTTCTGCTGCAGCAGCAGCTGCGCCACCGGCTTGCCGACGAGGTTGGAGCGGCCGATGACCACGGCGTGCAGGCCGGTCATGTCGGGGATATTATCCTGCAACAGCAGCAGGCAGCCCAGCGGCGTGCAAGGGATCAGCCCCTCGGCGCCCGAGGCCAGCCGACCGGCATTCACCACGGTCAGCCCGTCCACATCCTTCTCCGGGGAGATCGCGGCGATCACCGCCTCGGTGTCCAGATGCTTGGGCAGCGGCAGCTGCACCAGAATGCCATGCACCGCCGGGTCGTCGTTGAGCTGGCGCACCAGGGCGAGCAGATGCTCCTGCGTGGTATCCGCCGGCAGGCGGTGCTCGAAGGAG
>NZ_JBKQJR010000075.1:0-33686 GCF_052326845.1 Acidocella sp. | reverse complement strand
CAGCGGCCGCGCATCGTCGGTGAACAGGCGCAGATTCGGCAGCGGCTCCGGGTGCTCCACGCTATCCGGCGCGATGCGCGAGAGCAGCGAGCAGATGCCGGTCTCGAACACTTCGGCGGCGATATAGCCGACATCCTGGTTCTTCGTGGCGTGCTCATAGGCGTGCTCACCCCCGCCAAACCCGACTTCCAGCCAGATTTCGCGCGGGGTGATGGCAAACGGCACCTCCGGCCACGCCATGCGCGGCAGAAACTCCGCCAGCAGCCATTCCTGGCGCGGGCGGAGCTTCTTACCCTTTACGCGGCCGTAGAGCCGGTCCGGGACCGGCTTGACGCCCTCAACGGCCAAAGGCGGACTTCAGCGCTGGGACGAGGTCGGTCTTCTCCCAGGTGAAGGTGCCGAGATCCGCATCCGGGGTGCGGCCAAAATGGCCGAACGAGGAGGTCGGCGTGTAGATCGGCCGGTTGAGCTGCAGATGCTCGCGGATGCCGCGCGGCGTCAGGTTCACGAGTTCGCGCAGGGTGGCAGCCACCTTCTCTTCATTCACGTCATTGCCGGTGCCGTGCAGGTCCACATACAGCGAGAGCGGCTGGCTCACGCCGATGGCGTAGGAGAGTTGCAGCGTGCAGCGCTCGGCAAGGCCCGCGGCCACCACGTTCTTGGCGAGGTAGCGCGAGACATACGCCGCGGAACGGTCCACCTTCGTGGGGTCCTTGCCGGAGAAGGCGCCGCCGCCATGCGGGGCAGCACCACCGTAGGTGTCCACGATGATCTTGCGCCCGGTGAGGCCGCAATCGCCATCCGGCCCGCCGATCACGAAGATGCCGGTCGGGTTGACGTAGAAATCTTTCTCGGCCGGCATCCAGCCCTCGGGCAGCGCCGCGGTGACGATCGGGCGGATCATCTCGCGCACCTGGGCGAGCGAGATGCTCTCCTCGTGCTGGATGGAGACGACCACCGAGGTCGCGCCCACCGGCTTACCGTTGACATATTTCAGCGTCACCTGGCTCTTGGCGTCCGGCAGCAGCCCCTTCACTTGGGAATCGGCGGCGCGGCGCAGCTCGGAGATGCGGCGCAGGATCAGGTGCGAATAATAGATCGGGGCGGGCATCAGCGCCTCGGTCTCGGTGCAGGCGTAGCCGAACATGATGCCCTGGTCGCCAGCGCCCTCGTCCTTGTCCCCGGCGGCGTCCACGCCGACCGCGATATGCGCGGACTGCGCGTGCAGATGCACGGCCACGTCGGCGTTCTTCCAGGAGAAGCCATCCTGGTCGTAGCCGATATCATGCACCGCCATGCGGGCGAGATGCGCGAGATGCTCCTTGGTGATCGTCTCCGGCCCGCGAACCTCGCCAGCCAGGATGATCCGATTCGTGGTCACCAGCGTTTCGCAGGCGACGCGCGCATACGGGTCGGCGGCCAGATAGGCATCGACAACGGTATCGGAAATCCGGTCGGCAACCTTGTCCGGATGGCCTTCCGAAACAGACTCAGACGTGAAAAGAAATTCGCCGCGATCACGCATTATGCATTACCCCCAAAAATCCAGGCGGCCTCGGATGACGTATCCGGCCCCCGGGGTCAATACCCTGTGGCCGCATAGGCTTTACAAGCGCAAAAAATCCCGCATCGAATACAGCCCGGCGGGCTGGGCGTGCAGCCAGAGCGCCGCGCGCACCGCGCCGGAGGCAAACACCCGGCGGTCGAAGGCGTGGTGGGTAAGGGTGATCTGTTCGTCACCCGCCGTGAACAGCACGGAATGGCTGCCGACAATCTGCCCGCCGCGCAGCGTGGCAAAGCCGATCTCTCCATCCTTGCGCGGACCGGTATTCCCGTCCCGGCCGGAGACCATCACCTCTTCCAGCTTCATGCCCCTGCCCTGCGCCACGGCGCGGCCAATGGCGAGCGCGGTGCCCGAGGGCGCATCCACCTTCTGCCGGTGGTGCATTTCCAGGATCTCGGCATCGTATTGGTGCGGCGGCAGCGCGTGGCCCAGCTTTTCGGCCAGCAGCAGCAGCAGGTTCACGCCGGTGCAGAAATTCGGCGAGGCGATGACGGGGATGCTCCTGGCCGCCTCCTCGATGGCCGCCTGCTCAGCCGCGCCATAGCCGGTGGTGCCCAGCACCCAGGGCGTCTCGGTGGCGGCCAGGGCGGCTGCGTGCTCGGCCACCGTGCTGGCATGGGTGAAGTCAATCACCACATCCGATTCCCGGGCCAGCGCCGTGATGTCGGAGAAATGCGGCGCGCCCTCGGGCCCCCGCCCCGAGCGGCTGGTGCCGCCGGAAAGCGAGGCGGCCGCGGCGGCCTCCTCGGCGAGATAGATGCCCATGCGGCCGGAAATGCCGGCGATGCCAATGCGAATAGTCATGGATGCAAATTACGCCTGTTTCAGCTTACACACAAAAAGTGCTTTCATACCGATGTCGTAACTTGTCAAGTTAGCCTGCCGTGGCGCACACGCGGAACGGAAAAGTTACGCTTTCGATGTCAAGCCTTTCTCTCGCCCGCGCTGGAAAGTCCGGGGGTGCGCTGGAATATCTCGGCCCGCTTCCCGGCGGCGCATGGCCGCCGGAGCCGTTATGCCTACATGCCGCCCGGGTAGTTCGGCCCGCCAGCGCCCTCGGGCACCACCCAGTTGATGTTCTGGGTCGGGTCCTTGATGTCGCAGGTTTTGCAATGCACGCAGTTCTGCGCGTTGATCTGCAACTGCGGATGGCCTTCCTCGGCACCGATGATCTCGTACACGCCCGCCGGGCAATAGCGCGTCTCCGGGCTGCGGTAGAGATCCCAGTTGACGGAAATCGCCTTCGCCGGGTCCAGCAGCTTCAGGTGCGCCGGTTGGTTTTCCTCATGGTTGGTGTTGGAGAGGAACACCGAGGAGAGACGGTCGAAGGTGAGCTTGCCGTCCGGCTTGGGGTAGTCGATCGGCTTGCACTCGGCGGCCTTCTTCAGGTGGTCGTGGTCGGCGTGGTTCTTGAGGGTCCAGGGAGCCCTGCCCTTGAGCAGATAGGTCTCCAGCGCCGCGTTCACCAGCCCGCCATAGAGCCCCCATTTCGCAAAGCCGGGACGAATGTTGCGGACCTGGTGCAGCTCGGACCACACCCAGCTCTCCTTCAGCTTGGCGGTATAGGCGGTCACCTCATCCGGCTTGTCGGCGGCAAAGGCCTCGGCAATCGCTTCCGCCGCGACCATGGCGGACTTCATCGCGGTATGCGTGCCTTTGATCTTCGGCACGTTCAGCGTGCCCGCAGTGTCGCCGATGAGTACGCCGCCGGGGAAGGTCAGCTTGGGCAGGGACTGGAAGCCGCCTTCGTTGATCGCGCGCGCGCCGTAAGAGATGCGCTTCGCCCCCTCGAAGGTGGGCGCGATGGCCGGATGCGTCTTGTAGCGCTGGAACTCCTGGAAGGGCGAGAGATACGGGTTCGTGTAGTCCAGCCCGACGACGAAGCCGATCGCGACCAGATTTTCACCGAAATGATAGAGAAATGATCCGCCATAGGTGTCGGACTTCAGCGGCCAGCCGATGCTGTGCAGGGTCAGGCCCTTCTGGAACTTCTCGGGCTTGACCTCCCACAGCTCCTTGATGCCGATGCCATAGGTCTGCGGATCGCAGGTCTCGCGCAGTTTGAACTCGGTCATCAGCTGCTTGGAGAGCGAGCCGCGGCAGCCCTCGGCGAACACTGTATAAGTGGCGCGCAGCTCCATGCCGCGCTGGAAGTTCTCGGTCGGCTGGCCATCCTTGCCGATGCCCATGTCGCCGGTGGCAACGCCGACGACGCGGCCACCCTCCACCAGCAGCTCGGCGGCTGCGAAGCCGGGGTAGATCTCCACGCCCAGCTCTTCCGCCTGCTGCCCGAGCCAGCGCACCACGTTGCCGAGGGAGACGATGTAATTGCCCTCGTTATGCATCTGCGGCGGAGTCGGCATGGCAAATGCCTTGGTCTCGTCGTACAGGAAGACGAACTTGTCCTCGGTGACGGGGGTGGCGAGCGGGATCAGCCCCGGATCGCAATCGGGGAAGAGTTCCTTCAGCGCCCGCGGTTCCAGCACCGCGCCGGAGAGAATATGCGCGCCAACCTCGCTGCCCTTTTCCACCACGCAGACGGAAAGTTCAGGATTGAGCTGTTTCAGCTTGATCGCGGCAGTGAGACCGGACGGGCCGGCACCGACGACCAGAACATCGAATTCCATCGCCTCGCGCGGCAGGGTTTCGTCTGACATTGATTGCTTCCTTCCTTGTACCAGACCCGGTGTAGTTAAGATCTATAGCTCAACCGGGTGTAAGGGGAGCTGAGAATGATTTCAATCCAGTTCGGAATGGGTAAATAAGGTGCATGGAACTGCTTGAAGCGTTACGCCTGCAATGGGAATGGGGCGCGGATGAGGCGCTGCTCGACGCGCCGCAGGACCGCCGCCATGCCTTGCCGCCACCGCCACCCGCCGAAACGGCGCCTGCATCACTGCCCCGCCCCGCCCAGGCCCCACGCCCTGCCCCGGCCATGCCAGCCGGCCCGGCCGAGGCGCGCAAGCTCGCCGAATCCTGCCAGAGTCTGGCGGAGCTGGAAGAGGCGATGCGCAATTTCACCGGCTGCGCCCTGCGCGACACCGCAACCCAACTGGTGTTCGCCGATGGCGCGGCTGACGCGAGGCTGATCATTGTGGGCGAGGCGCCGGGCGGCGACGAAGACCGCGCCGGCAAGCCCTTCGTCGGCCCGGCCGGGCTGCTGCTGGACCGCATGCTGGCAAGCATCGGGCTGGACCGCGCCAAGGTGCGCATCATCAACACCGTGCCCTGGCGCCCGCCTGGCAACCGCACGCCCACGGAGGCCGAGGTAGCCCTGTGCCTGCCCTTCCTGCACCGGCAGATCGCGCTCATCGCCCCGCGCGGGCTGATGGCGCTGGGCGCTGTGGCGGCCAAGGCGCTGCTCCCGGCCGAGGGCGCCATGGGCATACGGCGTCTGCGCGGCACTTGGCGGGAGGCGGAGATCGCCGGTCTGAGCGCGCCCCTGCCCTGTCTGGCGACGTATCACCCTGCCTATCTGCTGCGCACGCCACTGGCCAAAGCGGAGGCATGGCGAGACCTGCTGACCTTGAAAGCCTGGCTGGAAAGCCCGCCGACGGCTTGATTCTCACGAAAATTTGATTACCAATCCCCCTTGCAAACTACTGAAAGCAAGGAATTCGTCTAAAAACATGAGACTCGTCTCGCCGAAAATGGTTGCGTCATACGGATATGCCGTGTAGGGGCGTTAGCTATGCGAGGAGCCCCCAAACCGCTTCCCCGCCTGAACGGCATCCGTCTGGCTTTTGCCACGGCTTCCGTTTTCGCCCTTAGCCTCGTGGCCCCCACGAAGGCATCGGCGAAGTCCCCTGATATGGGACAAGGCCCGGGAACGTACCAGCCCCCCACAGCGCCGCTTAGCGCCATGAATGGCGATAGCGTGGCTTACGCCGTACCGCGCAATGCCCCGTCGGGTGAGGTGGAAATCACCTTGCCGCAACCGCTCGCCCCAAGCGACGTGGCAATCTACCAACGCGTCCTGCAATTGCAGGAAAACGGCGCCTACGCCGCAGCCGACCGCCTGATTGGCCGGCTGGGCGACACCTCCCTGCTCGGCAGCGTGCTGGCCGCGCGCTATCTGAGCCCGGACTACACCACAAAACCCGCGGAACTCACCGCCTGGTGGGCGCAGTATTCCGGCGAACCGGAAGCGTCCGACATCTACAAGCTCATGCAACTCAAGCTGCAACGGTCCGAGCTGCCGCCGCGGCCGCAAACGGCGCTGATGCCGGAAACCACCATCACCCCGGGCGCAGCCGCCATGCCGGTCTTCGAGCCGGACAGCAATGCCTGGCACCAGCGCTTCATGACCGGGCTGGACGCCTGGGAGCGTGGCGATATCAGCACCGCCGCCAGTATCTTCGCCTCTACGGCGCAGTTCTCCGGCATCTCGGACGACGACCGCGCCGCCAGCCAGTTCTGGGCCGCGCGCGCGGCGCTGCGCCTGCAACAGCCGGAGCAGTACCTGAACTGGCTGCGCCAAGCCTCCTGGGCCAGCGGCACCTTCTACGGCATGCTGGCTGGCAAGCTGCTCGGCCAGGGCTTCGGCCCCACGGGCATTTCGGCGACCCTGACGGAAGCTGACGTCATCGCCGTGGACGCCATCCCCGAGGGGCACCGCGCCTTCGCCCTGCTGCAGATCGGCGAGCCCGAACAAGCCGCGACGGCCCTGCGCGCGCTGTGGCCGCAAATGCAGAGCGACCCGGCGCTCGCCCGCTCGGTCATGGCCGTGGCCGCCCGCGCCGGGCTGGTCGATGTCACCGTGGCCATTGCCGGCACCATGCCGAGCCCGGTGGATGAGATCGCCGGCGCAAGGCTGCCGCTGCCTTCGCTGCATCCCTCGGGCGGGTTCACGGTCGATCCGTCGCTGGTCTACGCCCTCACCCGCACGGAATCCGGCTTCGACCCCAACGCCGTTTCCCGCTGCGGCGCGCGCGGGCTGATGCAGCTCATGCCCGCCACCGCGGCCACCATTCGCCGCACCCAGGGCGTGGATGGCTCGCTGTCCGACCCCTCGGCCAATCTCGCCATGGGTCAGGCCTATCTGCGTTATCTCGCGGCGCAGCCTGGGGTAAACAACAACCTCCTGGCCGTTCTTGCCAGCTATAATGCGGGGCCGAACGCCGCCGCCTCATGGCCTGCTCAGGGTCAGGACACCAGCGACCCGCTGCTGTTCATCGAGAGCATTCCGACTGACGAGACCCGGCGTTACGTCCGCCAGGTGCTGGCCGATAGCTGGCTCTATGCGGAGGAGATCGGGACCAAACCAGAGAGCCTGAACGATCTGGCGGAAGGCAACTTCCCGCAGCTCAACGCCAACGTCTACACCGCGGACGCGAATTGAGCCGGATCGACGAGACTGCGCCGTTCCTGCCTGTGCGCATCGCGGTGGCGACGATCTCCGACACCCGCACGCTGGAGAATGATACTTCCGGGGACACGCTGGCCGCACTGCTTACCACCGCTGGCCACGTGCTCGCCGGACGGGCGATCATCCGGGACGACGTGGACGCCATCGTAGCACAGCTTGCCGCCTGGATCGCCGATCCGGGCGTTGATGTGGTGATCACCACTGGCGGCACCGGGGTGACGGGGCGCGACGTGACGCCCGAGGCGTACCGCCGCGTGCTGGACAAGGAGATCGAGGGCTTCGGCGAGCTGTTCCGCTGGCTCTCCTATGCCAAGATCGGCACCTCCACCATGCAGTCCCGCGCGCTGGGCGGTGTTGCTGCCGGAACCTATCTGTTCGCCCTGCCCGGTTCCACCGGCGCGGTGAAGGACGGCTGGGATGAGATCCTGCGTTTCCAGCTCGACTCCCGGCACCGCCCCTGCAACCTGGTTGAGCTGATGCCCCGGCTCAGGGAACATTTCCAGACCGTTAACGAAACGTAACTGCCAGAATTTGCTGGCTGGCCAAGCTCGCAACGAAAATGTTCTTATTTTGTTCTTGACTATCGCAATGCGGAATGATTTTATGCATTGCGGAACGGAGCAGGAACATCATGGCGGCATCCCGGTTGCAGATCAACAGCGAGGTCAGGCGCGGCATGCTCAAAGGCCGCGGCACGGCCGTGAACCCGCCGAACCGGTTCGAGCGCGCCAGGGTGGATGCTTTCGACGATGGCTGGGACCTGCCCGAGGACAGCGCCCCCAAACCGCAGACCATGCTGATCCGCGACGCCACGCGCAGCATCATCTCCCGCAATGACAGCCCGGACATTGCCTTCGAGCAAAGCGTGAACCCGTACCGGGGCTGCGAGCATGGCTGCATCTACTGTTTCGCCCGCCCCAGCCACGCCTATCTTGGCTTTTCCGCAGGGCTCGATTTCGAGACGAAGATCGTCTTCAAGCCCGAGGCACCGCGCCTGCTGGAGAAGGAACTCTCCCGCGCCAGCTACAAGCCCAGCGTTATTGTGCTGGGCTCGAATACCGACCCGTACCAGCCGGTGGAGCGCACCCTGGCGCTCACCCGCGCGGTCCTGGAGGTGCTGGAGCGGTTCAGAAACCCGGTCAGCATCATCACCAAATCCGCCGGCGTGCTGCGGGATGCCGATATTTTGTCGCGCATGGCGGCGAGGAATTTGGCCAAGGTGTATATTTCGGTTACCACGCTAGACCCGGCCCTGGCCCGAGCGATGGAGCCGCGCGCGGCCTCCCCGGCCCGGCGCCTGGCGGCCATCACCGAGCTTTCGGCTCTTGGCATTCCCGCTGGCGTCATGGCCTCGCCGATGATCCCGGGCGTGAATGATGCCGAGTTGGAGAGCATTCTGGAAGCCGCCGCCAAGGCCGGGGCACACAGCGCGCATACAACGCTCGTCCGCCTGCCGCATGAGCTGGCGCCGCTCTTCACCGATTGGCTGGAGAAACATCTGCCAGAGCGCGCCAGCCATGTGCTGAGCCTGATCCGCCAGAGCCGGGCCGGACGGCTGAACGACCCGTCCTTTCATTCCCGCTTCACCGGCTCCGGCCCGTATGCGGAGATGCTGCACCAGCGTTTCGCCCGGGCAGCGAAGCAGTTCGGGCTGGAGGGCGGAGACACCGCATTGGACTGCTCGCAATTCAACGTGCCGCGCCCCACCACGGCGGCGGGACAGCTGAATCTTTTCTGAATCAGGAGGAACTGACGATGCCGTTTGATGGACATATCGTAATCGGCCTGGCCTCAATGCTTGGCTGCGTCTGCATGCTGTTCTTTTGCGCGGCCCAACTATTGGGGATGCTGGAATTTCTGCGTCTGGCCAAAGCTGCGGCGCAGCCCTGGGAGATGCATGCGCGCGTTCAACCTACGCGGTTTTCCCTTGATGCGCTCTACACCAGCGCACCCGCCACGGTCTTCGCGCCACAACATGCTGGGCTCGTGCCATCCGGCCCGTGACCCGGTCCATGGGAGCACGCAATGTCCCGCCCGGCTGTACTGGTACCGGGTTTACGGGCGGATGGCCGCGAACATACCCAGGGCTGCCAGTGCCATTACAATTGTTCCCAACCTGCCGAAGAGTTTCAGCCCCGGCCCGACGCTGATTCCGCCCATGATGCGCGGGCTGGAGGCATGACCCCAAGCCGTCATCTCCTGCCCGTACTCAGCTAAGTACCATCGCTATACGTCTTTGTAATTTCGCGCTCAGCGCGATGTAATAAAAAGCGCAAATAATCATGATTTGAATCAATTTCGACCGAAGACCAAATGCCTACCATAAGAGGGCTTAGCATAGAATTACTTAAGGATTGTTTAACCGAGGAGGATTCAATATGCGTGCTCATGCCTCGAAAATAAGAATGGTGGCAGTTGGGATCGCGGCTCCGCTTTTGCTTTCCGCTTGCGTCTCTCAGGGGGCCTATAATAACTTGAAGACGCAAAATGAGCAGTTGCAGTCGCAAAACCAACAGCTTCAGCAACAGCTGACGGATGCGCAGACAAAGATTGGCCAGTTGCGTGGCGCAATCAAATACACGGTGGAAAGCGACCTGCTCTTCCAGTCGGGTAGCTGGAAAATTTCGCCCCAGGGGAAGAGCATCCTCGCTAAGATCGCGTACAAGCTCGCGCCGACGCAGACGCAGACGCTTGTCATTACGGGTTATACGGACAATACGCCGATCGGCCCGGGGCTGCAGCGGCAAGGGATCACCACTAACCAGCAGTTGTCGGAGAAGCGTGCCGAAGCCGTCAAGGATTTCCTTGTCAGCAATGGTGGAAACCCCAACCTCATGACAACGCAAGGCGGTGGCGAAACGAATCCCGTTGCGCCAAATGATACCGCAAGTGGTCGTGCCCTGAATCGCCGTGTCGAGTTTTCGCTGCAGCCTGACTGATCTGTCGGCTACCTCGTTTTTGTGCTTCGAGCATGGTTCAGATCCAGCAGCCTGGCGAGAGTTCATTGGCTAAATCGCCGCGGGGCGCGCCCATGCCCCGGCCTCACGGCGCTGTCAAAGGTTGTTGAGATTCATCATGAAGCGGTGATGGCTGCGGCAAGACAGGTCAAGGCTGAGAAGCTTTGGTTTGTCTTGCCGTTCCGAACTCAGGGCTACTCTGCATTCCTGGAAAAGGTATAATCCTTCTCGATATGCGCAATCTGTAGACGGTACGCGCTATACCAGTGCTCCCGCCCCAGCCTTTGCGCCACCATGTGTTCAGCTTGTGCCTTCCAGGCTTTAATCGAGGCAAGATCAGGCCAATAGGACAGGGCGATTTCGTGGCGCGCCTCGGTCACGGCGCAAAATTCCAGGCAGCCGAAATCACGCAGTGCCATGTCACGCAGCATTGCCGCCATGGCGGCATAGTCGTCATCCGGCGCCACCGCTTCAGCGCGGAAAATTACGACATACATTCGCCTACCCGCCTGAAGATTACCCAAGATCCAATTAACCGAAAAAACCGCCCAGGACGCTAAATGATGCTCTTCACCAACTCGGCTGGGCGGCAGACCTTCACCCCCTTGGGCGATACCACCACCGGGCGGTTGAGCAGGATCGGGTGCTTGGCGATGGCGTCCAGAATCGCCTCGTCATCAGCCTGCTTCAGGCCAAGCTCGTCCGCCAGCGCCTCCTTCTCGCGCAGCAGCGGGCGGGCACCGCCCATCTGCTTCGCCAGCGCGGCCAGATCCGCCCGCGAAGGATGATTTTTTAAATATTCAATGATTTGTGGCTCAATATTCGCTTCCCGCAGCAATGCCAGCGTGTTCCGGGCTGTACCGCAAGACGGGTTGAAATAAATTTTATAATCAGAGTTTTGCGTCACTTTCTTGAGCACCTTGCGCAGATTCGCCTTCAGCGTGCCCAATCTCGCGCAATTTCGCGCCCAGCGCCAGCGCGCCGATGCTGGCCAGCGGCAGGCTCAGGAAAATGCTGATCCGCGTGCGCAGATACTTGAAGGACTGGATGAAGGCGCGCTCCTTCTGGATCTTCGTGCCCTCCACCGCCAGCGGGTCGTCGATACCCCAATGCGCGGTCATCGGGTGACCGGGCCATGCCGGGCAGGGTTCGGCAGCCGTTTCGTCGCAGACGGTAAAGACAAAATCCATCTCCGGCGCGCCAGGGGCGGAGAACTCATCCCAGCTCTTGGAGCGGAGCCCTTCGCTCGGGAATTCGTAATCGGCCAGCGCCTTCAGCGCCAGCGGATGCACCACGCCGCTTGGCTGGCTGCCGGCGGAAAAGGCGCGAAAATGCGCTGCGCCGAGCTTGCGCAGGACCGCTTCCGCCATGATCGAACGGGCGCTGTTGGCGCGGCAAAGAAACAGGACATTATAGACACGCTCGCTCACGCTGGCCTCCTGCGCGGATTCAACCTCGGCGCAGGGATAGAGCAGCGGATTTGACCGGAAAAGCAGAAACGTCCGGGCGGCGCGGATCTTCCCGGAACTGTCACAAATCTGGGCGGAAGGCCCTTATTTGTGGATCATCGTGCCGATGCCGCCCTCGGTGAACAGCTCCAGCAGCAGCGCATGCGGCACGCGGCCGTCCAGGATCGTGGCGCCCTTCACACCCTGCGTCACCGCTTCCATGCAGGTCTCCACCTTCGGGATCATGCCGCCCGAGATGGTGCCATCGGCGATCAGCTCCTTCACCTGCGCCATGGTCAGGTCGGAGAGCAGCTCCTTGTCCTTGTTCAGCACACCGGGCACGTCGGTCAGCATCAACAGGCGCTGCGCGTTCAGCGCGCCGGCGATCGCCCCGGCCGCCGTGTCGGCATTGATGTTGTAGGTCTCCCCATCCTCGCCACTGCCAACCGGCGCGATCACTGGGATCAGCCCGGCGCCGGTGAGGGCATGGATCACGCGGGTGTCTATGAACGAAGGCTCGCCGACGAAGCCGAGATCGAGGACACGCTCGATCTCGGAATCCGGATCCTTGATCTTGCGCGTCACCTTGCGGGCGCGGATCAGCCCGCCATCCTTGCCGGAAATGCCCACCGCCAGCGCGCCGGCGCGGTTGATAAGCCCCGCCACCTGCTTGTTCACGGTGCCGGAGAGCACCATCTCCACCACCTCGACCATCGAGGCGTCGGTGATACGCAGGCCGTGGACAAAGTTGGACTCGATTCCCAGGCGTTCGAGCATGGCGTTGATCTGCGGCCCGCCGCCATGCACCACCACCGGGTTGATACCGACCTGCTTGAGCAGCGCGATGTCGCGGCCGAACTCGTTGGCGAGGCTGCCCTCCATGGCGTGCCCACCATACTTCACCACGATGGTGGCACCGGCATAGCGGCGCAGATAGGGCAGCGCGCGCGCAACAATATCTGCCTCACGGGCCGCGGTGGTCATGGCATCCCTGGTCATATGTCGCTCCCCTATTACAGAAACTCGGCGATGGAGGCGCGCAACTCCTCTATCCCCTGCCCCGTCTCACTAGACGTGGTGAACAGGCTGTTCAACGCCGCAGGGTGTTTTTTCGTCAGGGCCAGAATCTCGTCCTGCTTGCGCTTGAGCGCGCCGGGCTTCACCGCATCCGCCTTGGTCAGCACGATCTGGTAGGCCACGGCGGACTGGTCGAGCAATTCCATCACCGTCTGGTCGGAGACTTTCAACTCCACCCGGGAATCGAGCAGCAGCAGCACGCGGCGCAGGTTCGGCCGCCCGCGCAGGTAGTCGAGCATCAGCCCCTGCCAGTCGCGCTTGACCTCCTTCGGCGCCTCGGCATAGCCGTAGCCCGGCATGTCCACCAGCACGACAGGCCCCGCGGCGCAACGGAAGAAGTTGAGCTGGCGCGTGCGCCCGGGCTGGTGCGACACGCGCGCCAGCGCCTTGCGCCCGGTGAGCGCGTTCAGCAGCGACGATTTACCCACATTGGAGCGCCCTGCGAAGGCGATCTCCACCCCTGCCGGCTCGGGCAGGGTTTGCAGCGCTTGCGCGGCGTAGAAGAACTCGCAGCCCGAGGCGAAGAGCTTGCGCCCCGCCTCGATCTGCGCGGGGGTGAATTCCCCCGCCTGGAAGTTCAGCTCTTCGCCGGAATCGCCCGCGGCTGTGCCGCCGTCTGGCGCATGATCAGCCATTGTTGCCCCACGGAAAGAAGGTTGTTCCATGCCCAGTACAGGACCAGCCCGGACGGCGAGCCTGCCAGCATGAAGGTGAAGACGATCGGCATAAGCTGGAACATCCGCGCCTGGGCCGGGTCGGCCGGGGCGGGGTTCAGCTTCTGCTGCAGGAACATGGTCAGGCCCATGATGAGCGGCAGCGCGCCGAGATGCAGCGGCGCGTAGATCGCCGTCGGGTCGAAGGGCAGCAGACCGAACAGGTTGAACAGGTTCGTCGGGTCAGGCACCGAGAGGTCGTGCACCCAGCCGTAGAACGGCGCCTGGCGCATCTCGATGGTGATGAAGATGACCTTGTACAGCGAGAAGAACACCGGGATCTGCAGCAGCATCGGCAGGCAGCCCGAGGCCGGGTTGATCTTCTCGGCCTTGTACAGCTCCATCGTGGCCTGCTGCAGCTTCGCCGCGTCGTCCTTGTGCTGCTCGCGCAGCGCCGCGATCTTCGGCTGCACCAGCCGCATCTTGCCCATGGAGCGGTAGGAGTAGCTGGCCAGCGGGAAGAACACGAGCTTCACGCCCACGGTGAACACCATGATCGCCAGGCCGAAATTGCCGAGCAGAGAGTTCAGGTAGTCGAGCGCGAAGAAGATCGGCTTGGTCAGGAAGTACAGGTGCCCGAAATCCACCGCCTTGTAGAAATTCGGGATGTGATACTCGCTCTGATACGCATCCAGGATCTTCACCACCTTGGCGCCGGTGAAGACATGGCTGGTGAAGGCGGCATTGCCACCCGGCGCCGCGGTAAGCGGCGCGGCGGTGATGAACGAGGTCTCGTAGGCGCTGCCGTCGCCATCATTCACGGTGCCATAGCTCATGGAGCCAGTCATGCTGGCGGACTGCTCCGGCGCCACGGCGGAGAGCCAGTACTTGTCGGTGATGCCGATCCAGCCGCCCGGCGCGGTCTCGGTATAGGCCGTGCCGCCCGGCGCCTTGGAACCGTCGGACTTCAGCGCGTTATAGGATACCTGCTTGAGCGTGCCGTTGAACACGCCGAGCGGGCCGTCAAACAGCACCCAGCTGCTCTGCTCCTTCGGCTTGTAGTCGCGCACCACGCGGGACCACGGATAGAGCTGCACCGGGGCGGCGCCGTGGTTGACCACGTTCTGCGTGACCGTGAACATGTACTTGTCGTCCACGGCGAGCTGGAGCTGGAAGGTCAGGCCCTGGCCGTTATCCCAGGACAGCGTCACCGGGGTCTGCGGCGTCAGGGTACCGGCGCTGGCGCTCCACACCGTTCTGTCATCCGGCACCTTCACCCCGGCGGGCGCGCTCCAGCCGAACTGCACATAGCTCGGCTTGTCGCCGCCGCGGCGGCCCATAACCTGCACCAGCGGGGAATTGGGGGCTACGGTCGTGTGGTACTGCTTCAGCACCACGTCATCGAACACCGCGCCGGTGAGGCCGATACTGCCCTGAATTAGCGGCGCGTCCACCGCCAGGCGCGGGCCGGGGGCCGGGGCCTGTTGCGCGGTGCCGGGCGCGCCGGCGGACTGCGCCGCCATGGCGGGCGCCTGCACCTGAGCAGGAACCGGCGCCGGATGCGGCAGGAACTTGTTCTGGATGAACGTGAACGCCAGCATGATAACGAGCGACACGGAGACGGCGAGCAGCAGACGCTTCTGATCCATGGGGGCTTTCAGGAGTGTTTCAAAGGTGGGGGAACCGGGTCGTACCCGCCCGGATGCCAGGGATGGCAGCGCAGAATCCGCTTCGCCGCGAGCGCGCCGCCCTTGCCCGCGCCATGGACGCGGATGGCCTCGCGCGCATAGGCGCTGCAGGAGGGAAAAAAACGGCAATTCGCGCCGATCACCGGACGCAAGGTAAGCTCATACACCCGGATTGCCCCCGAGAGCATGTACGCCGCCGGGCTCATGCCAGCGCCTCGTCCAGGGCTTTCGCCAGGTTCCGGCGCAAGGTGGAGAACGGCACGGAGCCGGTCTCGCGCCGCGCGATTAGCACCAGCTCCACGCCCGGCATCTCGCGCCCAGCCAAACCAAGACGCGCCGCCTCCCGCAGCCGGCGCTTGGCACGGTTGCGGGCGACGGCGTTGCCGATTTTCTTGGTCGCGGTAAAGCCCACGCGCAGCTCGGGCTCAGCGCTTTCGCGCAGCGCCTGCATGACGAATCCGCTTTTGGCGATTTTCTTGCCCCGCGCCGCGAGACGAAGGAAATCAGCCCGCTTTTTGAAGCGTTTCGGCGGTGTCAGCCGAGCCATGCTGGGCTCCTGGCGCGGCGGCCGGGAATCAGGCGGAAAGCTTGGCGCGGCCCTTGGAGCGGCGGTTGGCGAGCACCTTGCGGCCGCCAACGGTCGCCATGCGGGCGCGGAACCCATGCCGGCGCTTGCGGACGAGTTTGGAAGGTTGATAGGTCCGTTTCACGGTATTCTACTCCGGCGAAAGACAAAAATAGGACGAGCGCCGAACCGTCCCCGGCTAGGCGCGATGGCGCGATATAGGCGGCCTCGCCCGTCGCCGTCAATGCGGCACTCTGCCTACGGTGTTGCGCATGGTGCCAGAACGCGCAACAAGGGCTGTTTATAATCATGACATTTTCCCCCCTCTTCCCTCCCCGGATCACGCTGGCCCTGCAGGGCGGCGGCGCGCATGGCGCCTTCACCTGGGGTGTGCTCGACCGCCTGCTCGAGGAGGGGCTGGAATTCGCCGCCATCACCGGCGTGTCCTCTGGCGCCATGAACGCCGCCATGGCGGTGCAGGGCTATGTGCATAACGGGCCCGCCGGCGCCCGCGCGGCGCTGCGCCAGCTATGGACCCGCATCGGCGAGGCCAATGTTTTCAGCAACTTCGCCACGCCTATGGATTGGCTCTGGGGGTGGGACAAGAGCATCGAGCTGGGCAACGAGCTGGCCTGGACCGGCCTCACCAACGTGCTGCGCGTGCTCAACCCGGACCAGATGAATCCGCTGGGGCAGAATCCGCTGGCCCCGCTGATAGAGGGCCTGCTCGACGAGGACGCGATCCGTGATCCGTCCGCGCCGCGGCTCTATGTCGGCGCCACGGACGTGGAAACCGGCGAATCGAAGGTGTTCAGCAATGCCGAGATCGGGGTGCGGCACTTGCTGGCCTCTGCCTGCCTCCCGATGATGTTCCCGGCCATCGAGATCAATGGGCGGCATTATTGGGATGGCGGCTATTCCTGCAATCCGCCGCTGGCGCCGGTGCTCGTCCCCCGGCCGGACCGGCTGGTGCTGGTGCGCGCCCAGCCGCGCCAGCGCAAGGGCGTGCCCAATTCCACCGCGGACATCGTGCACCGGCTGCACGAGATCGCCTTCCAGGCGCCGCTGGATGCCGAGCTTTCCATGCTGCCCCGCCATACGCGGCTGCTCGATATTTCCGCCGATGAGGCGCTGGCCAGGCATCCGCTGACCTCGAAGATGAACACCGAAAAGGGCTTTCTCGAGCACCTGTTCACCGCCGGACGCGATGCCGCGGAGACCGCTCTTCACGCTGCATGAGCCCGGCACACCGCCCAGACCGGCCCAAATTCGAACTGTTCGGCGACACGCTCTCCGGCCGGGTGCTGTGGCTTACCGTCGCCATCATCCTGGTCATCGAGCTGATCGTGATGCTCCCCAACCTGGGGCGCGAGCGCCAGACCTGGCTGAGGGACCGTGTGGCACATGCGCATCTGGCCACCTACCCGCTGGAGCAGTCCGGGGCCACGCTTTCCCCGCAGGCTCAGGATTCACTGCTCGCCTTTGCGCTCGACGACCAGATCATTCTTAAAGAACCCGGCCAGCCACCCCTGACGCTGAGCAGCAGCCACCCCATCCCACCCGCTTCCTGCCATGTTGTCCTGTCGGATGAGACCTTATGGTACAGCACCTTGCGGGCCGTATTACATCTCGTCGGGCTGGGCGGGCATGAAATCCAGATCATCGCCCCCTCGCCGCTGCAAGAGAACGCGATGCTGGAGGTCACGGCGAACGAGGCGCCGCTCGACGCCGATCTGAATGCCTACGCCAAGCGCGCCTTCGCCGTTACCGTGATCATGGCGCTGATCACCGGGCTGCTGATCTTCGCCGTGCTGGACCGGCTGCTGGTGCGCCCCATGCGCATCATCACCACCAGCATCATTAATTTCCGCGAGGACCCGGAGCAGGAAAGCGCCAGCGACCTGGCCTGGCTGGGCAACCGGCCGGAGGATGAGATTTCCGGCGCGGCGCGGGAGCTCAAATCGATGCAGGACGAGATGCGGGCCGCGCTATGGCGCAACGCGCGCCTCGCCGCCGTGGGCACCTCCGTGGCCAAGATCAGCCACGACCTGCGCAACATCCTCAGCTCGGCGCTGCTGGTCTCGGACCGTTTGCAGACCATCAACGACCCCACCATCGAGCGAGCCTCACGCACCCTGGTGAGCGCGGTGGAGCGCGCCGCGCAGATGGTGACCCGCACGGTGGATTTCGCCCGCGAGGGTCCGCCGCCCGTGGTGCGCTCCGCCGTGCCGCTTTACGAATTGATAGAGGAGGCGGCGCTGGTGGTCCGGCCCGTGGATAGCGGCGTGACCATCCAAAACGAGGTGCCCGAGGCGCTGGTGCTGCCGCTCGACCGCGGGCAGATCTACCGCGTGCTGGTGAACCTGATGCGCAACGCCGCCGAAGCCGGAGCCAAGATCATCCGCGTGACGACCGAAAGCCGCAGCGGCGTGACGCGCATGCGCGTGGCCGACGATGGCCCCGGCCTGCCGCTGCGTGTGCAGGACCGGCTGTTCCAGCCCTTCACCAGCTCCGGCCGCTACGGGGGCACCGGGCTGGGCTTGGCCATCGCCCGCGACCTTATCCGCGCCCATGGCGGTGACCTCGTGCTGGAGGAAACCGGGCCGCGCGGCACGGTGTTCGCCATGGATCTGGCGATCAGCGAGACTCAGATTTGAGCCTCGCCTCAGAAATACAGACAAATTCAATAGGAATTTGATGGTTTGCGTTTGCCGGAAGAGTGGCAAATCCGAAAAACCGTTTTACGCGTTCCCGCTATGGCAGGAGAAAATCTTTATTTTTTTACCTCCATTGCAAGGCTGTAAAAAATCATCTTCTAAAGTGCCATGATTCCCCTGGCGCTATCCCCCGATCGCGTGCGGCTTGGCTTGGCCGGTTCCGGCCCGGCCGCGCTGCGCCGTCTGCGCGCGCTGCGCCAGGCGGGGGCGGATGGGTTGCGTTTCTATACCGAGGGGGCTGACGCCGTCCTGGCGCTTGAGGCTGGCACGGCCTTGCGCCCTGCCCTTCCGGATGAGGCCGAGCTTTCGCAACTGCATGCGCTTTGGATCGCCGGACTGCCGCGCGAGCAATTCGTCCCGCTGGCCGAGGCGGCGCGGCGCCTGCGCGTGCTGGTGAATGTCGAGGACGAGCCGGAATACTGCGACTTCCACGCCGTGGCGGAAATCCGCCGGGGCGATCTGCTGCTTACCGTCTCGACCGGCGGCACCGCGCCGGGCCTCGCCGGAGCCATCCGCCGCCGGCTGGAAGCCTGCTTCCCCGCCGCCTGGGCGGAGCGGGTGAAAGAGGTGGCTGCGCTGCGCCAGTCCTGGCGGGCCGAACAGGTGCCAATGGCGGAAGCGGCGCGGCGCATCGACCAGCTCACCGAAGAGCGTTGTTGGCTCTCCTGTCCAAAAGTGAGTTGACCATTGTCCTTCGTTGATGACATTGCGCCGGCGGAACCCGGCCAAGGATTGCCCAATATGCTCGACACGATTTCCACCACCAGCGCCGAAACGGTGCTGCGCGACGCGATCACGCACCGCTTTGCCGGCAAGATCGCGCTGGTCTCCTCCTTCGGCACGGAATCCGCGATCCTGCTGCACATGGTGGCGCAGATCGACAAGTCGCTGCCCATCATCTTCCTCGATACCGGCAAGCTGTTCCCCGAGACCCTGGCCTATCGCGACGAGCTGGTGGCCCGGCTCGGCCTTACCGATGTCCGCTCCATCAGGCCCAGCGGCGCGCAGCTTGCCGCCTACGACCCGGATGGAAGGCTTTGGGAGAAGGATACCGATCTGTGCTGCGCCATCCGCAAGACCAACCCGCTGGACGAGGCGCTGGTCAGCTTCGAGGCATGGATCACCGGGCGCAAGCGCAGCCAGTCCGGCACGCGCGCGCATTTGCAGATGGTGGAAACCGGCGCGGATGGGCGGATCACCGTGAACCCGCTGGCCTTCTGGAACGACGAGGATCTGGAAGCGTATTTCGAGACGCATGACCTGCCGCAGCACCCGTTGCAGGCCGAGGGCTATACCTCGATCGGCTGCGCCGTGTGCACGCACAAGCCGCTGCCGGGCGAGGACAAGCGCTCCGGCCGCTGGGCGGGCACGGCCAAGACGGAATGCGGCATCCACATGCCGCGCGCCATGAGCAAGCCCAACTGGCCGGAAGAACTCAGCTTCGAGGTGTAAGCGCCACGCGCAAGAAGACCGGTATGGCGGCGGCTTGCAGCAGCACCGATACCGCCACCAGCCAGATCAACCCCGCGCCGTAAAGCAGCCCAAGCGCGACGCTGCCCAGCAGCCAGGCGGTGCCGCGTATCGCGTCGAACAAGCCGTAAGCCGTGGCCCGCCGCGCCGGAGTGATGAACTCGCCCAGCATGGCCTGGAACAACGTGTCCTGCGTCGCCATGCCGACACCCCACAGCACTACCCCGGCCACGGCCAAGGCCGCGCCACCGAAAAACACCAACGGTACGGCAAACGTGGCTAGGATGATGCCGGTGGTGATGGCGCGTGGGCCCATACGGTCGAATATCCAGCCGAGCAGCAGCGCCGCCACGCCCTCAGCCGCCATGCCGGCAGCGTAGATGGCCGGAATCCAGGAGAGCGGCACGGTATGCGCCCGCGCGAAATGGAAGCCGATCAGTGCGAAGTCGGCAAAGCCCGCCGCCATCAGCGACGCCGCCACCGTCAACAGCCGGAATTTGGAGCCGAACCCCACCCAGGCGGCGGGATCGACCGCCGGGACACGCAGCTCCAGCTTGCGCGGGTCCGGGTAGAGCCGCCGCGCCAGCGCGAGCAGCAGCAGCGCCGCCAGCGCCGGCAGCAGCAGTGCCGCGAAGCTCCGGTGGAACCCCGCCCCCGCAGCCAACAGCAAGGCCACCAGCAGCGGGCCAGAGAGGCCACCCGTCTGGTCCAGCGCCGTGTGCAGGCCGAACCCCCACCCCGCCCCGGTGCGGCTGGCCGCATGGGAGAGCATGGCGCCGCGAATCGGCGCGCGGATGGCACGGCCGAAGCGCTCCATCACCAGCAGCAGCGCCGCGACCGGCCAGTTCCCGGCCAAAGCCAGCAGCGGCACCGAGAGCAGGTTGATGACATAGCCGCTCAGCAACAGCGGCCAATAGCGCCCGCTGCGGTCCGCCGCCCGGCCGGAGAAATAGCGCACGCCGTAGCCCAGGAACTCGCCAAACCCCGCGACGGAGCTGACGATGACGGCGGACGCCCCGAGCGAGCCGAGGAACGGCCCGGCAATGCTGCGCCCGCCTTCATAGGTCATGTCCGCGAACAGACTGACAAAACCGATCAGCACGATGAAGATGATGGCGTTGCGCTTAGCCCTGAATTCCCCGACTTGCTGTAGGCCGTTCATGCCTTCGCCTCCGTTGCCGCGCGGTGGCCGCTCAGCGCCTCCCCGGCATTGCGTGGTAGCCGGGCGCAGAGCGGCGCCGCCAGCATAGCAACGGCGCTGACGATGATGAAGGCAATTGCGTAGTCCGATTTCATCGCCGTTTCATGGCCCTGCAGCCGGGCGGAAACCTCCAACGTGAAGGCCCCAACGACGATGCCGAGGGTCAGCGTGAGTTGCTGGGCCGTGGCGTACAACGTCGTCGCGGCGGACATGCGCGGACGCGGCACATCGCCATAAGCAATGGTATTAAAGGCGGTGAATTGCAACGAGCGGAAGAAACCGCCGGTGAACAGGATGGCGTCCAGCAGCAGCGAGGGCCAGTCGCGCTGGAAGCTCGCGCAGACGCCCATCATCGCCGCGGCGAGCACGCCGTTCCAGATCAGCACGGTCCGGAAGCCGAAGCGCTCCAAAAGCGGCTGCGCGGCGGGCTTCATCAGCAGCGCCCCCGCGGCGGAGGCAAAGGTGACAAAACCGCTCTGCAGCGGGGAGTAGCCAAAGGCGAGTTGCAGCATGAGCGGCAGCAGGAACGGCAGCGCGCCTACGGCGATGCGGAACAGGCTGCCCGCCAGAATGGAGTTGGCGAAGGTGGGAATGGCGAGCAGCGAGAAATCCAGCACCGGATGCTCCATGCGCCGCGCATGCAGCGCATAGGCTAGGCATGCCCCCGCCCCGGCGGCAAAGGCGGCGGCCGTCCAGCCCACGGGAAGCAGCTTCCGCCCCACCGTCTCGAACCCCAGCATCAGGAAGGCCATGGCGAGGCCGGAAAACACCAGCCCCAGTAGGTCCAGCCGCCCGCCGCGGTCAGCCTCACGCACATCCGGGATGAACATGCTGACAGCCGCCACGCCGATAATGCCGATGGGCACGTTGATGTCGAACACCCAGCGCCAGGAGAAATAGGAGACAATGAAGCCCCCAAGCGGCGGCCCTAGAATCGGCCCGACGAGCGCCGGCATGGTCAGCCAGGACATGGCCGCCACCATCTGCCTACGCGAGATGGAGCGCAGCAGCAGCAACCGCCCCACCGGCAGCATCATCGCCCCGCCCAGCCCCTGAACGATGCGCGCCGCCACCAGCCAGCCCAGCCCCGAGGCCACGCCGCACAGCACCGAGCCCACTGTGAAGATGATGATGGCGCCGCGGAACACCTGGCGGGCGCCGAAATGGTCCGCGACCCAGCCCGAGGCCGGGATGAAGACGGAGAGGCTTATAAGGTAAGACGTGAGCGCCACGCTCATATGCAGCGGCACGGCATGGAAGCTGCGCGCCATGGCCGGCAGCGCCGTGGCGATGACCGTGGAGTCGAGGTTCTGCATGAACAGGGCGGTGGCGATGATCACCGCCATCAGCCGCATGTGCCCGGGGGAGACTTCCGGCTCGGCCTCTGGTTCCACCATCAATCCCGGCCGAGCCCCGCCTGCTCGAGCAGGTGCAGATAGCGCCGCCAGCGGATCTGCTGCTCCCGCCCCAGCTCGCGCAGATACTCCCAGGAGTAGCTTCCGGATTCGTAGCCGTCGGAGAATTTCAGCCGCAGAGCGCAGCTGCCAGTGGGCGAGGCCGCGAGAATCCGCACTTGCCGCTTACCCGCGACCAACTCCGCCCGGCCTAGCCCGGCCGGGGGCTGCACACGCAGAAATTCCGCCGCGAAGCTGAGCGTGCTGCCGTCTTCGTAGTCGAGGTCGAGGCGCTTATCCGCCTGGCGGATCCTGATCTGCGCTGGTTCGCTCACGGCTCCAGCTGGCGCGCTTCCTCCGCCAGCATGATGGGAATGCCGTTGCGGATCGGGTAGGCCAGACCGGCCTTGGGGCTAATCAGCTCGTTATGTTCGCGGTCATAGGTCAGCGGGCCGCGGGTGAGCGGGCAGACCAGGATCTCCAGCAGCCGCGGGTCCAGCGGGGGGTTGGTTTTCTCGGTATGCATTTTCAACTCGCTTTCGGTTCCCAATCTTCATCGAACCCGCCATCGCGGGCGCCGATCTCCAGCAGGGCCAGCAAGGCGCGGGCGCGCTCCGCCTGGTCCTTCGCTTCAAGCAGAGCCTGTTTTTCCTCGTTGGTGAAGGGGCAGGCCATGCTGAGCGAGGTGACCAGCAGTGCATCCGGCATGGCTTCCAGCCCGTCCCAGTTCACGTCCATCCCCGCGCTGACGAAATAGCGGCGCAGCGCATTGTCCAGCTTCTGGCGGGGGAATGGCAGGCCGTCCTCCTCCAGCGCGCGCAGATCGCCCGCGAATCCGGCCAAGCCAGCGCGCACGCGCCGGTAGCCCCGGCGCATCTCGATCTCCTCGACTACGGTGAAGCGGATCACGCCGGTCATAGTGATGAGGTAGCGCCCATCGGCGGTCTCGTCGAAGGAGGTGAGCCGGCCGAGGCAGCCGATTCGGTGCAGTCCGGGGCCGTTCTCCCCGCGGCCGAGGCGCTTATCAGGCTGCACCATGCCGAAATACCGCCCCTCCCCCAGCGCATCCTCCACCATGGCGAGATAGCGCGGCTCGAAGATGTTGAGCGGCAGGCGCCCGCCCGGCAGCAGCATCGCCCCGCCGAGCGGAAAGACCGGAAATTCCTCCGGCAGCTGGTCGAGCTGCGGCCTGAACGCGGCCATTTTCGTCAGCGGAACAACAGCGCCGAGAGCTTGCGGCGCGCCGCCATGGTCGCGGGGTCATCCATGCCCCAGGCCTCGAAGAATTTCAGCAACTGCAGCCGCGCCGCATCGTCGTTCCAGGCGCGGTCGCGGCGGATGATTTCCAGCAGCGCCGCGGCCGCCTCGGCCCGCGCGCCGGAAGCGTTCAGCGCCGTGGCCAACTCGTAGCGGGCCTCGTGGTCGTCCGGATCAGCGCCCAGCCGCGCCGCCAGCCCCGCCATGGCCCCCTGCGCCTTGCGGCCTTCCTGGGCCAGAGCCAGGGCCGAGCGAGCGCCGGCGATCTCGGCATGTTCGGCGATCTTGGCCGGCACCTGGGCAAGCATTTCGGCGGCCTGGTGCTCATCGCCCAGCGCCAGCAGCGCGCGCGCCAGCCCGCCCCAGGCCTCCGGCTTTTCCTCGTCCTCCTGCAACGCGGCGGCGAAATACTGCCCCGCCTGCTCCGCAGCGCCCTGCTCAAGCAGCGCCTTGCCCTGGGCGATGAGGTCCACCGCCGGGGCGGCGCTGCCCGCCAGCTTCAGCAGCGACTCGACAAACCGCTTCAGCTCGCTCTCCGGCAGCGCGCCGGAGAAGGTGTCGGCGATCTGCCCCTGCCAGAAGGCGACGACGGTGGGCACGGACTGCATCGGCAGCCCCATGCGGGCGAGCTGCGTCACCAGCTCCCGATTCTTGTCCACGTCGATCTTCACGAGCTTCACCCGCCCGTTCTGCGCCTTCGTCACCTTCTCCAGCAGCGGGGTCAGGGTTTTGCACGGGCCGCACCAAGTCGCCCAGAAATCCACCAGGACCGGCATCTCGCGGGAGGCCTCGATGACGTCGGCCATGAAATTGGCCTGGTCGCCGTCGATGATCATGGCCTGGGCGGCGGGGCGCGCATCCTGCGCAGTGTTGAGAAGGCTGCTCATTCGTGTTCCGTCCATATGCGTTTGCGTCTCTATATAGGGGATCGGGGCCAACTCTCACACCCCAAAGCATTTTAGTTGAGGGGCGGCGCTTGCAATCCGTCTCAGTGATGGCTAAAGAGCCTCCACCGCGCCGTGAGCGGGCGTAGCTCAGGGGTAGAGCACAACCTTGCCAAGGTTGGGGTCGAGGGTTCGAATCCCTTCGCCCGCTCCAATTTTTATTCAAGTTCCTCGCCTGCCGCCAATACAATATTGGCCGGGCGCAGCGCGTTTTATTGCGCCATGAGCGGGCGTAGCTCAGGGGTAGAGCACAACCTTGCCAAGGTTGGGGTCGAGGGTTCGAATCCCTTCGCCCGCTCCAATTCTCCTCCAGGTTCCACGGGTTTGGCATCGCGCGTTTTCGCGCTACCTTCCGGCCGTTCTCAAACTCCCCCTGCAGGTGCGCGCATGACGAAAGCCGAAGTTCTGGATGACCCTCTGGCAGCGCCGCGCGCTTTGGCCATCGAAGGCGGGCACAACCTGCGCGACATGGGCGGCTACCGCACGCGCTCTGGCCGACGCCTGAAATGGGGCATGCTGTACCGCTCCGGCGCCATCAGCAATCTCACCAGCACCAGCCGCGAGGCTTTGCGCCGTCTCGGCATCATGGCGATCTGCGATTTCCGCACGCCGCATGAGCGCGAGCGCGTGCCGATGGATTGGTATGCGGGGCAGAATGTCGGCTACCACGCCTCGGAACGCGGCATCAGCATCGGCAGCCTGCAAAGCTTCATTGCCCAAGGCGGGCATCAGCCAGGCGCGATGCGCGATGCGATGCACGCCATCTACAGCAAGCTGCCTTTTGAACAGGCTGGGAGCTATCGCCAGCTTTTCCACCTGCTGAGCACCGGGCATGTGCCGCTGCTGTTCAACTGCGCCGCCGGCAAGGACCGCACAGGCTTGGCCGCGGCGCTGATTCTCTATGCGCTTGACGTGCCGCGCGAGACCATCGAGCATGACTACACGCTGACGAACCAGGTGATTGGAGAGCTGGAGACGACAATGCGCCGCGACTCCGGCTATGCCGGACTCGCCACCCTGCCGCGCGAGGAATACCTCCCGCTGCTGGAAGCGCATCCGGAGTATCTCGGCATCGCCTTCGGCGCGATCGAGCAAAAACATGGCAGCATTGGCCAGTATCTGCACGACGAGCTTGGCGTGGACGCGACGGAGCTGGAGAAGATCCGCGCTCTGCTGCTGGAGGATTAACCGCCTGCCCTTGCCGCTTATGGCGATCATTGAATTGTAATTAGGCGAACGGTATGCCAGCATACTACAGACAGTTATAAATTATGGCGTGCCAATGAGCGAACGAAACATACCAAACCCTGAGCCGAGCCAGTTCAACCTGGGTTTCCTGGTCCACGATGTCTCCCGCCTGCGGCGCACCGTGATCGACCACGCGCTGAAACCGCTTGGAATCACCCGTTCACAATGCTGGGTGCTGGCGAGTCTGAGCTGGCGCAACGGTGAGCCGGCCATGCAGACGGAACTCGCCAAGGCGCTCGATATTGGCAAGGTGGCGCTCGGCGGGCTGCTCGACCGGCTGGAAGCGCATGGCTACATCCTCCGCCGCGCCGCCCCGGGCGACAGGCGCGCCAAGCTGGTGGAAATCACCCAAGCTGGCACCGCCCTGCTCAGCGACATTCAGGGGCTCACCGCGCGGATGAACGAGACGATGCTCGAGGGCCTCTCGGCTGAAGAGATCCTGGCCGCAGAGGACATCCTGCGCCGCATGAAACAGCGGCTGATTGAAATGAGCAACGAGGCGAAGGGGATTGCGGATGACGGGCCGGATGACGGGGAACCGCCTCCGCTCGCCGCCTGATTACCGCGAATTTTACAATCCGGCGGGACCAGCCTTATAAGCCGCTGATGGCAAAGGACCTCTCCTACGAAAAAACCCTCCGCAAGCTGCAGATCGAACTGGTGAAACTGCAGCGGCATGTCATCTCCAAGGGCAAGAAGGTGCTCATCATCCTGGAAGGGCGCGACACCGCCGGCAAGGATGGCACGATCAAACGCATCACCGAGCATCTCTCCCCGCGTGACATCCGCGTGGTTGCCCTGTCCAAGCCATCCGATGTCGAGACCACGCAGTGGTATTTCCAGCGCTATGTCGAGCATCTGCCCGCGGCGGGTGAAATCGTGCTGTTCAACCGCTCCTGGTATAACCGCGCGGGGGTGGAGCCGGTGATGGGCTTCTGCACAGCGGAAGAGACCGACGAGTTCCTGCGCAACGTGCCGGTGTTCGAAGCGATGCTGGCGCACTCTGGCATAGTCGTGCTCAAATATTATCTCGATCTCGAGCGGAAAGAACAGAAGAAGCGGCTCGAAGAGCGGCGCACGGACCCGCTGAAGCAATGGAAGATCAGCCCGATCGACGAGAAGGCGCTGAAGCATTTCGACGATTACACCGCGGCGCGGGACAGGATGCTGCGCGACACCGACTCCGCCGCTGCGCCCTGGACGGTGGTGCGCGCGAATGACAAAAAAGCCGCGCGGCTGTCGATCATCGCTGACCTCATCACGCGCGTCGAGTACGAGGAGGCCACCCGGCACGAGATCGACCAGCAGGTCATCTGCCGTTTCAACGAAGCCTGCCTGACCAACGGGATGCTGGCCCGATGAGCAAGATCCTCGATGCGATCAGCTTCAACGCCGACGGCCTGATCGCCGCCATCGCCCAACAGCACGATACGGGCGAGGTGCTGATGATGGCCTGGATGAATGCCGAGTCGATCGAGGAGACGCTGGCCACCGGGCAGGTGTGCTACTACTCGCGCTCGCGCCAGAAGCTCTGGCGCAAAGGCGAAACCTCGGGCCAGCAGCAGAAGCTCGTGGAGATGCGGCTGGACTGCGATGGCGACACGCTGCTCCTGCTCGTGGACCAGAAAGGCGTGGCCTGCCACACCGGGCGGCGCAACTGCTTCTTCCTGGCGGCGCGGGGCGGCGAATGGGTCGAGATCGCCAAGCCCGAGGTCAGCCCCGAGACGCTGTACGGGCGCTAAAGCGTCACACTTTGTCACCACACTTGAAGGTGCTGCGGATTTTGGGGAAAAGGAACCTAGCTAGAATATAAAATCATTGGGGGTTGTTCATGCCATTCGCATTGCCGGAATTCCGCGCCCAACGCATCGTCCTTGCCGCAGCGGCCCTGGCCCTCGCCTTGGGCGGGGCCGTGGCCACCCGCATCGCCCTGGCTGATGACAGCGCCAACTACCCCGCCGCCTCCCTCACCGCGCCCACCGACCCGGCGGCGCTGCTCGCCCGCGGCAAATATCTGGTCACGGCGGCGGACTGCATGCCCTGCCATACGGGCCCGGGCCATGCGCCCTTCTCCGGCGGGCTGGTGGTGAACACGCCCTATGGCGGCCTCGCCAGCCCCAACATCACGCCGGACAAGGATACCGGCATCGGCAACTGGTCCGACCAGGATTTCTACAACGCCCTGCATGACGGCGTGGCGCCTGGGCGCTCCTATCTGGTGTTCCCGAAATTCCTGTACCCGGCCATGCCGTACACCTCCTACACCAAGCTCTCTTATGCGGATGTGATGGCCATCAAGGCCTATCTCTTCTCGCTCCCGCCGGCGAATGTGCCCTCCACGCCCTCCTCCCTGGCCTTCCCCTTCAATCAGCGCCCGGTCCTGCTCGGCTGGCGGATCCTGTTCTTCCGCGCCGGCCCGATGCACATGGACCCGAGCTGGGATGAGCACATGAAGAACGGCGCCTACCTCACCGAGGCGCTGGGCCATTGCGGCGAGTGCCACACGCCGCGCAACATGCTCAGCGCCACGGAGACCGGCCGTGCCTATGCTGGCGCGCCGATCGACGACCTCTACGCCCCGAACATCTCCTCGGACAAAACCCAGGGCGTGGGCGGCTGGACCCAGGCCGACCTCGTCGCCTACCTGCATGATGACGGCAACATGGTGAAGGGCTCGCCCTTCGGCGCCATGAGCGACATGACCGAGAATTCCACCAGCCTGCTCCCGCTCTCCGACGTCATCGACATCGCCACCTACCTGCAAACCGCGACCAAGCCGCAGCACACCACCCCGCCCGCCGCGGCGGCCGATGCCACGGACTCTGTTAGCCGGGGTGCCGCCGTGTACGCCGCCAACTGCGCCGGCTGCCATGGCAAGACCGGCGGCGGCCTGCCGCCGAAATTCGTGCCCAATCTGGCGGGCAACGACTCCATCATCGCCGACCAGCCATATAACGTGATCGGCCCGGTGCTGAGCGGCCTTGCCCCCTGGACCAAGATACCGATGCCCAGCTTCGCCACCCGCCTGTCGGACCAGCAGATCGCGGATGTCGCCAACTATGTCCGTACCGCCTGGGGCAACCAGGGCGTGCCCAACGCCACCCCGGCCGACGTCATGCGCCTGCGCGGCATCGCCGTTGTGCCGGCCATGGCCGACGCCGAGTCCGACGCGCTGGGCTGCCCGCATGTCTCCCCTGCTGGCGGGCCGGACACCGTCACCGATCCGGGCAACGGCCTGCTGGACATCTACCAGGGCGCGACCCCGGCCACCCTGGCGAACCGCACCCGCACGCTCATCGCCGCCGTCCGCGCCAACAACGCCACCATCAGCGATGCCGACCTGACCAACACGCTGGTCGCGGCCTATTGCCCGGTGGTGGCGCACATGGCCGGGCTGAGCCTCTCCGACAAACAGACCGCGCTGAAGGACTTCATTGCCGGGTCGGCGCCGCTTGTCGCAGCTCATTAAGGTAGAAACCGTCACGGGGGCGGCGATATTGCCGCTCCTGCCGGAACTGGCGCGGCTGCGCATCACCGTGTTCCGGGAATTCCCCTATCTGTATGACGGCGATCTCGCCTACGAACAAAGTTATTTGCGCGTCTATGCCGAAGCCCCGGCTGCCGCCATCATCATCGCGCGCGATGGCGAGAAGATCGTCGGCGCCTCCACCTGCCTGCCGCTGGCGGCGGAAACGCCCAACGTGCAAAGGCCGTTCCGCGATGCGGGCATGGACATCCCGCGCATCTTCTATTTCGGCGAGAGCGTGCTGGAGTCCGCCTATCGCGGCCGGGGCATTGGGGTAAAATTCTTCGAGGCCCGCGAGGCCCAGGCCCGCGCCCATGGTTATGGCATCACCGCCTTCTGCGCCGTGCAGCGCCCGGTGGACCACCCTGCCCGCCCGAAGGCTTACCAAAAGCTGGATGATTTCTGGCGCAAACGCGGTTACACGCCACACCCGGAGCTGGTCTGCACCATCTCCTGGCGGGAGGTTGGCGCTGACCGTGAGACCGAAAAACCGCTGATGTTCTGGACCAGAAATCTGTGAAACTCGCCCTCGCCGCCTTTGGGGTCACCCCGCCGCCCAATCTTAAGGCCTTCATCACCCGCATTGAGCGCCTGGCCGCCGAGGCCTCGCTCGCTGGAGCGGATTTGCTGGCACTGCCCGAGTATTTCTCCATGGTGCTGGCGGGGGTCGAGATCAAAACCCCCGACATCGCCGCCGAGCTGGAATATGTCGTCGGCGCCGCCAGCCAGCTCTTGGGGCAGATCGTGATCCTGGCGCAGCGGCACAGGCTGCATATCCTGGCAGGCACCATCCCCATGCGCGATGCCGATGGGAAGGTGCGCAACCGCGCCCCGTTCATCGCGCCCTCCGGCGCCGTGAAGTTCCAGGACAAGCAGTCGATGACACGGTTCGAGGCCGAACTGTGGAATGTCTCCGGCGGCGAAGGCCCGAAAGTGTTCGACACGGCCTTGGGCCGCATCGGCGTCTCCATCTGCTACGATTCGGAGTTCCCGCTGCATGTCCGCGCCCAGGTGGCGGCGGGAGCCAAGCTCATCCTCATCCCCTCCTGCACCGCCTCCATGGCCGGGTTCAACCGCGTGCGCCTTTCGGCCCGCGCCCGCGCCGTCGAGAACCAATGCTATGCCGCCGTCATCCCGCTGGTCGGCAACGCCGCCTGGTCCGGCTCCATCGACGAGAATTTCGGCCACTGTGCCCTGTTCACCCCCTGCGACACCGGCTTCCCGGATGATGGCGTCGCGAGCGCGGGGCCGATGAACGAGCCGGGCCTGACCTTCGCGCCGGTGTATTTCACCGCCATCGATACTGTCCGCGTGGCCGGAAATGTGCTGAACCACCGCGACTGGCAGGATGTGCCCCCCTGCCCGGTCGTGGAGCTCATGTGACGAAAATTTTTGTCATTGCCGGTGAGGCAAGCGGAGATGTCCTGGGCTTGCGCCTGATGACGGCGCTGCGCGCGCTGCGGCCGGATATCCAGTTCAGCGGCGTTGGCGGGGCGCGCATGGCGGAGGCGGGGCTCACCTCGCTGTTCCCCATGCAGGAGCTGGCGCTGATGGGGCTCGCGGAAATCCTGCCGAAAATCCTGCGCCTGAAACGCCGTTTGCACCAGACGATCGAGGCCATTCGCGCCGAAAAGCCCGACATCGTGCTGACCATCGACAGCCCCGGCTTCACCCTGCGCGTGCTCAAGGCCATCGGAAATAGCGGGCCGAAGCGTGTGCATTACGTGGCCCCTCAAGTCTGGGCCTGGCGGCAGGAACGGGTGAAACATTTCCCCGGGCTGTGGGACGAGTTGCTTTGCCTGCTTCCCTTCGAGCCGGAATTCTTCGCCCCGCACGGGCTGCACCCGGTATTCACCGGGCACCCGGTGCTGGAATCCGGCGCTGACAAGGGTGATGCCGCGCGGTTCTTCACCCGCCACAGCCTGGCGCCCAATGCCGTGCCCATCGTGCTCATGCCCGGCTCGCGCGTTACCGAGACCAGGCGGCTGCTGCCGGTGTTCCGCGAGGCGCTGACGCTGCTGGCGCCACAAGTGCCGGGGCTGCGGCCCGTCGTCGCCGCCGCCGCCGGGGTTGCCGGGCATGTCGCCGCCCATACCGAGGATTGGCCGGTGAAGCCGATCATCGTGCATGATGTGGCCGAGCGCTACGATGCCTTCGCCGCCGCCAAGGCCGCGCTGACCAAGTCCGGCACCTCGACGCTGGAACTCGCCATGGCCGGCGTGCCGATGGCCGTCACCTACCGGGTGAACCCAATCTCCGCCTTCCTCGGCCGCCGCCTCATCAAGGTGCCTTACGTGGCGATGATCAACCTGCTCGCCAAGCGCGCCTTGGTGCCGGAGCTGCTGCAGGAGGATTGCCGGGCGGACAAGCTGGCCGCCACGCTCTCACACCTGTTGCGCGACGAACAGGCCGCCGCCGCCCAGCGCGCGGGTTATGAAGCCGCGCTTGCCACGCTGCACACGCCGGATGGCTCGCCCTCCGCCGCCGCGGCCAAGGCGATCCTGGCGGTGCTCGCCTAAGAGTTCCCTTCAAGACCCTACTATGCCGGCCGTCTGGCACCGCATTTCTGCGCTCCGGTGCTCACGTACTACAACGTACGCTCCGCTCCGGTGCTCGAAATGCGGCACCATTCGGCTCGGCCTAGCGGGTTTTGTAAGGAACTCTAATTCAGGACGTCAGCGTCTTCAGATAGGCGATGATATCTTCGACCTGATCGGTGGTAAGCCGACCGGACCAGGCCGACATCGGCGCGGAGAGCGGCTTGCCGTTCTGGTCCTCGGCCTGCATGATGGCGCGCATTAGCAGCGTGTCGTCGTTATGGAAGGTATTTTCCAGTCTCGGCGCACGCAAATCCGCCGAAACCACGGTGCCGAACTTCACATGGCCGGCGCCAGTGGCGAGGTGGCAGGCGCTGCAATTGTCATCGAACAGGGTTTTGCCGTTGGCGACCTGATCGGCACTTGGGCTTTGAGCCAGAGCCGAGGCTGCGAGGCCAAGCGTCAGGATGATAGCGTATGAGAGCTGCCGGATCACGAGAACCTCCAGTGTAGGAGAGCGGGCGGAACTGACATAGGACGCTGGTGCCGGCGAACAAGCCTCATCGAAATGATATTTCGGCGTACGCACCCGGCGCGTCGTCCCCAACGCGGCGCGGATGCGGCAGGGGCTGGTACCGGCTAGAGCAATATGTGTTTAGGTTGAACCGGGCGGTTCGACATAAACACATGAGATTGCTCGCTAAAACACAAAGCTAGAGCGTTCAGCCAAATGCTGAACGCTCTAAGCGGTACCAGCCCCTGCCGCGCGGGTTATTTCTGCGCCACCAGCGCCGCTTCCATGGCGGCCACGGCGGAGAGGTTAATGAGCCCGCGCGCGGTGACACTCGGCACCGCGATGTGCATGGGCTTAGACAGGCCGAGCAGCATGGGGCCCACGGTCACGCCCTCGGCCGTCGCCTTGACCAGATTGAAGGCGATATTCGCGGCGTCGAGATTTGGAAAGATCAGCAGGTTGGCGATGCCGTGCAGCGTCGAATCCGGCAGCGCATGGTGACGGATCTGTTCCACCAGCGCGGAATCGCCATGCATTTCGCCATCCACCTCCAGACCGGGGTCCTGTGAATGAATCAGCTTTAGCGCCTGGCGCATCTTCTTCGCTGACGGCGAATTAGAGGCGCCGAAATTGGAGTGCGAGAGCAGCGCCGCTTTCGGCGTAATGCCAAAATGCCGCACCGTCTTCGCCGCCATCAGCGTCATTTCCGCGATCTCTTCCGCATTTGGATCCACATTCACATGGGTGTCGCAGAAGAACAGCACGCCAGCCTGCAGGATCAGCGCGGTCATCGCATAAATCCGCCCGGATTCTGAGCGGATTGGCAGCGCATACTGGAATTGCCGCCACCAGTCGCCCACCCCGCCGCAAATCGCGGCGTCGGCCTCGCCCGTCGCGAGCATCATGGCCGCCGCCACCGTTGGGCGCTTGCGCACGTGGCGGATAGCGGTATCCGGTGGCGTGCCACGCCGGCCGACTCGGGCGGAATAACCCTTGAGCAGAGTCTGGAACAGCTCCGGTTCCTGCTCGAGGTCGAGAATCCGCACATCCTTCCCCGGCTCCAGGCGCAGGCCCAGCGTCTTGATCTTGGCCGTAATCGTCTCGGTGTTCCCGAGCAAAATCGGCTGCGCCAGCCGGTCATCCACCACGCTCTGCACCGCGCGCAGCGTGCGCTCGTCATCACCCTCGGCATAGACGATGCGCGGGTAGGCCTTGCGCGCCGCTTCGACGACCGGGCGCAGCAGCTGGCCGGAGCGGAACACAAATCGCTCCAGTTCATGCTTATAGGCCACGAAATCCTCGATAGGCCGGCGGGCAACGCCCGCATCCATCGCCGCCTGCGCCACGGCCGGGGCGATATGCATGATCAGCCGCGGGTCGAACGGCTTGGGGATGATGTACTCGGCGCCGAAGGTGGGGGCATGCCCGCCATAGGCGGCGGCCACGACCTCGGAGGCTTCCACCCGCGTCAGCTCGGCAATCGCCTTCACCGCGGCGAGCTTCATGCTCTCGGTGATGGCGGTCGCCCGAACATCCAGCGCGCCGCGGAAGATGAAGG
>NZ_JBKQJR010000074.1:0-52506 GCF_052326845.1 Acidocella sp. | reverse complement strand
GAGGATGTTGGCTGGATTAACACCATTGAAAACTTGACAGAAGCAACGCCGGTTGAGTTGCGTTTCGAGCTGGCACGAGCCGTGTTGCAACTGGCTATTTTCGAAAATGTTCTGCCAGGCAGTATTTTACCTTTCACCCTCTGGCCGGATGCAGTGGCGGTGTCGGGCGACATAGACTTGTTCCGTGCTGATTATGGTCAGGACGATGGCCGTATCTGCTGCCGCATAAAAGCAGTGGAAGATGAAGGAGACGAAAATATGTCTGAACAGAAGAGCCGCGTAAATACATCCGGGAAGCTCGCCGATTCGGAGCGGGTTGAGCTTGAGAGTATCCAGGCATACCCTCGCGGTGGCCAGGTCATTTCCACACGTAATGTGCTCGACCGCTTGCAGGTTTCGGTTTCCGTGGAGCTGGGGCGTACGCAGATTACGGTGAAGGATCTTCGTGCGCTAAGGCACGGCCAGATTTTGTCGTTGGACCAGATGGTCGGCGAGCCGCTGACCATCTTTGCGAATGGTCAGAAAATGGCATTTGGCGAGGTCGTTGCCGTAGCAAACGACCGTTACGGCGTACGCGTTACGGCGTTAGTTGATGACGCAGGGCAGGATGCCGGAGGTACAACATGAGCGCGTCTGGCGTCAGTATCGGTGCCTGGATTGCGTTTGGTGAGTTCGCTGGCCCGGTCTTGCTGGTGATGCTCGTCATCGGCCTGGCAGCCGGCGTTTTGCAGACGGTAACGCAAGTGCGGGAATCTTCCATTCCTTTTGTACTGAAGCTGGCTGGGATGGCCGCTCTTATGACCGCTTGCGGGCAAATGATGCTTGGTGGTGTGGACGATTACGCTACCCGTTTGTTGAACGCAATTCCGGGATTGCTGCATGGCTGAAACCGCCGTTCTGCCGCGTGAAGGCGGCTTTAACCTGTCACAACTCTCTGGCCCCATCGTTATTCTTCTGGTGTTAGCGATGCTGGTTGTCCCGCTTCCACCGGCAGCCATCTCATTCTTGTTTGCGCTCAATATCTCGGCTGGCCTCGTTATTCTGGCCTCATCTCTCTATATCCATTCCCCGGCAGAATTTTCTTCTTTTCCGTCGGTTTTGCTAGCGACAACGCTGATGCGCCTGGCGCTCAATGTCGCCACGGCGCGCGCCATTCTGCTTAATGGTTATGCGGGACCCGGCGCGGCAGGACGGGTTATCGAATCTTTTGGCCAATTTGCAGTCGGCGGCAATTACGTGGTCGGCGGGATCATCTTCGTTATCCTTATCATCATAAACTTCGTGGTGGTAACCAAGGGGGCAAGCCGCGTGGCGGAAGTCTCCGCGCGCTTCATGCTCGATTCGTTGCCGGGACGGCAAATGGCGATCGATGCCGAGATTAACGCCGGCATTCTTTCGCCTCAGGCGGCTGAGCGGCGGCGTGATCTGCTACGGCGAGAGGCGGATTTCTTTGGCGCGATGGATGGTGCCTCGAAGTTCGTCCGCGGAGATGTTGTGGCGGCAATGATTATTCTTGTCGTTAACATGGTTGGCGGGTTGATTATAGGTACGCTGCAATATGGCCTTCCTGTCGCAGACGCGGCGCGCACCTACACGCTGCTGACGGTAGGTGACGGCCTGGCTGCACAGATTCCATCGCTGACCATCTCCATTGCGGCGGGCCTCATTGTAACGCGTGTTGCTACAGGCGAGGACATTGGCGCACAGATTAAATCTCAGCTGTCCAAATACCCGCAGGCGCTGGCTATTGCTGCGGGCATTACCGGCGCCATCGGCCTGGTGCCGGAGATTGCGCATATCCCGTTTCTGTTGCTTGCGGCGGCGCTTGGCACTGCGTCCTGGCGCCTCAGCCAAGCGGCAAAGGAGCCTGAAGCCGCAGCGGCCGGTACGCCGCAGGCAGCCTCCGTGGCGGGTGAGGTGAAGGTTGACTCCCTCATAGATGTCACAGGTGTTGATCCGTTGGGTATGAATATCGGTTTCGCCTTGGCGCCATTGGTTGGTCAGGGTGAGGGGCGCTTGCTCAATCGTCTTACCGCCGTACGCCAGCGTTATGGCCGCGCAATGGGTTTTCTTGTGCCTGCCGTTCATATCCGGGATTCGTCGGAATTGCCGGCGCATGGCTACCGCTTCACGCTACGCGGTGCTGCCATTGGCGGTGGAGAGGCGTGGCCGGGCCAGTGGCTCGCCATAGAAGGACCGATGGTAACGGAGAAGCTGTCCGTCGGGCGTGCCGTGAAGGACCCGGCGTTCGGTCAACCGGCCATATGGATACCGCAGGGCGCCATTCCCGCGGCGGAGGAGTTTGGCTACACGGTCGTTGACGCGCCGAGCGCGATAGCCACGCATTTTGCAGAAATTCTTAAGCGTCATGGTGCAGAATTGCTGGGGCGTCCGCAGGTGGAGGGGCTAATGACGCGTCTGGCAGAAACGACGCCGCGCTTGGCGGAAGATTTGCGGAGTAATCTTTCAGTAGGCCTTGTACGCCAGGTGCTCCAGGGCCTTCTGGCTGAGGAGGTGCCGATCCGTGACTTCGAGCGCATTGTCGAGGCGCTGGTGGAGGCTGCTGATGGCGGCGTTAAGGATGCGGAGAAATTGCTGGCCACCGTGCGGGTTCGTCTCGGACGCTTTATTGTCAGCCAAATCGTGGGGACGGACGCTACGTTGCGCGTTTCCGTACTGCCGCCGAAGCTGGAAGAGCTTGTAGGGAAATCCTTGCGTACTGCAAAGGATAGCGGCATCGGCGCGGAAATAGAGGCGGAGACCGCAACGCATTTGCGTGAAGCCGCAATGCAGGCAGCCCGCGCTATGCGAGCCCGCAGCATCAAGCCGGTACTCGTGGTGCAGGGCGTCATGCGCCGTGCGGTGGCGCGGGCGGTTGCCGGGGTTATCTCTGTTATCGCGTTGGAGGAAATTCCTGACACGACGCCATTGCAGGTGGTGTACACGGCTACCCCGGGAGAGACCAATGCATGAGATTGGGGCTGAAAGCCAGCCACAGCTTGCGGCACTCTACGGCCATTGGGTCAAACGCATGGCGTTGCTGCTCCAGGCGCGCATGCCATGGGCTGAGGTCGATGATTTGTTGCAATGGGGCGCCGTTGGCATGATGGAAGCGATGCAACGTTTCGATCCGTCAGTCGGTGGCAATTTCCAGGCCTTCGCGGTGCGGCGCATTCGTGGTGCAATGATCGATGGGTTGCGCCACGAAGGTTCGCGCAGGCGCGGGCAGATCATGTTCGAGCCCGAGGATATAGATGCGGCGGCACTCGCGAATGGCACAGCGCCAGAGGACCCCTTGGCGGCGCTGGTCCGGGCCGACAATCGCGCTCTGCTGGTGGAAGCCCTCAAGGCGCTGCCCAGGCTCGAATACCAGGTCTTGGCACTGCACTTCTATGAAGAGCTGAATAATCGTGAGATTGCTGCGATTCTTGATATCAGCGAAGGCTATGCCTCGCGCATTCGCAAGCGCGCATTGGAAACGCTTGCCATTTACATCAATGCCGCGACGAAAGGAGAGCCTGTCTCGTGACAAGTTTATTGGGGATTCTTGCCGGGTTCCTCGTTATCATCGGCGGCGCGCTCTCCGATAACGACCCGCTATCGTCTTTGTTCAGCGTCACGGCTGTCATCATCGTCATCTGCGGCTCCTTAACGGCCGTTACCGTGCAATTTGGCCTGCGTCAGATTCTGCTCGCATTCGAAGGTGTATTCTGGCTGGTTAAGCCGCCCCGGACTGATCTGCGCGCTTTTATCGAACAGGTGTCAGAATGGTCAGCAATGGCACGCAGCCATGGCACGTTAGTGCTTGAGTCTGTGATTCCAACGGTGGCTGACCCATTCCATAGGCAGGGTCTGCAGATGATTGTGGATAATACCGCGCCGCAGGATTTCGCCGCAATTCTTGCTATCATGGCAGAAAAGGCCGGGCGGACGCAGGAGGCGCCTGCCGAAGTCTGGGAGGCGCTGGGCGGTTATTCGCCGACGATCGGCGTGATGGGTGCGGTATTGGGGCTGATCCATGTGATGATGCGGCTCGATCATTCGGAGGAACTGGGCGAGGGCATCGCCACAGCCTTCGTTGCCACTATTTACGGTGTCGGCTTTGCGAATCTTGTTGCCTTGCCGCTGGGGGCGCATTTGAAGCAACTGGCGCGGGAGCTGGAACGTGAGCGCCACGTCGTCATCCAGGGGTTCTTACTGCTAGCTGAAGGGAAACCGGGCATGGTTATCAAGCAGCATCTGCAGAGTTTCCTGGAGGATGAACCAAAGGGCAAAGCTGCCCCAGATGGCGAGCCGGTAGTCATGCCGCAGGCGGCGGAGTAGTTCATGTCGTATGCCCGCTTACCGGGGCCAGGCAAGAAGCGGGAGAAGGGGCTCAACCACGAACGTTGGGTCGTCTCTTACGCTGATCTGCTGACCCTCCTGCTCGCCACGTTTGTGGTGCTATATGCATCCTCTACCAGGAACAAGAACAAGGAAGGTGAACTGACGGAAGCGTTCATCAAAGCCTTCCACGGTACGCCTCCCGCCGTTGTCGTGGCACAGCCCTCAGGTTCGCGTGGCGTGTTGCAGCATCAGGTCTCGCCTGTGCCTAAGCCGGTGGAAGCTCCCTCATCGGCGGCCTCGAAAATTCCCAATGACATGGCGCGCCAGTTGGCCGATGAGATGGCGACGCTGCAAGAGCTGCAAATGAAGCTCTCTGCCGTGTTCCAGCCGATGATCGACAAGCACCAGGTGACGGTGGCCAACGCGCCCTTGACCCTGACCATCCAACTCGATGCTTCGGTGCTGTTTTCTTCCGGTGAGGCAACGCTGAAGCCGGAGGCGGTGGCGTTGCTGAACCGGGTGGCAGCGGGGTTCGTCAAACTGCCGGACGGCTTCCGTATCGTTGTGCGGGGATACACCGATAATCAGCCGATCTCTACGGCGCAATTTCCGTCCAACTGGTCGCTTTCGGCCGAGCGCGCCGTAACCGTGGTGCAGCTTTTTGTAAAGAATGGCGTGAATGGAAACCAGCTCGCCGCAGAGGGCTTCGGTGAGTTCGCGCCTATCGCAGATAATGTCACCGATGCCGGACGGGCGCAGAACCGGCGTGTGGTGGTTGTGGTGCATGCACCGGACCCGGCACAGAAATAGGGGGAGTCAATGGGAAAGACCTCGCATAAGGCGAGTACGAAGAACACGCTGATGACGATTGCGGCGGCGGCCTCGTGGGCGGCGATGCACGAGCCTACGGTCCTGGATTTTGGCAGCGTAAGCGTATGGGGGTTGCAGACGCTGGCTGTAGCATTATTGGTGCGCGCCGTGTTGGCATTGCTGGCACCGGCGCTCGGTCTTTGCGGCGTGTTGCTACAGCACGCGTCGGCTGAAAGCCGAAATAAAGGCAGCGGCGCGTGAGCTTCGTCACAGTCTCCAGCATTCGCAACAAGGCGTTCGTACAAACCGTATTGGCGCAGGACACCGCCACGATTGCGGCGCAGGAAGCAGAAATCGCCCGGCGCGTGCGCCAGGAGGTTGCCAAGCTGCGGGAGAAGGCCGAAGCCGAGGGACGCACGGCAGGCGAGGCCGCAATGCGCGCTGAGATGGAGCCATTACAGGCTGCACTGGCCAGCGCCGTTGGCGTGCTGCACGAGGCGTCGGCGCAACTCGCCGCACCGCTGGCGCAAAAGGAACGTGACCTCGCAGGGCTGGTGATTGAACTTGCCTTCCTGTTGGCCGGACACATCGCCGGTGTGGATTTGTCTGGCGGCAATGCAGGGCTTGAGGCTCTGGTGACGAAGTTGCTCGATGAGGCTGCCGCTGAGCGAAGCCCTCGCCAGAGCGTGCAATTGCGGCTCAACCCTGCCGACCATGCGCAGTTGGCGTCAAAAATCTCTGCCGAGACGGCGCAGCTGATTGCTGACCAGAACATCGCTCCCGGCGGAGCGATGGTTGAAATCATCAGCCCTCAGGGCGACCCGCTCGACAAGATCGAATGGGATGCGACTCTGAAAGGCCGAACCGAGGCCATCCGCACGGCGCTGGGCCTGTCCGGAGCTGGGCCATGATCACCATGGAGGCTGTGCGGGCAATGGCCCAGGAGCGCGTGCGTGCCGCGCTGTCGGTTGACCCTGTGCGGCGGTTCGGAAGGATCGTGCGTTCCAATGGGGAGGTTCTGCATGCGAGCGGTATTCGCGCGCCGGTCGGCTCGCGTTGCCTGATCGAAATGGAAGCGGGAGCCCATCTGGCGGCGGAGATTGTGGGGTTCGAGGAAGGCGGCTTGATCCTCATGCCCGAGCAGGGCACGCGCGGTGTGATGCGCGGGGCAAGGGTCCGTGTCGAAGGCAGCGCGCATACGCCACTGATGGGTCCGGCGCTGCTCGGCCGGGTGCTGGATGCACGGGGCGCGCCGCTCGACGGGTTGCCGCCGCCAGCCGTCTCCCACCCCTGGCCGCTGATGGGTGTGCCGCTGAACCCGATGGCGCGCGAGCGCCTCGCCAAGCCGTTCGACGTTGGCGTGAGCGCCATCAATGCCCTGACCACGTTCGGACGCGGCATGCGTGTCGGGCTGTTCGCCGGCTCCGGCGTGGGCAAGACCACGCTGCTGGGGATGCTCGCGCGCCACGCCCAGGCGGATGTGGTGGTGCTGGCGATGATCGGTGAGCGCGGGCGCGAGATCCGCGAGTTCATCGAGGATCATCTGGCCGCTGCCCGGCCGCGTAGTGTCGTCATCGCCTCCCCGGCGGACGATACCGCGTTGGGCCGCGTGCATGGCGCCTACCGCGCCGCGGCGATCGCGGAGTATTTCCGCGACCAGGGCAGGCATGTGCTGCTTGTGGTGGATTCGCTCACCCGCCTGGCCATGGCCCTTCGGGAGATCGGCCTCGCGGTCGGCGAACCGCCAGCCACAAAAGGCTATCCACCCTCTGTCTTCGGGGCGCTGGCGGCCTATTTGGAGCGCGCGGGCATGGGGGCTGCGGGGCAGGGCTCCATCACCGGCATCTATACCGTGCTCGTTGAGGGGGACGACCATGTTGGCGACCCAGTGGCCGACACGGCACGCTCGGTGCTGGATGGACATATCGTGCTCTCCCGCGCCATGGCGGAGGCCGCGATCTACCCGCCCATCGACATCACCGCTTCGCTCTCCCGTCCCATGCCGGGCCTGGTGGAGCCGGAGCATATGCGGCTTGCCTCCCGTTTCCGCGCGCTCTGGGCCCGTAAGCAGGAGAAGCAGGACATCATCGATCTCGGTGCTTATGCCCCGGGCCGTGACCCTCTGCTGGACGAGGCGATCCGCCGGGCGCCTGCCATGGAGGCGGTCCTCCGCCAGGATAAGAACGCGGGCGTGACCCTGGCTGAGAGCGTCGCGGCGCTGCGGGTGGCACTTGGGGAGGCAGCTTGAAGGCAGCCACGCTGAAGCGGCTGGATCTGCTGGCCGCTTCCCGCGAGGTGGCGCTGCTGGAGACGATCCAGCGCCATAACGCGGCGCTTAAGCAGAACGAGTATCAGCGCGGCATGCTGGAGGCTTATCGCAGCCGCCTGGCGGCCAGCTGGCAGAGCGGTTCCGTGGTGAGCGCTGCCCAGGCGCGCCGGGCTGGCCAGTTCGCGGCCGGAACGCTCGGCGCGGAGGCGCAGATTGCCGAAAGCGCCGTGCGGACCAGGGAGCAACTGGAAGCCGCCATTGCCGACCTGGCCAGGTTGAAAGCGCACCGGCGCAAGCTGGCGCAGCGCCTGCGCGAGGCCGCGCGCCGGGCAGAGGCGCAGGCGGAGGTAAAAGCGGAACGCGACCGGCCTGTTCGTGGCAGGACACGGCACGTTTCGTAATCATTTCTAAAGAATTTACCTGCCATATGGTCTGAAAGGAGGCCAAAATGGACCTGTCATTCTTTTCCAGTTTCGGCACGTCGCTGGCCGCGCAGGAAGCGCAAATCAATACCCTGCAGCAGCAGGTCACCACGGGCCTGTCGGTGCAGACACCGGACCAGAATCCGGCAGCGTATGAAACCGGGGTGCTCGGCATGGACCAGGTCAACCAGCTGAATAACGACAATACCACCCAAGCGGCGATACAGGTTCAGCTTGGCAGCGTGAGCAACAGCTACACCTCGATGAGCAACGTGCTGGACAATGTCCAGGGCATTGTCCAGCAGGCGCTGAATGGCACGACGAGTGCCCAGAACATGCAAGCGCTGGGGACCCAGGTGCAGTCGGCGTATCAGCAGCTTGTTAGCATTGGTAACGCCACGGCGCCGAACGGCACTTATCTTTTCGGTGGATCACGTGGTGGCCTCACCCCGTTCCAGCCGGATGCGAATGGCAATATCGTTTACTTTGGCGACGGCGCGTCCTCACAGGCAGCAATCGGGCAAAATATGACGGCGAGCACCATCGCCAATGGCGATGCGTTCCTCTCCGGCCTGAGCGGAGATGGCGTTTCCAACGTCACTGCCACCAGCACCAATACCGGCAGCGGGCAGATCCTCCAGCAGGGTGTCGTCAATGCCGCGGCGGCAAATACGTTTCAGCAGGGGAATGCCGCCATCACCGTGAGCTTTGCCAATAGCGGCAACGGCACGACCTACACCGCCACGCAGAATGGCAGTGCCATCGCCAGCGGTGCGCTCTCCACCAGCAGGACGGGCGGCACCACGGTCCAGCTCGGGGGCGTGGATTACCAGATCAGCGGCAGCCCGGCCAATGGCGACAGTTTCACCATTTCGCCCAGCCGCCCGCAATCCGCCTTCGCGCTGCTAAAGACCGTGTACAATGCCCTCTCCAGCGCGGCCACGACGCCGGCGCAGGTGGCCCAGACCAACCAGGTGCTGAACCAGAGCCTGGCCGGGTTGGCCCAGTACCAGCAGACGCTGGTGAACGCGCAGGCGCAGAACGGCGTCACGCTGCAGGCGATTTCCGCCGCAGCCGCAGGAAACAGCAGCCAGGCCACCGAGGCGCAGACCAACGTGGACAACGCCACCGCCGCGAATATGCCGATGGCCATCTCCAACCTGGACCAAACCGTTACAGCCCTTCAGGCAGCGATGAAGACGTTCGGCACAGTGCAGAACCTCAGCCTGTTCAACTACGTATAAGCGAGGCCGCAATGTCGAATGCCATTTTCATCGTCGGCTATTACCGCAGCGGTACTTCCGCACTCTCCGGTGCTTTGTCCCGCGCCGGGGTCAAATTCTATAACGAGGCCGACCCGAACGAGCACAACCCGCTCGGCTTCTACGAAATTCCAGAGCTGATCCAGTATGACGTTGATCTCTTCTCCCGGCTGGGCGTGGACTGGATGGATGTGCGCAGCCTGCCGCAAGGCTGGGCTGAGCGCGCGGATCTCAGCGGTTATCTCTCACGGCTGGAAGAGATACTCCGCCGCCGCTTCAGCCAGAAGGACAAGATATGGGGGCTGAAGCACCCGCATCTTTGCCGCACCTTGCCAATTTACGAGCGCGCCGCGCGTCAGGCCGGGCACAAGCCGCATGTGGTGCATATCTTCCGCGACCCCTGGACGGCGGCTTCCAGCCAGCAGCGCAAGAACGGTCTGAGCCGTGCCCACGCCCTGCTGTTGTGGATGAGCTACCTCACCACGGGTGAACGCCAGGCCCGTCATTTGCCGCGCAGCTGGCTGACCTACCATGATCTGCTCGCCAAGCCGGCGGAGCAATTGCGCCGGATTGAGGCGGAGACTGGCCTTCCCTTCACCAAGCTGGTGCCGGGCGGGTTGGGGCAGGCCGCAACCTACCTCACGGCCCAACTCAACCGCAGCGAGGCTCTGCCGCAAGAGGGGCTGCTCCGGCCGTTGCACAAGCTGGTCGCGCGTGCCTGGGAGGCCATCCGGGCCCACGAATTCCAGCCTGCGCTATGGGACGAATTCGCCGAGGAAACATCGGATCTGGTCGGCTTCCTTAACGAGATCGGCGCGAGCCGGGGGCGGGCGATTCCCGCCCTGGGCGGTTCGCTGAGTCAGGCGGCGCCCGCCCTGGCTGAAAGGGCGGCGCTGCGTCCGCCGGAGCGTTTGGACGAGGGCGGCCAAGCCCGCCTGCTGGCGTTGCGCGAGGCGGCGGGGGCGCTGCCTCGTCTTACCGTCATCATTGCGGCGCCGCGCGGCCGGGTTCATGCGGTGAACGACACCCTGGAGTCCCTGCACGCACAATGGGAAAAACCGTCTAGTATCAAAGTCATCACCGCAGATCCGCTAGAGATCCCCGGCATCACCGCCATCGCCGCGCCGCCGGAGCCGGAGGCAATGACCCGGCTGGCCTGCGCGGAGCTGAACCAGGAAGCCGCATCGGCCGATTACGTGGCGATCATCAACGCGGGTGACACGGTGGCGCCGGATGCCTGCCTGCGCTTCGCCCTGGCGGCATCGGCCAGCGGCGCGGACATGCTGTATTGCGACGAGATCGTTCCGCGCGATGGCGGCGCCTGGGTGCGGCACAAGCCGGGCTGGGATGTCACCCGCCTGCGCCAATCGGCCTATATCGGCGACTGGGTGTGGTACGGCGCCAAGGCCGTGCTCCAGCTCGGCGGGTTCGATCCTGCACGAGCCGGGGCTGAGGAATTCGACTTCCAGCTCCGCCTTGCCGAACACGGCGCCAAGGTGGAACGCTTGCCTGAGGCATTGTTCTCCCGCTGCCCGCAGAGCCGGCGGGATGACATCAAGGCCGATATTTTCTGTGCTCGCGCGGCAATGTCTGTCGCGGCGCATTTGCAGCGTGCCGGCATGCCGGCGGAGGTGCAGAACCGCCAGCATCTTGGTCTGTTCCACCACATGCGCACGGCGGAAGATCCAGGCGCCACCGTCATCATGCTCTGCGATGGCGCGGAGATCCCGATGCTGGATCGCTGGATGACCGCGCTGCTTACCGGTCCGGTCCTTACCGGCCCCGTGATTCTTGCCGGTGCGGCGCTGAACCAGGGCATGCATAATTACCTGGCTGCGGTAACGCAGCAGGCAGCGGCGCTGGAGGGCAAGGTGCTGGCAGTCCCGCCCGCGCCCGGCCTCACCCCGGCAGATGCGCTGCGCCAGGCCCTGGCGATGGTGACGACGCCTTATGTCGCGGTGCTGGATGCGCGTTCCGAGGCTCTTACCCCTTACTGGCTACCGGCCCTACGGATGCGCCTGGCCGACCCTGGCGTGGCCATGGCGGCGGCGCGCACGCTGGTTCCCTTTGGCGGCGAGAAGAAGATCGCCCTCGTGCTGGGGCCAATTGTCATTGGTGCCGAGACGCGGCTTGGCGCGGCGCATACGGCGGAAGATCCTGGCCCTGGCGGCTGGCTCCTGGTCGACCAGGAGGCGAGCGCCATCGCCCCGCCCGGCCTGTTGGCCCGCACCCAGGCCCTGGCCGCCTGCACCTTCCCCGATCTGAGCGGCGATGCGCTCTGGATCGACCTCGGCGCGCAGATTCGTGCCCGTGGCGCCCGGCTGGTGTGGACACCGGACGTTTCCTTTGCCTCACCGCCCGAGGCGGTAAAGCTCGATGCGGCAGTGGATTTCCGCCGAGGGTCGAAAGTGGTGCAGGCGTTGCCCTGGGCCGATCCATACCACCACCCCGCGCTTTCGTTGCGTGGCGATCTGCTGGCCAGCGAAGCAAACCCCGGGCTGGTGCGCGCAGCGCCCGCAGATGAGCGTGACATGCTGATCACTGGCGCCCCGGAGTCCGGGGCGGCGGTAATGAACGCGGCGCGCGCATTGCGGCGCAGTGGCGCACTCTCGGCGGATTGGGCGCCGGAGCTGCCCACCGCTGCCGAGCTGGGCCGCCGCGCTCCGGCCGCTTGGCTGCGGGTCAACCCGCAACGTCCGCCTGCGCCGTACAGCCCGCCGTACAAGGCGCTGTTCACCACCCTGCCGGAACCGGAGGCAAAGCCCGTGCTTGCGGCGGCAAGCCGTGTCTACGCCACTTCTCCGGCGTTGGTGACACAGCTGAGCCGCATGTGCCCGCCCGGCCAGTCCGTGCAGCTTTGGCGCCCGGCCTTGTCCAGCCGCATCTGGGCTGAGTGGAAGCCAAGCACGGGGTTAAATACCAAGCCGCGCATCCTCTGGATCGACGAGGGCATCGCGCCGCCATGGTTCACCGATCTGGTCAACGCCACGCTGGACATCGCGGCCTGGATCGTCGTTGAACGCCCCGGCGGGAACTATGCCGGCCAGGTGGTGCGGATCGCCCCGCCTGAGTCCGAATACGCATGGGCGCAGACATTTGCCGAGCTCGGCCCGCAGATCATGGTTCGTCCGGCCAATACCGCCACATATGCCGATCATTATCCGGTGCTGCTTGCCGCCGTGGCGGGATGCCATGCCCTGGTTGACGAGCGGTTTGACATCCCCGCCAGTCTCGGCGCGGTGCGGCTGAAAAACCGCCTCTCCGCCTGGCAGATGGCCCTGAAGAGCGCCATTGCCGGCTTGGCCGGCACGCTGGCTCAGGGGGAGCGCGCGCGCAAAGCGGCGCTGGCGCTGCCCAGCATCGAGTCCGAGCTGCCGCCCTGGGCCGAGTTCCCCGCTGCGGACAGCGCTTTGCTGCCGAGTGCGGCCGAGTGAACTGGCAGGCACGGTCGCTTCTCACCGGCGCGCTCCTGGCCTGGCCAGCTTTGGCCAGCGCCAGCCAGAGCGTGGATGCGGTAACGGCTGCTGTCCAGCAGGCGGCGCAGATGGTCGCGCTGCCCGATGCCACCATCACCCTGGGGCCGGTGACGGGGGCGGCTTACATGCAAGTCTGCACGGCGCCGCTTGTGGTGAACATCAGCGGCGTCGCCCCCTACGAGCAGGCGGCGGTGAATTGCCCCGCGCCGGTCTGGACACTGTATGTCACCGTCACCGTGGCGCAGAGCGAAGATGTCGTGGTCGCCGCCCATCCTGTCACGGCGGGGCAGGTGCTGGCGGCTTCCGATCTCATGGTGCAACGAGAGCCGGTGCAGCTCTTCGCGGGCAGGCAGGTCTATTTCGACCCGGCCCAGATCGTGGGCGCGAGCGCTGTGATGTCTCTCGCCGCTGGCATGGTCGTCACCCAGGACGCGGTGCAGGCGCCGATGGTTGTCAAGGCGGGCCAGACGGTGGCCGTGCAGGTGACGAGCGGCGGGGTCGCCGTCTCCATCAATGCGGTCGCCAGCCAAGCCGGGCGGATCGGCGACACCATCCTGCTGACCAACCCCTCCTCCGGCCGCCGTTTTTCCGCGCAAGTCACTGAGGATGGGGTGGCTCTCAAGCTGCAATAAGCGGCTGTTTTGCCGGATTAAAAACCTAAAGAGGCAAAATCAGTAAAACATCACAACCAAAACGCGAATAAATAGGTACGGCAACCACAACCCAAGGAGATCACCATGTCGGCCGTAGGTTCCATTCTGACCAATACCGGGGCGCTGCAGGCGCTCAACTCCATCGCGAACACATCGATGACCAACAACAACCTGGAAAGCCAGCTCTCCAGCGGCCTCTCGATCAACTCGCCGTCGGACAATCCGGCTGGTTACATCACCGCCCAGGGTTTCACCTCCCAGCTGAACGGCCTGACGCAGGCGATCTCCAACGCCAACCAGGGCGTCTCCCTGCTGCAGACGGCGCAGGGAGCCATCGGCCAGCAGGTCAGCGTCGTGCAGCAGCTCAACTCCATCGCCGTGCAGGCCGCCAACGGCACGCAGACCTCCGCTGAATCGCAGTCCCTGCAGAACCTCGCCAGCCAGCTGACGGGGCAGGTCTCGACCATTGCCAGCCAGACCCAGTTCAACAATATCAATCTGTTGGACGGCAGCTTCACCGGCAAGCAGTTCCAGGTCGGTGCCAATGAGGGGCAGACGCTGAACCTCTCCATTGGCAACACCTCGGCCAACAGCATTGGTATGTATGCCACCGGTGCCGATACGGCGAATGTCTACAAAACTGGCGCCAGCTCTGCGAGCGGCGTTGTTTCGGCCGCTGGTGTGTTTGGTGCAGGGAAGGAAAAAATCACCGGACCAACGGGCGGCTCCGGTTCGTTTACCGTAGCCGCGAAAGAATCTGCGGCGGCGCTAGCAACGGCGGCCAATGGTATCTCCGGCCAAACTGGTGTTCAGGCCCAGGCGACCAACACAGCTACTTTCAGCGTGGCTGCTGGCACGACTGACCACAAAATCGCGTTCACGCTCCAGGCTGGCAATGGGTCTGGCGGGGCTAGCTCTGCGATTGGCACGGCGGTCAGTGTTGATGCGTCCAGCCTCGCGGAAGCTGTTTCTCAGATCAATCAGCAGAGCAGCACCAGCGGCATTGTTGCCTCTGACAGTAGCGGTAAGCTGACCCTGACGCAGACGGCTGGTCAGAATATCGCTTTCACGGCTGTCGGCACTGCAGCCAGCGGTGGCACGCTCAAAACGACGGCGGCGGCGCCACACACCGTCGCAGCCAACGATATTCAGCAGGGCCAGGTGCAGCTCCAGTCCAGCGCTGCTTTCTCGGCTGTTGGGTCGGCTACAGCGACGCTCGGTCAATCGGCGGCCTCGCTGAACTCCCTGGCGTCGATCAATGTCAGCACCACCGCTGGCGCCAACAAGGCGATCAACGTGGTGAAATACGCGCTCGCAGCGCTGAACAACCAGGGCGGGCAGCTCGGCGCGGTGCAGCAGAGCCTCACGGCCAACATCAACAACATGAACACCACCAGCCAGAACCTCACCACGGCTCTGGGCGTGGTGCAGGACGCCAACATCCCGCAAGTCAGCACCCAGCTGACCCAGTCGCAGATCCAGGCGCAGTCCGGCGTTGCCGCTCTGAAGTCTTCCACCCAGCTGCAGCAGTCCTACCTCTCGCTGTTGCCGTAAGCCAAACCGCGAGGCCGGGGCGCAACGCTCCGGCCTCCGTCCCTAAGCTCTTCCAACAGGTGACTCATGACCTCTGTCAGCTCCCTCAGTTCGTCGGCCATTACGTCTCAAATTGCCACGTACGAATCCAAGCTGCAGGCGCCCATCACCCAACTCCAATCCCAGGTTACGGCCGACAAGGCCCAGATTTCCGCCTGGGGCAAGATCAGCGGAGCGGTCTCGACGCTGTCCCAGTCACTGTCGAACATCAAAGACATCAGCTCCATCAACAACAAATCAACCAATACCACCGACAAATCGGTGGCCACTGTTACGGCCAGCAATTCGGCGGCGTCCGGCACGTATAATCTGACGAACGTCACTCTCGCCAAGCCGCAGGAAATCTACTCATCTTTGCTCGGCTCAGGTAATTCAACGCTCTCCGGCGGCAACGGCTCGCTCGTCTTCACGCTGAAAAGCGGCAAGAGCGAGACGGTCTCCATTGGTTCCGGCAGCCTGACGCTGAACGATGTTGCGGCCGCGATCGACAAGCAGGCTGGCGGCGTGCAGGCGAGCGTTATCGGCACTTCGGCCGGGGCGCGTCTGGTGCTGCAAAGCAGTGGTACCGGCAGCTCCGCGGCCTTCACGGTTTCGGGCACGGGCGCGCTGGCGCAATTCGATTTCAATCCAAGCTCCAGCACTGCCAATGGCGGCGAAACCCTGGCGCAAGCCGCGGCCAACGCATCGCTTACTCTCAACGGCGTGCCGATCATCAGCCCCACCAACACGCTGGGCAGCGCTATCGCCGGTGTCACCATCTCCCTCGTCGGTTCGGGTACCACGTCGCTATCGGTCAGTTCCTCGCCGACCAATCTTTCCAGTTCCGTGCAGGGCGTGGCCACGAGCCTTAACGCTGCCATTTCAACCATCGCGGCGGCAACGAAATTCGTTCCGGCGAGTTCGTCCAACGGTTCCGCGCAGTCAGGCGTTCTGCTGGGGAATTTCTCTGCCACGGAGCTGAAGAGCGAGCTGATGACGTCGATCAGCGGGCTGGTCTCCAGCGGGGTCAGCGCGGGCGCCGCAGGCTTGTCCATCAACAGTTCCGGCGCCGTCAGCTTCAATTCGACGAGCTTTGCCAGCGAGTACGCGAAGAACCCGGCCGCCGTGCAAAAGCTGGTCGCCAACCTGTATCAAAAGCTCAATACCATCACCGCCAGTGCAATTGGCAGTTCCGGCAGTTCGACAAGCAGCGCTGGTACAACGGCGAAGAGCACCGGCTTCATTGCGGCGCAGACGGCGTCATTGAACGGTGTGATCACTTCCATCGACAGCCAGGTCACGCAGCTTACAAAACAAGGCTCGGCGGCGCTGAAGAATTTGGAATCTCTGTATACAACGGCTGAAACCAAAGCCAGCTCGGCGTCGATCACCCAGACTTATCTCAACATTTTCAATAGCTCGTCCTCCACGAGCGGCGGCTAACCGGGACCAAGACCATGGATATGATCAACGAATACCGGGCGTCGATGTTCGACGGAAAATCTGATGTCAGCTGGCTGCATCAGGGGTGGCGTGGGCTGCGCCTGTATTGTCGCAGAGCCAAGGCCGCCATCGAGGCTGGGGACATGGCGACCAAAGCCGCGATGCTCGCCCGTGCTGATGAATTGTTGAATCTGATGAGCGGGATTCTCGATACCAGCGAGGGCAGCAAGCTCGGTCCTGCGCTCATGACCATCTACTCCGCCTTGCGCTTTACGCTGCTACGGGCCAATACGGACGACAGTAAATCGGCGCTCGACGACTTCGAGGCAGCGCTGGCGATTTTGGATCGTGATATGACAAAAGCGTCTGAAGGTGCATTGGCCGCATGAGCAACACCATTCCTCCGTTTCCGGCAGTATCGTCAGCTGCAATCATGAATGAAGCCGCCCCCACCACGACCGCCAAGCCGCGGGCAGCGGCGGAGGCCACGCCACAGACCGAGGCCGTGACCCTGAGTGATGCGGCGCAGACCAGTACGCAGTTGCTCTCCTCTGCACACCAGTCGGACGGCATGGATCACGCGGAAGTGGCGCGCATCCGCAGTGCGCTGGCCACGGGCAACTACAACGTGGCGCCGGAGGATCTGGCCCAGGCGATGGTCACCGTACTGAAAGCAACAAGCAAATGAGCATTACCGGCAAATTCCGTACCTTGGAGGTTAAGCCGGAGGCGCAGTCGGTATCCGGCACACTGGCCCGTGGCTTGGAACTGGTTGAGGATCTTGGCCGCAAGTTGCACCACCTCGACGACGTGATGCTCACTGGCAGGCCGAATGAAATCTCGGACGCTGCCGCCGCGGTGGAGTGGGCACTGAAGGATGCCTCTCCCGCCTTTGCGGAAATTGCCGCAACCATGGGCAGGCTCGGCGCCTCCAATTTAACGACCGCTGCAGAGCAGTTGCGGAGGATTCAGGAAGAGGACGCCGCCGGGCTTGCCGAGGCACTGCGCGGCTCGCTGGCTCGTTTTGCCAAACGGTCTTTCAGCGCCAACCGCCGCGCTCAGCAATTCAACAGAGGGCTGAGCGCGGCGCTTCAATCCCTCCAGGCGCTTGGTATGCAGGAGAGTGGAAGGCTGATCGCTGAAGCCTGACGTAAATTTGTTGCGCTGCACAAGACCTTTCGGGGCCGGTAAATAACCTAGGAAACGGAGAGAGGCATTGCCTTGTGCCTCAAGTTTGTCATATTGACGGATCGGGGCTGATGGCAGAGTTTGCCGACGCCACGTCACCGGCACAAAAAATGCATAAAACCTGAAGGGTTAAAAAAATGGCTACAATCACCCGGAGCGGACACCGCCTTCAGCGGGATAGCCTCGGCCTGTCTCAAATCGTCGCCGCCACGCTGGCCAATATTGCGCCGGCCATGAGCTTCTTCTTTGGCTTCGGCCTCATCGTTTCTGGCGCAGGCGTTGGCGCGCCGATCACCATTCTGGTGGCGATGGTGGTTGTGCTCTTCCTTACAAATACGCTGGCGGAATTTTCCAAGTATCGCCCCAGCGCCGGTTCCTTCGTGACGTTTATAGGCATGGCGTTCGGCCCCACGGCGGGTGCGGCGGCGTCCCTTTTCGTCGTTACCGGCTATTGCATCGCCGCCTCCTCGGTGGTCGTCATCGCCGGCGGCTGGGCGGCAAGCACGCTGCACCTCTTCCTAGGCATCAACATCCCCTGGCAGGTGCTGGCCGTCGTCGTCACCGGCATTGTCGGTATGCTGGTTGCGCGCGGTATCAGCCTCTCCACCACCTGGGCAGCGATCTTTTTCTATTTTGAGCTGGCCCTGCTGCTCATCGGCGCGGTGATCATGCTCGTGGTCAACCACGCTTCCATCTCCGCCGCGCCGCTGCTGTTTTCCAGCGTCAGCGGCGGCTGGAAGGGCATTGGCCTCGGCTTCCCGCTCGCCATCTACCTCTTCATCGGCTGGGAGAACTCGGCGATGCTGGCGGAGGAAACCACCAACCCCCGCCGGAACGTGCCGCGCGCGCTGATCATTGGCACGCTCTCCATCGGCATCCTCTACATGTTCCTGGCCTTTGCGACTGAGACGGCGTTCCACAACAATGTCACCGCCATCAGCAATTCCAGCATCCCGTTCGTCGACGCCTTCAAGGCGTCCGCCGCCGGGGTGCTGCTCATCGCCTATCTTGCCGGCGTGACCTCAATCTTCTCCTCGCTCATTGGTCTGACCAACGCCCAGGCGCGTATCCTGTTCAGCTCCTCGCGCGAGGGGTTGCTGCCGCCCTTCTTCGGCAAGATCCACCCGCGGCATAACACCCCACATGTCGCGATGTGGACATACGTGGTCATTGCGCTGCTTATCGTGCTGGTGTTTGGCACGGCTTATGCCATCGATCCGGTGACCTTGTTCGGCGATACGGGCACGATGGGGACCATTCCCGTCGTCATAACCTATCTCCTGACGAACTTGGCGTTGCCGGTGTACATGCTGCGCCATCACAAGGAGGATTTCGGCGTGGTGCGGCACCTCATAGTGCCGGTGCTCGGCACCGTCTTTATGCTGTTCCCGCTTTGGGGGCTGGTGCAGCCCGGTCAGCCATATCCGTTTAATCTTTACCCGTACTTGACGCTCGGCCTGTTCGTGCTGTCGTTGGTTTACGGCGCGATCCTCGCCAAGCGTGACCCGGAACTGGTGCAGCGCATCGGCTCCTACGTCGCCGACGAGGAATACTAACCAAAAGCTCAAGGGCGGCACTCAGGTGCCGCCCTTGGTGTTTCAGGGGAGCATCCGCTCCTTTACCCGCCCCCCGGCCTGGACGTGCTTTTCCAGCACCTCATCCACGGCTTCAAAGGAATCCAGCTTGTACCAGACCCCCTCCGGGTACAGCACAGCGCAGGGGCCCAGCTCGCACCGGTCCAGGCATCCCGCCTGATTGACGCGCACTCCCTCGATCCCCAGTTCCTTCACCCGCGCCTTCATATAGTCGCGGATTTTCTCGCTGCCTTTGCTGGCGCAGCATCCGCGCGGATGCCCCTCTGGCCGCCGGTTGCCACACACGAACACGTGGGTGGAGAAATAAAGTGCCGGATCATCGTCGAGCCGCTTACCCAAACCTGTTGCTCCTTGCCATTCGCACCTATCTAAGCCGCAAACTGGGGAGCAGGCAAAATGCGGAACATGCTGGGTGAGGCCTCCTCGCCCTATTTGCAGCAGCACAAGGATAATCCGGTCCACTGGCAGGTCTGGTCGCCCGAGACGCTGGCGCTGGCCGCCCAGCTTAACCGCCCGGTCCTGCTGTCCATCGGCTATGCTACGTGCCACTGGTGCCATGTCATGGCGCATGAAAGCTTCGAGGACCGGGAAACGGCGGAGCTGATGAACCGCCACTTCATCAACATCAAGCTGGACCGCGAGGAGCGCCCGGACCTCGACCAGATCTTCATGTCCGCGCTGAACGCCATGGGCGAGCAGGGCGGCTGGCCGCTGACCATGGTGCTCACGCCGCAGGGCGAGCCTTTCTGGGGCGGCACTTATTTCCCGCCCGCACCGCGCTTTGGCCGGCCCAGCTTCCGTCAAGTCCTCACGGCTTTGGCCAATGCGTGGGAGACCGATCAGGTGCGTGTCGGCGATTCCGTCGCCGCCTTGCAGAGCGTCCTCGCGGCGCAATCCGCGCCCCGCCCCGGAGACCCGCCCGGCCCGGCCACGCTGGATGCCACCCGTAACGCCTATCTGAGCGCCATGGACTGGCGGCGCGGCGGCATTGGTCAGGCGCCTAAATTCCCCAACACTCCTATCTTCCGCTTCCTCTGGCAGGAGAGTTTCCGCAGCGGCGATGCCCGCGCCGCCCATGCGGTGGAGTTGCTGCTGGAGCGCATGTCCCGGGGCGGCATCTACGACCATCTCGGCGGCGGCTACGCCCGCTACGCCACCGACGAAGCTTGGCTGATCCCGCATTTCGAGAAGATGCTCTACGACAACGCGCTGATTCTGGACCTGCTGGCCCTGGCCCATGCGCGTACGCCCAATCCGCTCTATGCCGCCCGGGCGCGGGAGACGGTGGCATGGCTGACGCGGGACATGCGCGCCGAAGGCGCGTTCGCCGCCGCCGAGGATGCGGATTCGGAAGGCGAGGAGGGAAAGTTCTACGTCTGGATCCGCGCGGAAATTTTCGACACCCTGGGTGAAGACGCCGAGTATTTTGCCCAGCACTACCCCGCGCCCGAACAGGGCAATTGGGAAGGCAAGGTCATCCTCGAACGCCGCACGCCCTTGGGCGAGGAAGACCGCCTGGCGCCGCTGCGCGCCAAGCTCCTCGCCCGGCGCGGCACGCGCACCCGCCCCGGCCGGGACGACAAGATTCTCGCCGACTGGAACGCGCTCACCATCGCGGCCCTTGCCCGGGCCAGCGCCGTGTTCGCCGAGCCCGCCTGGCTGGCCCTGGCTGAGGAGGTGTTCGCCAACATCCTGGCAAACCTCTCCGAGCCCGAGGGCGGCATCGCCCACGCCTACCGCCACGGCAAAATCTCCGCGCCCGGCCTGCTGGAAGACCAGGCCGCCATGCTCCGTGCCGCCCTGGCACTGTATCAGGCAACCGCCAAGCCGAATTACCTCGCCACGGCGCAGCGCCTGCTGTCCGTAACCGAGCGCAAATTTGGCGATGGCGCCGGATCGTTCTTCATGTCGGCCGACGCGGCGCAGACATTCGCCCCGCGTGCGCGCAATGTGCAGGATGGCCCGACCCCCTCCGGCATTGGCCTGATGGCCGAGAACTACGCCCTGCTGCACGCCCTCACCGGAGAGGCAGAGTACCGGCACAAGGCCGAGGCACTGCTCGCCGCCTTCGCCGGCAGTACAGACCGCCTCACCGGCTCGCCGGTGCTGCTGGCAGCGGCGGATTTGCTGGAGAATGCCGCCTGCGTCGTTGTCACTGGCGGCAGCGCCGAACTGGCGCAGGCCGCCCTTACCGCGCCGGACCCGGCCGTGGCCGTGCTTCAGGTTTCCGCGTCCGCCGACCTGCCGCCCGGGCACTCGGCCCAGGGCAAGACATCCACCCAGCCGGCGGCTTTCATCTGCCGCAGTGGGGTGTGTTCCCTCCCCGTGACCACGCCGGAAGCAGTGCGCGCCGCACTTCGCCGTGGCGGGGAGCCTGCGCCATGACCCGCCGTGAACTCCTCGCCGCCAGCGCTCTCGTGCTAATCTCCCGGCCCGCCGCCGCTTACGAGGTCTCGCATACCGATGCCGAATGGCGGCAAATCCTCACCGCCGCGCAATATTACGTGTTGCGGCAGCAGGGCACCGAGGCGCCATTCTCCTCCCCGCTGCTGAATGAGCACCGCAACGGCATCTTCGCCTGCGCCGGATGCGCGCTGCCCTTGTTCTCCAGCAAGACGAAATTCGACTCCGGCACCGGCTGGCCGAGCTTTTACGCGCCTCTGCCGAATGCCGTGCTGACCTCGGATGACAACTCAATGGGCATGGAGCGTACCGAGGTACATTGCCGCCGCTGTGGTAGCCATCTCGGCCATGTGTTCCCGGACGGCCCGCCGCCAACCGGACTGCGCTATTGCATGAACGGGTTGGCGCTGACGTTCATCCCCGCCTGAAACGCTTCAGGCTTTTTCGCGGTGATAGCCGAACGAGGCGTTGATCATGTCCAGCAGATGCTGCCCCGCCGTCGTCGGCTTGTATTTCGGCGTCTCCCCCGGGCGCAGGCATGTCGGCAAACATTCCACCGGCGCGTAAAAATCGGGGTCGAAGAAGAATGGCAGCGAGTAGCGCTCCTTGCCGGAAATGTTGATCACGCGGTGCTGGTTGGACTGGAACACGCCGTTCGTCCAGCGCTCCATCATGTCGCCGATATTCACCACGTAGCTGCCCGGCACCGGCGGCGCGTCGATCCACACGCCATCCCGCCTGCGCACCTGCAACCCGCCCGACATATCCTGGTGCAGCAGGGTCAGGCAGCCGTAATCAGTATGCGCTCCGGCGCCCAGGCGTGCCTCGGTCACGCGTCCGGTCTGCGGCGGGTAGTGCAGCGGGCCGAGCGTCGTCATCGTTATCCCGAGCCAGGGGGCGAAAAACTCCTCCTCAAGCCCCAGTGCCAGCGCGAAGGCGCCGATCATTAACCGCCCCAGCTCCACCATCTCGTCGTAATAGGACTGCATCACCTCCCGCCAGCCGGGGAGGAAATCCGGCCACTGATTAGGCCCGTGCAGCGGCACACCGGCCAGCACACGCGGGTGATCCGGTGGCAGGTCGCGGCCGATTTTGTAGCCTTCCTTCAAATCCCCTTCCGCTTGCTTGGCCGGGTCCAGGTTCTCGCCGCCCATGCGGAACCAGCCGCGATGGCAGGGGAATTTTTCGATCGCCACCTTTTCTTTTACCGCCTCGGGCAGCGCGAAAAACCGTTTCGCCTCGGCATAAACACGCGCGATCATCTCCTCCGGCACGCCATGGTTCACGGCATAGAAGAAGCCGATCTCCCGGCAGGCCCGGCTGATCTCCTCGACCATGGCCGCCTTGCCCGGCCCGCCGCGCAGGGGGGAGATGTCGATAATCGGGATTTGCGTCAGCGGCATTTGCGCGCCGCGCAGTGTGGGGTCCAGCTGTATGGTATCCGGCATGCCGCGGATGCTAATCTTCCCCCGTATTGGTTTCCAGGACAAAAACATTGGCAAAATATCTCCTCGGCATAGATCTCGGGGCCGGCAGTCTCAAAGCCACGATCATCGACGATGCCGGGCATGTCCTGGGCGAGGCGGGCCATCCGGTGACGACTTCGGTGCCGCGTTTCGGCTGGTCGGAGCAGGACCCCGCTGAGTGGTTCGCAGCACTTTGCAGCGCGGTGCCGCAGGCCATTGAGGCCGCCGCCATCCCTGCCAGCGCCATCGCGGGCATCGGCATCTCCGCCGGAGCCCATATCCCGGTTCTCACCGACGCGCAGGGCAGGGTGCTCCGCCCGGCCATCATGTGGAACGACCAGCGCGCCGCTGCCCAGGCCGCTGCCCTGCACGAGCGGGCCGGGGAGCAGATCATCGCCACCGCGCTCAACCGGGTGAATCCGACCTGGACCCTCGCCATGCTGGCCTGGCTGAAGGAGAACGAGCCGGAGGTGATGGCCCAGGCCCGGCACCTGTATCTGGCCAAGGACTACCTGCGGTTTTGCCTTACCGGCACGTGGGAGACGGATTTTTCCGACGCCATCGGCGCCCTGCTGGCGGATAACGCCAGCAAAACCTGGTCGCCGGAACTCTGCGCCCTCATCGGGCTGGACATGTCGCTGCTGCCTCCCATCGTGCCCGCGGAATCTGTGGTCGGCGGCGTCACGCCGGAAGCTGCCGCCCGCATTGGGCTGGCCGCTGGAACGCCGGTTGTCTGCGGCTCCAACGACACGACAGTGGAATTTTTTGGCGTCGGCGCCACCACGCCGGGCATTGGCGGGGTGAAGCTGGCCACCGCTGGCGTGCTGTATCTGGCAACCCATGGGCCCAGCGTGAACCCGCCAATCTCCTGCTACCCGCACATCATGCCGGGCATGTACTACACCGCCACCGGCACCAATTCCTGCGCTTCCGCGCATCGCTGGCTGCGCGACCTGCTCTTCGCCGAGGACGGGTTCGAGGGTATGGACGCACTGGCCGCCGCCACGCCGCGCGGCGCCAAGGGGCTGCTCTTCCACCCTTACCTGCAGGGCGAGCGCGCCCCCTACTGGGACCCTCTGCTGCGCGCGGATTTCATCGGCCTCACCATCTCCCACGGCAAGCCGGAATTCGCCCGCGCCCTCTACGAAGGGCTGGCCTTTTCCATCCGCGACCTGCTCCAGGCCGCGCAGGCTCTCGGTCTCTCCTTCGGCGCAATCCGGCTCATGGGTGGCGGTGCCCGCAGTGCGTGCTGGCGCCAGATCATCGCCGACGCCACCGGCCTCACCGTGGAGCGCACCGAAGCGGCGGATGCCTCCTTCGGCGCTGCGTTGGTCGCAGGCATCGGGGCGGGCGTGTTCTCCGGACCGGAGGACGCCGTGGCACGCTGCGTGCGGCTACTGGATACGACAGTGCCCGACGCCGAGGCGCATGAATTCTACACCCGGCTGTTCGGTATTTATAAGGATGCCCAGGCCGCGCTGGCGGGGATTAACCATCGGCTGCATGGGCTGGTGGAGTAGGGGGAGGTGGGTTTGGGTGGATTTACGACGGTCCACTTCTGGATCAGGGCTTTGAATACCGGACACTCGGCTCACCGCCGGAATGCGCGGACGCCCGCCTTTCGGCTTCGGCGCCTCAGGCGGCAGCAAGGGTTCAAGGGACTCTTAAAATCAGCTGCCAAGTTTAGCCTTTCTCCAGCGATAACATGACAGACAGTTCTCGTTTGTCGCCATTGTGAATAATCCCATCCGGAACAAACGTTTGATTTGCCGTCAAGGTAACAATCGAATCCGCTGGTATGTGAATGACCTGTACGGTTGCTTGCCCGATGAGATAAATGGCCTGACCCGATGGGGTGGTAACTGTAATTTGTACTGGGGCAGAAGGAGGCGGCCATTTCCGCGCTAATGTCAGCGTTATCTGTGTTCCGTGGGTAACAATACGAACCTGCCGCCCCATCCAATTCTGCGGTGCGGCTGAAGGCCAGTAATCGCCCTCCGTATAATAATAATCAAGCGCTGATGATAGCGGCACCTTCACGACATCGATCCCGTGGTCCATGTGCTGCGGCCAGCCCTGTGCGGTAATTGCGGCAACCAGCGCGGGCTTTGTGCCCGGTCCGATCAAAATGTCATCCACACGATGCATTCCGCAAAAAGCGGCAAGATCATTGCCGAAGTCGGGCCCAGGCACCCCCGTAAACAGCTCATTCAAAATTGGAAAACTCTGTTCCGAGGATGGAGTAAAGCCGGTATAGCCGCCCGATTGGGTGAATTGCATGCCTGCGTCCATCTGCCAGGCCATGCCACTCCCGCCTGCTCCAAAGGGAAGAATGATTACATTTGGCTTCGTCCCGAGCACTTGCTTTTCATTTTGCGGCGTAAAAAACGGCTGTGCTGGCCAGCGGGTCCAAGCATGCAGAGTTGAATTAGGCAAAATAAATAGGCATGCTAACCCAGCGAGTGCAAACCGCCATGACCGTTCGCGCCCAGTGCCCGGCGTCGCTAAGTATAACGCCGCGACAATCGCCGAAATAAGGGACACGTACATCGTGAAACGTGTTGGCAAGGCTGACCGCATCAAAGGAATTTTTTCGCCAAGCCACCAGGGTAATGGCATTTGAGTCTGCACTCCGGCGACATGAAGCCAGGGGCCCAGGCTCAATACAGCGAGCACAATCACCGTGATCAACAAGGCTTTAACATAGGGAAGAGTAATTTTGGCGTGAAAATAAAGCGCCATGAGAAAGATCAGGGGTAATCCCAGGTAGGCGCCCTGCTCCGATGCAAAGCCTGTGAACTGATCTGCCACAGCGGCAAATACCGTCCTCCCAAGGCGGGTAACGCCTGTCGGTATCAAGTAGTTTAGTGGGTCAGCTGAAAAAAATGTTGCGGAGTTAATTGCTGGCGGAACATCTGACAAACCTTTCACCAGATAAAACAAAAATGGCGTGGCCAGTATTGTCATGACCACACCGGCAAAAACAATATCGATTGCCAGACGCCACAAGCCTGGCCGATCCGTCTTTGGAGCAAAGGCTATGAAGATGGCCCAGGTGATTGCGCCGAGAAAGCATAATGTCGCCAAAATCTCGCTTGAAAGCCCAAGTTGAACCAAAAGAGTTACTGCTAGAGCCGTCACGAAGCCTGTGCGTCCTAGGTGTCCCTGCGCGCGTCGTACGCACAACAAGACCGCAATAGGCATCAGGAAGGTTAGATCGAGATTAAGATGTCCCAGAAGCTGGCCGTTTTCGTAAGACGAGAACCCAAATAAGTAGCCGCCAACAAGGGCAGCGGCCCAGTCGCCTGTCAGGTACCGCACCAACAGAAAGGCCGTCCACGCGGATAGGACTGGTGCCATCAAGGATAACAGGTTGTAGGATAGGACTGCGCCACCCAGCACCGTGATCGGGAAGCTTAACAGCGCAGCTGACGGCACTGATGTCCGCCATGTCATGTTATCGCCGTGAGGAAACCAAACATAATTTGAAATAAATGGATTAAGACCATGAGAAATAGCAAAGGGCCACCAATGGAGGAACCATATGAATGATGCCGCGTCTCCGCCATCTCCCAAGTACCAGCGTGTCCAGCTCCCCGTCTTCCCGAAATAAATCAAAGAAAAAATGACATAGATAAATAAAGGAAGAGCAACTATCAGCATGAAATGAGTCGTTGTCGTGCGAGTCTTGGTTTTTTGGGGACAAGCCATAAACGTATCACTCCAACTCAAAATTCAGTTTGATCGATCAAGTAGATCGGGACGCCGTTGCAGCTTGGGCGCTGAACGTCCGCGCCTGAGATCACCGTTCGGGTCGGCCTATGCCCGGCTTTGGCCGAAACCCGCCCCCTACTCAAACCGATAAGCATCCATCCGCAGCAAGCCGTACTCAACCGAGCTATGCAGAAGCTTGGCTTTCGGCGCAGGGCCCGCGGCGCCGATTGCCACATGCAGCGGCAGCAGATGCTCATCCGTGGGGTGCTCGTCCCGGGCATGGGGGGCAAGCTTGCGGTAATTCGCCAGCGCCGCCAAATCCCCGGCAAGGATCTTCTCGTTCATCCAGTCGGAGAAGACCTTCACGTCGGGCATTTCCGGCGCGTTGAAATCCCGCCCCCCGCGGAAACGGCTGAGGTCATGGGTGAAGCTGCCGCTGCCGATAATCAGCACGCCTTCCTCGCGCAGCGGGGTCAGGGCCGCGCCGAGGGCCAAATGATGGCCAGGACCAAGCTGGGTTTGCAGGGAAAGCTGCATTACGGGAATATCCGCCTCTGGATAGGCCAGCAGTAGCGGCACCCAGGCGCCATGGTCCAACCCGCGCGACGGATCCGTTTCGCAGCCCAGCCCGGCTGCCTGCAGGAGTGCCGCCGTCCGCTGCGCGAGCCAAGGGGCTGTCGGCGCATCGTAACGCAGCTCGTAGAGCGGCCGCGGAAAGCCGAAAAAATCATGGATCGTCGTATTGCGCGCCGGCGTGTTCACGGCGGGGGACATGGTTTCCCAATGCGCGGAGGCGACCAGAATGGCTTGCGGCCGGGGGATAACGCTGCCGAGCGTGCAGAGGAAACGGCGCGCCGGGGTATCCTCCAGGGCGGTCATCGGCGAGCCATGGCTCAGGAACAAGGTTGGCAACATGGAACGAGCTTGCCCGAGCCGCCGCTGCCCCGCAAGCCAAGCAACGCACGTTCCATCCATCCGGCCCCTTGTCAGACCGGGAAAAACAGCCAAACTAAAGCGCTATCAGGACTGTCCTTGTCCGCTTTTTGGGGAACAATAATGTTTATCGAGACCGAAGGCACGCCAAACCCCGCCACGCTGAAATTCCTGCCGGGGCGGGACATTCTGGGCGACAAGACCGCGGATTTCGCCGATGCCGACGCGGCGCTGATCTCCCCGCTGGCCGAGGCGCTGTTCGGCCTGCCCGGCGTGGCGCGGGTCTTCCTGGGCGCGGATTTCGTGACCGTGACGAAGACACAGGATGCGGATTGGCAGGCGCTGAAGCCGCAGGTGCTTGGCCTGCTCATGGAGCATCTGGTCAGCAACCGCCCCATCCTGCGCGAGAACGTGATCCTCGATGCCGAGGATGTGGACCCGGCGGATGCCGAGATCGTGGCGCAGATCAAGGAACTGCTGGATACGCGCATCCGTCCCGCCGTGGCGGGCGATGGCGGCGACATCATCTTCCGCGGCTTCCGTGACGGTGTGGTGAGCCTGAAGATGCAGGGCTCCTGCGCTGGATGCCCGTCCTCCACGGCCACGCTCAAGCATGGCATCGAGAACATGCTGAAGCACTATATTCCTGAAGTGGTCTCGGTTACACAGGCGGCCTGAGCTTCAGGAGAGAGACCAGATGGCATTGGATGACGCGGCGCTCGACGTGTTGTTCCGCAACGCGCGGACACAGTGGGAGTTTGCCGATGAACCCGTCACCGATGACGATCTGAAAGCCCTTTACGAGCTGGCGAAGCTGGGGCCGACTTCGGCCAATTCCTCGCCTGCCCGGTTTGTCTTTGTGCGCAGCCCGGAAGCCAAGGAGAGGCTGAAAGCCTCCCTGAGCCTGGGGAATATCGAGAAGGTGTTGGCCGCGCCGGTCACGGTGATCATCGCCTACGACCCGCATTTCTACCTCAAGCTGCCGCAGCTCTACCCCACCGGCGACGTGAAGGGCTGGTTCTCCGCCAACCCGGACCTCGCCGAGGAGACGGCCTTCCGCAATTCCACCCTGCAGGGCGCGTATTTCATGATGGCGGCCCGGGCGCTGGGCTTCGGCTGCGGCCCGATGTCCGGCTTCGACCGCGCCAAGCTGGACCGCGCCTTCTTCACCCAGAACAGCTGGAAGTCCAACTTCCTGCTGAATCTCGGCCGTCCCAAGGCGGTGGAACTGCCGCCGCGCCTGCCCAGGCTCGGCTTTGACGAGGTGGCGCAGTTCGCGTGAGCTGGCTGGCGATAGATGCGTCCGGCGGCCGTGCCGGTCTTGTCGTGGTCGGCGAGGATGGCGCAGCGCGGCACAAGGTTTTTGCGCCGCTGCGGCCGGGGCTGATCGAAACCCTGCCGGTGCTGCTGGCCGAGGCCGTGAAGGATGGCGGGATCACCAATGTCGCCGTCACCATTGGGCCGGGGAGCTTCACCGGCCTGCGGACCTCCATCGCCCTCGCCCAGGGTTACGCCGCCGCAGCTGGGTTGCCGCTCTGGGGCGTGAGCGTGGCCGAGGCTTATCATGTCCCATTCCCGCAGCTGCATCGTCCGCTTTGGGTGGTGGTCCGCGCCCGCCGTGGCCGGGTGTTCCTGCTGCGCGATGGCGCGGCGGAAGCCTTCGCCGATGAGGACGTCCCGGCAGCGCGCACGCCCATCGCCTTGGCGGGTGACGCGGCGAATGACATCGCCGCCCGGCTGGCCGCGCGTGGTGTGGATGTGATGCTGACCAACGCCAAGGCCATCGACCCAGTCTGGGTGGCCAGGGCCGCAATGGCCAGGCTCGCGGCCGGTCTCGCGCCGCAGCCCGCCCAGCCGCTTTACGTGGACCCGCCGGAAGCAAAACTCCCCGCCGCCGGGTTGCGCCCGCACCCGGTATGATCCGCGCCGGACTAGCCCACGCGCCGCTCCTGGCCGCGCTGCACGCGGAAGCCTTCCCGCGGGACCCGTGGGACGCCGCCAGCTTCGCCACCCTCTTCGGGATGCCCGGCGTCATCGGCCTGATCGACGAGCGCGGCGGCTTCCTGCTCCTGCGCATTGTGCTGGATGAGGCGGAAATCCTCACGATCGGCGTGACGGCGCCGCGCCAGGGCATAGGGCAGGCGCTGATGCGCGAGGGGCTGAGCTTGGCCGCCGCCAATGGCGTGCGGGAGATGCATCTGGAAGTCGCCGCCACCAACGCCCCAGCCCGCGCGCTTTACGGCAAGCTTGGCTTCGTCCAGGTGGGCCTGCGCAAGGCCTATTACCCGGATGGCGGCGATGCCCTGACATTGCATCTGGTTTTGGCCTAGAACGGCGCACTGAATATTTTCACGGAAAGTTATCTATGGCTAAAAATTTTCCCGGTGGAGAGTGGAGTATGGAGCAGATGATCTCCTCACCGGCCCAACACGCGCTGCGCCGCGCTGTTGTCGACCTTGGCTCGAACTCCGTCCGTCTCGTGATCTACGAGGGCGAGGCGCGGAATCCGGTGCAGATTTTTAACGAGAAGGCCGTGCTGCGCTTGGCCAGGGGCATGACCAAGACCGGCCTGCTGGATGAGGCCGCCATGGCCCAGGCGGAGACCGTGCTGCATCGCTACGCCGCCATTGCCCGCGCCATGGGCGCTGTGCCGTTCGACGTGCTGGCGACCTCCGCCGTGCGCGATGCCGAAAACGGCTCCGAATTCGTCAGCAAGATGATGGCGCGCAATCCGGAGATGCGGATCAAGGTCCTTTCCGGCGCGCAGGAGGCGGAACTCTCCGGCGAGGGCGTGCTGTGCGGTATCCCCGGCGCTGATGGCATTCTGGCCGATCTCGGCGGCGGCTCGCTGGAGCTGATCCGGCTGGATGCCGGCAAGGTGGGGCAGGCGGCGACCCTGCCCGTGGGCGTGATCCGCCTGGCAGACCGTTCCGGGGAGGATTTGCTGAAGGCCCGGACCATCGTCACTGCGGAGTTGGAGGCGGTTCCCTTCGCCGCCGAGGCGGCTGGTAAGGATCTTTACGTTTCCGGAGGCGCTTTCCGGGCGCTGGCACGCATCCACATCGCCCAGACCGGCTACCCGCTCAACATAGTGCATCACTACACCATCGGCCGGGAGGAAGCCCGGGACCTCGCGGGCGTGGTCAGCGAGGCCGGACGCAAGCTGATCGAGCGGATGCCCGGCGTGCCGCGCCGGCGCATCGAAGATCTGCCCTACGCGGCTGTCATCCTGCGCCGCTTGCTGCGCGCCACGGGTGCCGCCCGCGTGGTGTTCTCGGCCAACGGCCTGCGCGAGGGCTGGTTCACACGCATGCTGCCCGAGCATATCCGCGCCGAGGACCCGCTGCTGGCCGCCGGGCGGGACCTGACGCGCGGCATCATCCGCGACGCCAATTTGCCGCCGGCGCTGGTCGGGTGGACCGCGCCGCTCTTTCCCAATGAAACCCCGTCGCAGAAGCGCCTGCGCGATGCCGCTTGCTGGCTCTCCGACATCGGCAGCCACGAGCACCCGGAATACCGGGCGGAACAGGCCTTCCTGCGCGTCCTGCGTCAGGCCGGGATCGGGCTCGATCATCACGCCCGCGCCTTCCTCGCCCTGACCATGGCGCTGCGTTACGAGGCGCCGCCGGACGCCGCCTTCCTCGCTCCGGCCCGCACGCTGCTGGATCTGCACGCCACGCGCCGGGCGGAAACGCTGGGGATTGCTCTGCGCCTGGCCTACACGCTCTCCGCCGGTACGCCGCATCTGCTGGCCGGCACGGAGCTTGCCATGTCCGCTGAGCGCCTGACCCTGAGCCTGGCCGAGGCGAATGGCGTGTTCGCGGGTGAGGCTGTGCTGCGCCGCCTGGAGCGGCTGGCGCAGATGCTCGGGCTGGAGGCCGAAACCACGCTTAAATAAGCCGCAGCTATTCGCGGCTATTTCTGCTGGCCGTGGATGTGGTGATAGGCCCTGCCGTGATAGACCAGCCCGGACGAACTGGTGCCCAGGCGAATGGCCTGCACAGCGCAGAAGAACACCGTATGGGTGCCCACCTCAACGGTCTGGTCGATCTTGCAATCCAGGCTGGCGGCGGCGTTCTCCAGCGCCGGGGCGCCGGTCACAAGGCGGGTCCACCTCGCGCGGGCGAAGCGCTCCCCCATCGGCAGATTGCCCCTGCCGGCGAAGATGGGGGAAAGCTCCTCCTGCTCAGGCGCAAGGATGTTCACACACAACACACCGGCGTTCTTGAGTGTGTCGTGCAGGCGGCTGCTGCGGTTGATGCAGACGAGCATGGTGGCCGGGTCGTCGGTCACGCTGCACACGGCGGAAACGGTGATGCCGGCATCCCCCTCCGGACCTTTGGTGGTGACAATGTTCACCGCCGCGCCGAGGCGGGCCATGGCTTCACGGAACTGGGGACGGTCGATTGCGACTGATTCGCTCATGTGGATACTCTATTCATCCGATCAGGATTTCCGCAAGCCTCGCCCCCGGCGCACGACAGCTTCGCCAAACCGCGCCCGCAGCGTGTCGATGGCGGTCTGCCGGGCCAAGCGGCGTGGCGTGAGCGTGTCGGCAAGGTCGCCTTTATCCGCCAGCGCGGCATCCGCCAGCGGGCTGGCGCCGATGCCGATGAGACGGAACTTGGTGCCATCAGCCTCGCGCTTCAACAGCGGGCGCGCGGCTTCGAACAGCGTGTCGGGGAGCTGCGTGGGGTTGGGCAGGCGCTGGCTGCGGGTGCGCAGGGCGAAGGAAGCTGTCTTGAGTTTCAGCACGATCCCGATTGCGGCATGATCTTCCCGCCGCAGCCTGCGGCCCAGTTTCTCGCAGAGTTGCCAAAGCTCATCCTCCAGCGCCGATAGCTCGCGCAGATCGGCGGTGAAGGTGGTTTCCGCGCTGATGGATTTGCTCTCCCGCTTGGGCCGGACGGGGCGGTTATCCAGGCCTTGCGCCCCTGCCACCAAGGCGGGGCCATCCTCGCCCAGCGCCAGGGCCCGCCGCTCATCCAGCGCCGCCAGCTGCCCCACCCGTGTGATGCCCATGGATGCCAGCCGCTTCACCTGGACCGGCCCCACGCCAGGCAGGATTCCCACTGGCTCCGGTGCCAGCGCCTCCGCCGCTTCGGCGCCGAAGACGAAGAAGCCCCGTGGCTTGCCCCGCTCCGCCGCCAGCTTCGCCAGCAGCCGGTTGGGCGCCAGGCCGATGGACACGGTAATGCCCAGCTCCCTCTCCACCTGCCGGGCGAAGCGGTTGAGCACCACGGCCGGCGGCGCGCCGTGCAACGCTTCGGTGCCCGAGAGGTCCAGCGCGGCCTCGTCGATGGACTGCATCTGCACCAGCGGCGTCAGCGCTTCCAGCATCGCCCGCACCTGGCGCGAAACCCCGGCGTATTTCGCGCCGTCCGGCTTCAGCACCACCGCAATGGGGCAGAGCTGGCGCGCCTTGAACATCGGCATCGCCGAGCGCACGCCGGAGAGCCGGGCGATGTAGCAGCATGTGCTGACCACGCCTCGCGCGCCACCGCCGACGATGACAGGCACATCCCGCAGCTCCGGCCTGTCCCGCTTTTCCACGGCGGCGAAGAACGCGTCACAGTCCACATGGCCGATGGCAAGTTCGAACAGCTCAGGATGCCGGACGATGCGCACCGAGCCGCATTGCGGGCAGGCATTGCCCGTCTCAACCACCGCATCGCAGTCACGGCAGATCGCCGGCATGCCGCCTCACAGATCAAATCACCGAGTCGTCGATCACGTAGGCGGCGGTGAGCCCGCCATCAATGGTATAAGCCGAGCCGGTGATGAAGCTGGCCTCGTCCGACGCCAGGAAGGCGACGAGATTGGCGATTTCCGACGGTTGCGCGAGGCGGCCCATCGGCAAATAGCGGCGGCGGAGCTTCCAGGCTTCCTCATCCGCCAGGAAAGCCTGCACCAGCGGCGTGGCCGTCGGCCCCGGGCAGATGGCGACGGCGCGGAGCTTCTTGCGCGCGTACATGATGGCAATTTCGCGCGTCATCGCCAGCACCCCGCCCTTGGCCGCCGTGTAGGCGATCTGCGGAAACGCCGAGCCTACCAGCGCCACGATAGAGGCGTTGTTGATGATAACGCCGCTGCCGGATTTCAGCAGATGGGGAATCCCCGCCTTGCAGCACAGGAACACCGAGGTGAGATTCGCTGCGATGGTCTTGTCCCAGGTGGCGAGCGGGGTTTCCACCGGCCCGGAATCGTCATCGGCGCAGATCCCGGCATTGTTGAACAACGCGTCGATCCCGCCGAACGCCTCCGCGCCCTCGGCGAACATCGCCTCGCACGCCGCGTCATGCGTGAGGTTCCCGATCACCGCCACGGCCTGCCCGCCCGCGGCGCGGATCGCAGCGACGGTCGCTTCCGCGGTTTCGGCATGGATGTCCGCGCAGATCACCGCTGCGCCCTCGGCCGCGCATTTCTCCGCCGTGGCGCGGCCGATGCCGCTGCCCGCGCCGGTGACGAAAATACGTTTGCTCTTCAGACGCATGCCAGAATCTCCCGTAACTGCGCGGTCAGCCCGCCTGCGCCGGGGGCGACTGTTCCCTCGAACACGGCGGAGCCGATGGTGAAGGCATCCGCGCCTGCCTCCCGTAATGCCGCGATGCGTGCTGGGCTGTCGACACTGCCGGCGCAGATCAGCCGCCCTGTTCCGCAGCCACGCCGCGCGGCGCGCACCAGTTCCAGCGGCTCGGCTTCCGTGGCGCGGTAGGCGAGCAGATCTACCCCCGCGCAGCCCTGGGCGACGAATTTCGCCGTATGGGCCTCGATCAGTGCCGCATCGCCGCCGAGCCGCGTGGGGTGGCCGGATGGCGTGCCGGGGAACGGATAATACTCCACCTTTGTGCCGCGCAGAATCTCCAGCGTCTCGGCAACCTGCGTCCCGCCCAGCAGCCGGTCCACACCCAGCTCGGCACCCACACGAGCCGAGTGCAGCGCCGCCTCCGGCGAGGTGGCGACAACCTCCAGATAGCTCACCGCCCCGAGCGCCTTTATCTCCACATGCAGGCGGCGGAGCGTTTCCGCGTCAGCGCCGATGTCCTTGAAGCCGATATGGCGCAGGCCCAGTGCCGCGATCTCGGCCAACACCTCCAGGCAATCCGGTACCGTGCGGTCCTGCCGCGTCAGCATGAAGATGAAATCCATGCGCCATTAGTCTCATTCCCGCCCCGTGACGGCAATAACGCCGAACGAGAATCGATTATTTTGTTGCCGCATCAAGGGGCGCTCCATGGCGTGGTGCATCCAGGCCGCGCACAACAGAGTCAGCCCGATGCTCAGCGGCAGGAATACGGCGGTGAACCAGGCCGCGTTCCCATGCGCCAGGGGGCCCAGCAGCAGAGCCATGGCGCGCTGCACAGGTTCGTTCACCAGATAAAGAGGGTAGGATACTGCGCCGAGATACTGCACCGTCCGGCTTTCCAGCACCGCTCCCCAGGATTGGCGCTGCGCCAGCATCACCAGCCCCCAGGCCAGCGGTGTGAACACCTTCTCGACCCCGCCCGGCAGCGCCAGGGCGCAGGCGCCGATCAGGCAAAGCCAGAAGCTGCGTGCCCCCCCGCCGCGCAGCAACACGGCGCTGGCCAGCCCCAATGCGAAGAACGGCGCGGCATCCGGCAGAAAAGCGCGGCTAAACTCACTCCCCAGCGGCAACGCCCGGTACGCGGCGCCCAGCGCGAGCAGCGCCAGGGCAAACCGCCCGAGCCGGCGCGGGGCGGCAAGCCCGATCAGCACGTAGAATTGCCATTCCGTGGACAAGCTCCAGGCCGGTCCCAGCAGCGTGACATAGGCGTAGGGCAGGGCGCTCTGCGGTATCAGCCCATGCACGAGGGTAAGGTGCGCCAGCAGATGCGGCAGCAGCGGTTCCGGCAGCGCCGCCGCCATGATGTTCCGCCCTTCGGCCCCCACCCAGGGCAGCGCCGCCAGCGGATCGCCCAGCGCGGTGAGACACACGCTCGTTGCGAGAACCAGACAGTAAACCGGCAGCAGCCGCCTCGCCCGCGCCACCATGAAAGGGGCGAACCGCCAGTCGAAGCGCTCGAGAGAATTGGCGATCACCAGCCCGCTCAGGGCGAAGAACAAATCCACCGTGGCTTCGCCATGGTGGAACGGCGCGGTCACCCAGCCCGGCAGGCAGGTGAACGGCAACGCATGGCCGAGCATGACGTAAACCGCCAACACGCCCCGCAAGCCGTCCATTCGCGCCAGGCGCTTCATGAGTGCAACCTAAAAGAGAATCTAGGCTGAATAAATGCCTCAAATGATAGATTTACAACTTTAAATAGAAAAACATCCCACCCGGCCATGGGCATGGCGGGATGCCGCGTATCGTGGCTTAAGCCTTGGTGAGTGCCTGGGTCAGATCGTCGATCAAATCCTGCGTATCCTCAAGCCCCACCGAGAGCCGGATGCAGCCATCGGTGATACCCAGTTTCGCGCGTTCCTCCGCCCCGATGCGCATATGCGTCGTGGTCGCCGGATGGGTGGCGAGGGATTTCGTGTCGCCCAGATTGTTCGAGATGGTGATGATCCGGAACGCATTCATGACGCGGAACGCGGCGTCCTTGCCGCCCTTCACCTCGAAGGTCACCAGCGTGCCGCCGCCCGACATCTGCGACATGGCCAGCTCCCGCTGCGGGTGCGAGGCCAAGGTGGGGTAAAGCGCGCGCGCGATCTTCGGCGAGCTTTCCAGGAACTGCGCGATAGCCTCGGCGGATTTTGACTGTGCCTCGACCCGCAGTTGCATCGTCTCCAGCCCCTTCAGGATCACCCAGGCATTGAACGGTGACAACGCCGGGCCAGTATTGCGGAAGAAGGGCTGGAACACCTCTTCCATCCACTGCTTGCGGCCGAGCACGGCGCCGCCCAGCACGCGGCCCTGGCCGTCCATGTGCTTGGTGGCGGAGTACACCACCACGTCGGCGCCCAGCTCCAGCGGCTTCTGCAGCAGCGGCGTGGCGAACACGTTATCCACCACCACGATGGCGCCGGCCGCATGCGCCAGGGCGGAGACGGCACGTAGGTCCACAATGTCCAGCATCGGGTTGGAGGGCGATTCCAGCAGCACAAGCGCGGTGGGCTTGCTCAGCGCCTCTTTCCATCCCTCAAGATCGGTGCCTTCCACAAATACGGTCTCGATGCCGTATTGCGGCAGCAGCGTGCTGACGATCCAGTGGCAGGACCCGAACAGCGCCCGCGCCGCGACCACGCGCTGCCCGGCCTTCAGCCCGCACAGCAGCGCCGAGGAGACAGCTGCCATGCCCGTGGCGGTGGCGCGGCAGACCTCGGCGCCCTCGATCTTGGCCAGCTTCTGCTCCAGCATCGTCACCGTCGGGTTGGCGAAGCGCGAGTACTGGAAATGCTGAACCCGGTTATCGAACACGGCCTCCGCCATCTCGGCGCTCTCGTAGGTGAAGCCGGAGGTCAGGAACAGCGCTTCCGCGTTTTCCTCGATATTGGTCCGGATGCGACCGGCATGAATCAGGTCGGTGGCGAGGCGGGTCTTCGGCGTGTCGGACATAAGCGTGGCCTATCCAAAAATGCGTCCAGCCACGGGAGATTAAGGCGCGTCCGCGCCGTAGCCTCTTTAGCGCGCTTGTTTTGCTCCTGGCGGCTGCCAGCCTCGCCGCAATCCGGCCGGACAAATCACGAGGTTCCCATCGCTACGCCGCCCCGCTTGCGCGGTCAATGCTCCCGGGATATGTACGCCCCCATGGGCGGGTATGATGTAATGGTAGCCTGCTAGCTTCCCAAGCTCGATGCGCGGGTTCGATTCCCGCTACCCGCTCCAGTTTTCCCATTTAGAGGCTGTTTCAGAACTCGCTCTGGCGAGCTGGATAGCCGTGTTTTTCGGGTTGCGAAGCGCGCGCCATCGGTTCGAGCGCGCTGAGCAATGAGCGGAGCGTACTCAAGGTACGTGAGCACCGGAGCGCAGAAAAACGGGGCTAGGCAGCCGCCAGAGTAGAGTTCTGGAATAGCCTCTACTCAGTCCACGGCGTCTCCGGCCAATCATGCTTGGGGTAGCGCCCGCGCATGTCCCGCCGCGCATCCGCCCAGCCGCCACGCCAGAAACCGGCGAGGTCCGCGGTGATGGCGATGGGCCGCCCGGCCGGGGAGAGCAGCGCGAGTTGCAGCGCTACCTTGCCGCCCGCGAGTTTGGGCGTGGCGTCCGTGCCGTAGAACACATGCGCTCGCGCCGAGGCCACTGGCACCGGGCCGCTATAGTCGATCCGCACCGTGCCGCGTTTCAGCCTCAACTCGGCGGGCAGCTCCCGGTCCAGCCGCATGGCGCGCTCATGTCCCACCCAGTCCCGCAGCAGGGCCAGAACATCCACGCTTTTGGCGCCGCGCAGGCTGCTCATCCCGGCCAGGTAGGGCGCCAGCCAGTCCTGCACCGTGGCGGCCAAGGCAGGGCGGGAGAGGTCCGGGTAGTCCTGGTCGATCCCGCGCATCACCGCCACGCGGGCGCAGAAATTCTCCGCCGCCTCGGTCCAGTCGAGCTGGTCGAGCCGGGTGGAGAGCGCAATGGCGAGCGCCGCCTGCACCTCGTCCGGCGTCGCCGGGGCGTTGCGGTCGGCCAGCACCAGCGCGCCCAGCCGCACGCGCTCGCGCACCGAGACACTGCCGGACACCGGGTCGAACCCAGTCTCGCGCATGGTCCTGCATCTGGCGCGCAGGCCGGCGGGCAGCGCCTCCAACTCCAGCGGCGCGGCGAGCCTGATGCGGCTGCCCTTGGCCTCCAGCCCCGCCACCACCAGCAGCCGCGCCCGCACCAGCGGGTCGGCGGGGGAGAGATTGCCGGACCCGCCGCCCGAGAGCCGGTAGGAGCCAGCCTCGCCCCGCGCCTGGCCGATCCGGTCCGGAAACGCCGCCGCCAGCAGCGCGCCCGGTTCGCCGGCGGCGGGTGTTGCCCCCACGCCTAGCCGGTTGCGGTAGATTTTTGCCGCTTGCCGCACCCGCGCGAGCACGGCGCGGTCGCCTTCCCCGCGCCCTGCCAGCGCTTCCAGCCGCAGCTGCAAATCGGCCGAGGCATCACGGGATAGAAAATCCTTCTCCTCCAGAATCGCCGCGATCTCCGCCGCCATCGCCCGTTCCGGTTTGGCCTCGCTGGCCAGCATCATCGCGGCCAGACGAGGCTCGGCCCGTAGCCGCGCCATCTCCCGCCCCAACGGGGTGATCCGCCCGGCCTCATCCACCGCGCCCAGCTCCTCCAGCAGGGCGCGGGCGGCTTTCACCGCGCCTTCGGGTGGCGGGTCGATGAAGGGCAGGGTGGCAGGAGGCTCGCCCCAGGCGGCGCAGGCCAGCACCATGCCAGAGAGTTCCGCCGCCAGGATTTCAGGCGTCTCGAACAAGGCGAGGCCCCGGTGCAGTGCCTCCGACCACAGTCGGATGGCGACACCCGGCCCGAGCCTCCCCGCGCGCCCCGCGCGCTGTGTCGCCGCCGCCCGGCTGATGCGCAACGTGGCCAGCCTGGTCAGTCCGGTGCCGCCATCCAGCACCGGCGCGCGGCGGTACCCGCCGTCGATAACAATGCGCACGCCCGGCACGGTGAGCGAGGTTTCGGCGATGGAGGTCGAGAGCACCACGCGCCGCCCCTCATGCTCGCGCAGCGCCGTGTCCTGCGCCTCGCGCGAGAGGTCGCCATGCAACGGCAGCACCAGCGCGGGGCATTTCTCCAACGCCGTCTGGGTGCGGCGGATTTCCGCCATGCCGGGCAGGAACACCAGAATATCGCCCGGATGCGCCACCAGCGCCTCGCGCACCGCTTTCGCCGCGGCCTCCGGCAGATCCCGGGCGGACATGATGTCCCGCTTCGCATGCTGCACTTCCACCGGGAACATCTTCCCCGCGCTCTCGATCACGGGCGCGTCGAGCAGCGCGGAAATCTTCTCCGCCTCGGCGGTGGCGGACATGGCGAGAATGCGCAGCTCCGGCCGCAGGCTGCGCTGCAAATCCAGCACCAGGGCTAGCGCCAGATCCGCCTCCAGGCTGCGTTCATGCACCTCGTCGAAGATCACGAGGTTCACCCCGGTCAACCCCGGGTCGGCCAGCAAACGGGATGTCAGCAACCCCTCGGTGATGACCTCAACCACTGTCTCCGGCCCGACGGCGCTTTCCAGGCGGGTGCGAAAGCCGATCCTCTGCCCAGCGCTTTCGCCCAGAAGTTCCGCCATGCGCATCGCCGCCGCCCGGGCCGCCAGCCGCCTGGGTTCCAGCAGCAGGATCTTGCCCATGCCCGCCTGCATCGCCGCCAGCGGCACCAGCGTGGTCTTGCCAGCACCAGGCGGGGCGACCAGCACGGCGTTGCGGGCCTCCTGGTTCAGCGTGCGCAGCAGCTCGGGCAGAATGTCTTTTACGGGCAGGTCGATCATCGCGCCCGGATACCAGAGAGCGCCGCGCCATGCGATATTGCGACCATGCGCGCTTTGCTGGCCCTGTTGCTGCTGCTCCCCCATTTCGCTTTTGCTGCGGCCAGCAATGCGTTCACCTCTCCGCGCGACACGGTGCGGCTGATCTCGGAGACGAACGCAGCGCAGAACGGGGAGGTCCGCCTGGCGCTTGAATTCTCGCTGCAGCCGGGCTGGCATATCTACTGGCAAAACCCGGGGGATGCCGGTTTTCCGCCAAGGCTCACGGCATCGCCGCCCGTCAGCGTGAGCCCCATCACCTTCCCGCCGCCCGAGTATCTGCTGCAAGGCGGGGTGGGGGCCTATGTGCTCTCCGGCCATGTGGTGCTGCCCTTCACCGCCACGGGTGTTGGCGGGAGTGTCTTGGCCACGGCGTCCTGGCTGGTTTGTTCCGATACCTGCGTGCCCGAGCGCGCGAAGTTTTCCCTCAGCCTCACGGGCGGCGCCTCCGCCGAGCAAGCCCTGTTTTCGCCGCCATCTATTGTGTCGTCGCCCTTTCCGGCCATTCTGGCGCCCGATGGCACCCTCGCCGTCACCGGCCTGGGCGCGGGGCAGGTCGCGTCGGCGCGTTTCTTCCCCATTGCCCAGGGTGTGCTGGGCAATGCGGAGCTGCAGCCGCTAAGCTTCACCGCTACCGGGCTTACGCTGCGTTTGCCGCTCACCGGCCCGGCTCCGGTGCCGCTAACCGGCGTGCTGGAACTCACCGACCATTCCGGCGCGATGCAGGCGCTTGCCATCAGCGCTCCGCCCGGCGCAGTGCCATCTCATCTGCCATACTGGCTGCTCGCCCTGGCCGGGGGGCTGATCCTCAACCTCATGCCCTGCGTGTTCCCCATATTGGCGATGAAGGCCTTCGCCTTCGCCCGGCTCGGCGGCGCGGCGCATGGGCATATAAGGCGGGAGGCTCTGGGCTACGCCGCGGGCGTGCTGACGTCCATGCTCGCCCTGGCCGCTCTGCTCCTGGCCCTGCGCGCGGCGGGGGGGGCGGCGTTCTGGGGGTTCCAGTTCCAGTCCCCGGTTTTCGTGGCGCTTGCGGCCTGGATCATCCTCGCCGCCGGGCTGAACCTCGCCGGGCTGTTCCACCTCTCCGCGCCCGGGCTCATCCGGCACATTCCGGCCCAGCATAGTTTTCTCACCGGCCTGCTCGCTGTGCTCGTGGCGACGCCCTGCACCGCGCCCTTCATGGGCACGGCCATTGCCGCCGCTTTGGCGCTGCCCGTCCTGCCGGCGCTGGGCATCTTCGCGGCACTTGGCTTGGGGCTTGCCTTGCCCATCCTCATCATCGCCTTCATCCCGCAACTGGCGGCGCGGCTGCCCCGGCCGGGCGCCTGGATGCTCTGGCTGCAACGCGCTCTGGCGCTGCCGATGCTCGCCACCTTCGCTTGGCTCGCCTGGGTGCTGTTCCGCCAGTCCGGCGGTGTGGGGCTCTCCCTCCTGCTCCTGGGCGCCGCGATGCTCGCCGTGGCGCTGCGGCTTAAGCCCCCGGCTGCCCTGGCGGCGCTGGCGCTGCTGCCGTTTCTGCATGCCGCCCCGGCCGCGCAAGCTCTCACATTGCCGGGCGCGCAGCCCTATTCCGCCACCCGGCTCGCTGCCCTGCGCGCGGCCAACCAGCCGGTATTCGTCGACCTCACCGCCGCTTGGTGCGTCACCTGCCTGATCAACGAGACCACCTCCCTCGCCACCCCCGGGGTGCAGCGCGCTCTCGCCGCGCATCATGCCGCTTTGCTGGTGGGGGATTGGACGGATCGTGACCCTGCCATCACCGCCCTTCTCGCCGCGAATCACCGCGCCGGCGTGCCACTTTACCTCTACTACGCTCCCGGCGCCCAGGGCCCGCAGATCCTGCCGCAAATTCTCTCCCCTGGGCTGGTCATCGCCACGCTGAGCCGCTGAGACGTCGCGCCGCCCATTGCGCCGCCACGGCATTCTGCGCCAAGCTGAATGACAATTCGGTGACGGGATGCGAGGATTGCGTATGGGCCATGGATACGGGGCGGTGCTGAGGGAACGGCATTCGCCGATGGACGCGGACGAAATCCGCGCCGCCTATGAGCGCCAGGCCCGCACTTACGACAATCTTTTCGGCTTTGTCTCCCGCCGCGCCAGGGATGAGGCGATCAAGGCGGTCAACCGGCTTCCCGCCAAGACGGTGCTGGAGGTCGGCGTCGGTACCGGCCTCGCCTTGCCGCATTACAACCAGGACAAACGCATCACCGGCATCGACCTGTCCCACCACATGCTGGCCCAGGCCCGCGCCCGTGTCTCAGCACTTGGCCTGCGCCATGTCGAGGCTCTGCTAGAGATGGACGCACAGGCGACCAGCTTTGCCACCGGCAGCTTCGACGCCGCGGTTGCCATGTTCGTCGCCTCCGTGGTGCCGGACCCGCACGCCCTGGTGCGGGAGCTGCGCCGTGTGGTGAAGCCGGGCGGGACCATCCTGTTCGTTAATCACTTCGCACGGGAAAAAGGGCCGATGTGGTGGGCGGAGCGCGCCATGGCGCCGGCTTCATCCGCGCTCGGCTGGCACCCGGATTTCCGCCTCGGCCATATCTTCAGCCATGCCGATCTCGCCCACGCCAAAATCCGCGTGCTGCGCCCGCTTGGCCTGTTCCGGCTGGTGGAAATCCCCAACTAAGCCTGGGTTGACGTAGCGATGCGCGCGGCTACCCTCTGGGGATGAAGGGGACAGGCCATGCGCTTTGAAGGTACGGATAGTTTCGTCGCGACGGAGGATCTGAAAGTCGCGGTCAACGCCGCGGTGGCGCTGGAGCGTCCGCTGCTCATCAAGGGCGAGCCGGGCACGGGCAAGACCGTGCTGGCGCAGGAAATCGCCAAGGCGCTGAGCAAGAAGCTGATCTCCTGGCATGTGAAATCCACCACCAAGGCGCAGCAGGGGCTTTACGAATACGACGCCGTCTCCCGCCTGCGCGACTCCCAACTCGGCGACCCGCGCGTGCATGACATCGGCAACTATATCATCCGCGGCAAGCTGTGGGACGCGTTCGAGGCCGAAACCGCCCCCGTGCTGCTGATTGACGAGATCGACAAGGCGGATATCGAATTCCCCAACGACCTGCTGCTCGAACTCGATCGCATGGAATTCTTCGTCTACGAGACCCGGCAGACGATCAAGGCCCGGCAGCGCCCGATCATCGTCATTACCTCCAACAACGAGAAGGAGCTGCCGGACGCCTTCCTGCGCCGCTGCTTCTTCCACTACATCAAGTTCCCGGACCGGGAGACGATGCAGCGGATCGTGGATGTGCATTACCCCGGCATCTCCCATTTGCTGCTGCACGAGGCGCTGATCAGTTTCTTCGAACTGCGCGAGCTGCCGGGGCTGAAGAAACGGCCCAGCACCTCGGAGTTCCTCGACTGGCTGAAGCTGCTCCTGGCCGAGGATATCGGGCCCGAGTTGCTGCGCGAGCGCAACGCCGCCAGGCTGATTCCGCCGCTGCATGGCGCGCTGCTGAAGAACGAGCAGGACGTGCACCTGTTCGAGCGCATCGCCTTCATGGCGCGGCGGGGATAGCGTGTTCCTGGCCTTCTTCCTGGCTTTGCGTGCGGCGGGGGTGAAAGCCAGCCTGCGCGAGTTTCTCACGCTCCAGGAAGCCATGCTCCAGGGGCTGGCCGGGTTCGATGTCGAGCATTTCTACTACCTCGCCCGCGCCACGCTGGTGAAGGACGAGCGTTTTCTCGACAAGTTCGACGCCGTTTTCGCCGAGCATTTCAAAGGCGCGTTGAGCCCGCAGCCAGAAGCGGTGGGTGAGGTCGCGCCGCAGGAAATCCCGCGCGAATGGCTTGAGAAATTGGCGGAAAAGCTGCTCACCGAGGAAGAGAAAGCGCAGATCCAGTCGCTCGGCGGGTTCGAGGCGCTGATGGAAACGCTGCGCCGGCGCCTGGAAGAGCAGAAGGACCGCCACCAGGGCGGCAATAAATGGATCGGCACCGCCGGCACCTCGCCCTTCGGCGCCTATGGCTACAACCCGGAAGGCGTGCGCATCGGCCAGGAGGGCAGCCGTCATCGCCGGGCGGTGAAAGTGTGGGACAAGCGGGAGTTCCGCAACCTCGCTGGCGATGCCGAGCTCGGCACGCGTAACATGAAAATCGCGCTGCGCCGGCTGCGCCGCTTCGCGCGCGAGGGCGCGGCCGAGGAGCTGGACCTGACCGGCACCATCCGCTCCACCGCCCGCAATGCCGGGTATCTCGACCTGCAAATGGTGCCGGAGCGCCACAACGCGGTGAAGCTGCTGCTGCTGCTGGATATCGGCGGTTCGATGGACGAGCATGTGCATCTTTGCGAGCAGCTCTTCACCGCCGCCAGCTCAGAGTTCAAACATCTGAAGCATCTCTACTTCCACAACTGCCCGTATGAAACTCTGTGGCAGGACGCGCACATGCGCGCGGCGGACGCGGTCTCCACCGCCGACGTGCTGCATACCTATGACCATACGTGGAAGCTCGTGATCGTCGGCGATGCGGCGATGAGCCCTTACGAACTGCTCTCCCCGGGTGGGGCCATCTCCTCCTGGAACCAGGAGAGTGGGCAAACCTGGCTGAAGCGGATCCTCAATGCCTACCCCAAGGCGGCCTGGATCAACCCGGCGCAGGAGCGCCTGTGGCACTACACCCAGACCACGCGGCTGATCGCCGAGCTGATGGAACAGCGCATGTACGGCCTCACCCTGGAAGGGCTGGATCAGGCGATGCGCCGGCTGATGCGATAGAGCCCCCCTCAAAACCCTACTATGCCGGCCGCCTGGCACCGCATTTCTGCGCTCCGGTGCTCGAAATACGGCACCATTCAACTCGGCCTAGCGGGCTTTGTAAGGAGCTCTAAGCTTCAACCGGCGCAATTGGGTCAGGCCGTCTTCACTTCGATCTTCTTCGCTGTGTCGGCGGGAGAAGGCACTTTGGGCAGCGTTACCGCCAGCACGCCCTTGGCCACGGAGGCACTGATCGCGTCCGCATTCACCCCGTCCGGCAGGTAGAAGCTGCGCTCGAACGCGCCGTAGGTTCGCTCCGTGAGGTGGTAGTTCTTCTCCTCGGTCTTGGTTTCCTGCTGCTTCTCGCCCTTGATCACCAGGGTCCGGCCTTCCAGGGACACATCCACGTCTTCAGCCGCCAAGCCGGGCAGTTCGGCGGTCACCATGAAGGCCTTGTCGTCCTCGGTAATGTCCACCGAGGGTAGTTTTATGCTCTCGGCGCCCCGGAACAGAGACCAGGGCGACAGCGTCTGGCCGAATTGTTCGAAGACCCGGTCCAGCTCATCGCGGAAGGAGCGCCACGGATCATTGGGCTGCGGCGCCAGTGTGCTGCTTTTCTTCACGTCGACTTGTGTATCAGCCATGTGTGTCTCCATTGCAGAAGCATCAACCACGCGGAAATGGCCGAACGCCGCCTTCACGGATCTTCAGGACGGCAAAGCCACTCCCGCTCTTGGCGGCGCCATTTTAGGGAAATGCGCCCCGGATGTCTTGATCAAAATCAACTGGCCGAGGTGGCTCAGAAGCTGCCCTCGGAGACGAAGTCCGACAGCGGCTTGCGCGGGCTCGGCACCTCGCGGGCTTGCAGGGCCTCGGGCAGCAGCGTCTTCGGTCCCTGGCGGCCGATCGCCACCGCGGCTTCAACCTGGTAGCCCGCCGGCACCTTCAGCGCGGTGTACGCCCGGTCCCATTCGATGCCGGCCATGCCGTGGGCGTGCCACCCCATGTAGGCCGCCTGCAGCGCCAGATAGGCCCAGGCCGCGCCGGTATCGAAGGAATGGGTGCGCGAGGGAACCGGCGTGTCCTTGCCCGGCAGGGACATGGTTTCGGAGGACACGATGAACACGAGGGCGGATGCGGTCTTCGCCCAGGAGCGGTTGAACTCGTTCAGCAGGCCGAGCAGCTTGTCCCAATGCGCGTTGTCGCGCCGGGCATAGATGAAGCGCCATGGTTGCGAGTTGTAGGAGGAGGGTGCCCAGCGTGCCGCCTCGAACATGGTGCGCAGCGTGGCTTCGGAGATTTCCTCGCCGGTGAAGGCCCGCGGCGACCAGCGCTCCAGGAAGATCTTTTCGATGGGATGGTCAGCGGTGCGAGAATTGGCAGTGGTCATGTCTTGGATGCTCCTGTCTTTTTCCAGGAGCAGGCTAAGCAAAAACCACCAGTTTGGCAAAAGCTAATCGAATTTATGGAGTTATGCCTGTTCCCGTTCAGGAGCAGGAGGGGTTACTGCAGGTTGCGATCCGGTGCTTCGTCGCTCACCTGGGTAGCCGCAGGGGCTTCCGCCACTTCGTTGCCCTGGCCGTTGGAGGCGATCACAGTACCGGTGTCGGGCCGGTTATAGATGAAGCCGTAGGTCGGGTAAGGCGCGCCCCACTTGCTGCTGTCGCCGAGTTCGACCTGAACTTCCGACCAGTCGTTATTCGCGGAAACGTCCTGCACCGTCACGTCGTTGGTGATGGTGCCGGGGACCCAGTTAGCCTGGGTGATGAGGATGGTGCGGCTATCCATTACGGCGGTCACCACGGCCACGTGGCCGAGCGGCATGCGGCCGATGGAGCGGAAGTTCAGCACAGCGCCTTCTTCCGGCGCATTGCCGCGGGCATAGCGGCCGGCGGCTTCCGCCCACCACAGGAAGGCGTTGCCGGAGAGGTCGACATGCGAGACCTCGCGCGCATAGGGCACGCATTGCAGGCCGGAGTGGCGGTACTGCGCAGAGCGCAAGTGGCGGTAGTGGTAGGCGGTCGCAACCGTGTGGAAATGACCGGTTGAGGCCACATGATGCGTGTGGCTGGTGCTCGCCAGGGCGTGGTGCCCGGCGCTGGCGGTATGCACGTTGTGGATGCGCTTGTGGTGGATCGAAGCCATCGCGGCGTGGGAGGAAACGAGGGACGCGACGTAGAAGGAAACGCCCATAAGGATCTTGCGGGCAAAGCCCGAGAGACTGCAGGGTGTCTTTGTGCCGCCCATAAAATGCCTCATTCCCAGATCGCCAAAGTGAAAACCACTATGTGTCCGGGCTAAGGGTGGTTTGCGTTCTGCGCAACCCGCTACTGAGGCAAAAATACCACAGTGTGAAGATTTTGTGGTTTTTCTGTGGAGGTCGCAACAGAACTTAAGACAAAGTTCCTATCTGTTGCATTCGTAATGATGTTGCGGTGCAGCAGATACGAAAGCGCCGCCGCGAAACTCGTTTCCCGAGTCCGGCGACGGCGCTTAACTGGCTTAATATAAACGAAATAATTTAGGAAATCGGGTCTTACCTGCAGGCCGTGATCATGATTTCCACGAGGTAACGCGGGTCGGCCAGCTCGGCCTGGACGCAGGCGCGCACCGGGGCGGCGCCTTCCGGCAGCCAGGCCGTCCACACTTCATTCATCGCCGCGCGATCTGCAATATTTTTCAACCAGATATGCGCCTGGAGCAGGCGGGTATTGTCCGTGCCATGCGCTTCCAGCAGGGCGTCGATCTGCGCCAGGACATTCTCGGTCTGCGCGGTGATGTCCGCGTCCGGGTTCGTGGCGACCACGCCCATCGTGTAGACGAAGCCGTGGTACTCCACCGCCTTGGAGAGGACCGGGCTGGGTTCAGTGCGGATAATGCGGCTCATAGGGATACTCCGTCAGTTGATGATGTGCGGGGCCACGACCGGAACGCCGTTCACCACGGGTTGGCCGTTATTGTTGCCCGTTTCTTCGCAGTTCTGGATCTGGCTGTCGCTCTCGTGCAGCGCGCCCATGTGCTCGGCGTCGAACACATGCGTCGGCGTGGCGCCGTACATCAGCCCGTTCTGCGCCGTGTGCCCGGCGTCGCTGATGGTGTCCTGGTTGTACTGCGCGTCGGCCTGGGCGGTGCAGGCGGCATCCTCGGCCTGCTGCGCCGGGCTTTCAGGCGTGGAGGCGCAGGCGGCGAGGCCAAGGCAGGCGGTGGCGGCCAGCAGAATATACTTCATGTTATACGATCCCGGCTTCATGCGGCTCCGCAATAGCCCGATTTGGATAAAACTCAATCGGCGATGTGCAGCATGATCTTGCCGATATGCGCGCTGCTTTCCATGAGCGCATGGGCCGCCGCAACGTCTTCCAGCTCGAACACACGGTCGATGACTGGCGCCACCTTGCCGGAGGCCAGCAGGGGCCAGGCCTTCTGCTTCAGCGCCTGGGCGATGGCGCCTTTCTCGGCGGTCGAGCGCGGGCGCATGGTCGAGCCGGTGACCGTCAGCCGCCGGACCATCACCAGGCCCAGATCGAACCCGTCCGCCTTGCCGCCCTCCATGATGGCGACCAAAACCAGCCGTCCGCCCCGGGCCAGGCTCCGCAGGTTCCGCGTCGCGTAGGAGGCGCCGACCATGTCCAGCACCACGTCAACGCCGCGCTTGTCCGTGAGCTTGGCGATCACCTCGGCGAAATCCTGCCGCTTGTAGTTGATCGCCGTGGCGCCGTAGCGCTCGATGACCGCGCATTTCTCGTCCGACCCGGCGGTGGCGAAGACAGTCGAGCCCTGGGCGCGGGCGAGCTGGATGGCCGTGAGCCCGATGCCCGAGGTGCCGCCATGCACGAGCAGGCTTTCCGTTGGCTTGAGCCCGGCGATGTCGAACAGATTGGCCCAGACGGTAAAGAAATTCTCCGGCAGTGCTGCGGCGCGGATCGCGTCATAGCCCTCCGGCCAGGGCAGGCATTGGGCCGCCGGCACGGTCACGTATTCGGCATAGCCGCCGCCATTGCACAGGGCGGTAACACGGTGGCCGGGGTAGAAGCCGCTGGCCGTGGCGCCCAGCGCCACCACCTCGCCAGCCACTTCCAGGCCAAGGATCGGGCTGGCCCCTGGCGGCGGAGGATACAGCCCCTTGCGCTGCTGCACATCCGGCCGGTTCACCCCCGCGGCCATCACGCGGATCAGCACCTCGTCATCCTTGGGAACGGGGAGGGCTGTTCTCTCCACCCGCATCACCTCCGGCTCGCCGGGGGCGGTGACATTCACGTAGCGCATCGTGTCAGGCAGCGTCATGGCGCTAGAACTCCGCCCTTCAGGGCGTGGCGTCAACCCTTGCCCCCGCCCGGCGCAGATGCGAGTTAGGCTGTAAATGTCTCTCTCCCGCCGCCTCATGCTGGGTTTTGCCGGTGCCTGCGCGCTCGCGTCGCGGGCCGGGGCTTCCACGGTCTCTGCCCCTGCCGCGCCGTCTGCGCCGGTCATCGGGACGGTGCTGCCGCTCTCCGGCAATGCGGCGCTGCTGGGGGATGAGGTGCTGCGTGGCATTCTGCTGGCGGCTGACGCGGTGAACCAGGCGGGCGGCATTGCCGGCAAGCCGGTATCGCTGGTGCCGACGGACACGCCGGATCAGGCTTATGCCACGCAGGCGGTGGGGAACCTGATCTCGGGCGCGCATGCCAAAGTCATCCTCGGCAGTGGCATCTCGGCGCTTTCCTACCCTGCCTCCGCCGCGGCCGAGCTGGCGCAGACACCTTTTATAGAACTGACGGCCCTGGCCGACGGCATCCTCACACGCGGCTTCAAATACACTCTCCGCACCGGGCCGAGCGCGTTCATGGTGGGGCAGCTTGCCGCAGCCACCGTTCAGGCCCGCTTCGCCGGGCGCACGCTGGGGCTGCTGTACAATACCGGCGCCGATGATGGCGCAATTGCCGCCGCCGTGACCAGCGCGCTGAACGCGGCGAAACTGCCGGTGAAGCTCGCCATTGGCTATCCCGACGACGTGGCCGATCTGTACGACCAAGCCGGGCGGCTGATGCGCGCCAAGGTGGACGTGCTGCTGCATGCCGCCGGGCTGGATGACGCGCTGGGCCTCGCCTTGGCCATGCAGGCGCAGGGCTGGCGGCCCGGCACTCTGATCGGTTGTGGCGCTGGCTACCAGCTGCGCGAGACGCAGGCGGCGCTCGGTCCCGCCCTGGCGGGCACGTTTGTCATCGGGGCGCCATTCTACCCGGCCTCGGCAGCGGCGGTGCAGGAGGCGTATTTCGCCAAATTCGGCACCAAGCCGCGCTCGGCGGCCAGTCTCACCGCCTATGTTGGCGCAAAGCTGGTATTCGGGGCCCTGAACAAAACCAGTGGCGACCCGTCCAAACTCATCGCCACGCTGCGTGGCACGAATTTGCCGCGCGGCACGCTGAGCAACGGTTTTGGCGTGAATTTCGACCTGAGCGGGCAGAATGCCGGGAGTTTTGTCGTTCTGCAGCAATGGCATGGCGGCGGTCTTGTGCCGGTTGCCACCTAGGTGCGGCGGGCAAGCGTTCGACCCGCCTGACCTCTGCTTCCGCTGCATTGCAACAAACCCGCAAGTAAACTTGATATTGCGAGGTCCGCTCTATATCACTGATGATATACAAGGACCGATTGCACGGTCTGAATAAAAAGAACGGGGCACCAGAACAATGAAGCGGAGTGTTGTATCAGCCTTGGGCGCAGCAGGTTTGCTGGTCCTTTTTGGGCATGTCGCACTGGCCCAGGCCGCGGCGCCGGACCCCACCGCCGCGGTGAATAGCTATGTCGATGCGCCGTTCAATTGGGAACTGTGGTTTCCCGTGGCGGGCAGCCCGATGCAGGCCCAGATCGACTGGCTGATGCAATACGTACTCTGGATCATGGCCGGGGTCGTCGGCTTTGTCGGCATCCTCATGCTGTACGTGATCATCCGCTTCCGTGCCAGCCGCAACCTGAAGCCCAGCCAGGTCACCCATAACACGCTCATCGAGGTGATCTGGATCGTCTTGCCGGTGCTGATCCTGGCCGTCATCATCGTGCCGTCGATCGACCTGATCTATTATGAGGCCGATGACAGCAACCCGTACATGACGGTCACCGTCACCGGGCATCAATGGTACTGGGAATATAATTACAATTCCGTGCCGGGGCTGGATTACACGAGCTACATGGTGCCGGACGACCAGATCAAGCCCGGCCAGCTCCGCCGCCTCTCGGTGGACCACCCGATGGTGCTGCCGGTGGGCGAGAAGATCAGGTTCGTCATCACCTCCGGCGATGTGCTGCACGGCTTCTACCTGCCTTCGCTCGGCGTGCAGAAATACGCCATCCCCGGCACCACGCTCACCAGTTGGACGACGATCACCAAGCCCGGCACCTATTTCGGCCAGTGCAACCAGATCTGCGGCCTGGACCACGACGCCATGCCGATCGAGATCAAGGCTGTCCCGCTGGCCGACTATATTGCCTGGACCAAGACCGCGCTGGCCACCTACACGGATAACACCGTACCTGCCGCGCCGCTGTCTTCGCCCATGCCCCGCAACCAGCTGGCTGACGCCACGCGCTGAGGAGCCTGCACCATGTCCACAACCGCTCACGACCATGCTCACGGCCACGAAGGCCATGGGCACCACAAGCAGAGCTTCATCAGCCGCTGGCTGATGAGCACCAACCACAAGGATATCGGCACGCTCTACATCACCGCGGCGTTCATCGGCGCCTGCGTCGGCGGCGTGCTCTCCATGATCATGCGCCTGCAGCTGATGTATCCGCACAACGACATCATCACCAGCGGCAGCACCTGGAACGCGATCATCACCGCCCACGGGCTGATCATGATCTTCTGGTTCGTGATGCCGGCGCTCATCGGCGGCATGGGCAACTGGTTCGTGCCGATCATGATCGGTGCGCCGGACATGGCCTTCCCGCGCCTCAACAACATGAGCTTCTGGTTCCTGGTGGCGGGCTTCGTTTTCGTTATGCTTGGCCTGTTCCTTGGCTCCGGCACCGGTGCGGGGTGGACGCTCTATCCCCCGCTGGACAACGCGGAGTACTCCCCGGGTATCGCCACGGATTTCTCGCTATTTTCCATCCACCTTGTCGGCATTTCCTCGCTGCTGGGCGCGATCAACTTCATCGCCACCATCCTGAACATGCGCGCCCCCGGCCTGACCATGCACAAGATGCCGCTGTTCTGCTGGTCGATCCTGGTCACGGCCTTCCTGTTGGTGCTGGCGATTCCGGTGCTGGCCGGCGCCGTCACCATGCTGATCATGGACCGCAATTTCGGCACCTCTTTCTTCGAGCCCGCCGGTGGCGGCGACCCGGTGCTGTTCCAGCATCTGTTCTGGTTCTTCGGCCACCCGGAAGTGTACATCATGATCCTGCCGGCCTTCGGCATCATCAGCCATGTGGTTTCCACCTTCTCCAAGAAGCCGATCTTCGGCTATCTCGGCATGGCCTATGCGATGGTGATCATCGGCTTCGTCGGCTTCGTCGTGTGGGCGCACCACATGTTTGTCTCGGCCATCAGCACGGACTCGAAGATCTATTTCGAGGTCGCCACTCTGGTCATCGCCGTGCCGACCGGCATCAAGGTCTTCTCCTGGATCGCCACCATGTGGGGCGGTTCCATCGAGTTCAAGACACCGATGCTCTGGGCCGTGGGCTTCATCTTCCTGTTCGTCATCGGCGGCGCCACTGGCGTGGTGCTGGCCAATGCCAGCCTCGACCAGGAGTTGCATAACGACTACTTCCTGATCGCCCATTTCCACTATGTGCTGTCCATGGGCGCCGCCTTCGCGATCTTCGCCGGGTTTTACTACTGGATCGGCAAGATGGCCGGGCACCAGTACCCCGA